>NZ_QGAD01000026.1:0-45693 GCF_005233705.1 Paenibacillus sp. CFBP13512 | reverse complement strand
TAATGATAAATATGGATAGAGGATACGTAATAAAGATAATATAATAAATCTATATTAAATTATTATATAACAAAAAATACATATAAATTTACGATATAACATTGACGTTAACGTGAGATAGTAGTATTATAGTTACATAATCAATATGTAATTATTTTTATATAAAAGGGGATTTATTTCAAAAAAGGTGGGGATAATAAATGACTCTCTACAAGATTGATGAAGTAGCTACAGCCTGTAACTTAACCAAGCGTACGCTTCGTTATTATGAAGAGATTGGGCTTGTTTCTCCTCAGCGCAGTGAAGGCGGAACACGATTGTACAGTCAGACCGATATTGATCGGCTCAAAAAAATCATCAACGCTCGCGATGTGCTAGGCTTCTCGCTTCAAGAATTACAGCATTATGTCAAAGTAACCGAGATGCTCAATGATCAGCGCGAGCAATACCGCAACACTACGGATGAAGAAGAACGTCGACAGCAATTGATTGAAATGAACAAGACGTTAGATCAACAGCTACATATGGTGGATGAGAAATTAAGCCGTATTTATGCGTTCAAAGCAGATGCAGAATTATTGCGTCAACGGATTCAAGAAGGACTCGCTAAATTAAATTAACGTTTTCCAAGGAGGAATACATCAATATGAGTACCAAACCATCAACTTTAAAAGAACTGCCTGAACGTGGCGGGTTGTTTTCCCAACCTAAAGCAGTCTGGGCTGTTGCTTTTGCATGTGTGATCTCATTTATGGGATTAGGTCTAGTCGACCCTATTTTGCCAGCGATTGCTAATCAATTACACGCTAGTAAAAGTCAGGTGTCTTTATTATTTACAAGCTATAACTTGGTTACTGGTCTAGCCATGTTAATTACAGGTTTTGTATCCAGTCGGATCGGAGTGAAATGGACATTATTAAGTGGGATTTTGCTTATTATTGTGTTCTCCGCATTGGGCGGCGCATCAGATACGATTGCTCAAATCGTTGGGTTCCGTGGAGGATGGGGATTTGGTAATGCACTCTTTATCGCAACTGCATTATCTGCCATCGTTGGATTATCCACATCAGGTACAGCCAAAGCAATTATTTTGTATGAAGCGGCATTGGGACTTGGGATTTCAGTCGGTCCTTTGCTAGGCGGAGAATTGGGTTCCATTTCTTGGAGAGGTCCTTTCTTCGGAGTTAGTGTATTGATGGTGATTGGTTTCTTGTTTATTTTATTCGTGTTACCCAAAATTCCAAAACCAACTAAACGCAGTTCACTAGCTGATCCGTTCAAAGCACTTAGCTATCCAGCACTCAAAACATTAGCGATTGTAGCGTTTTTATATAACTTTGGATTCTTTACATTAATGGCTTATTCTCCTTATGTCATGGGCTTAGATGAACATGGACTTGGATATGTATTCTTTGGATGGGGAATCTTGCTTGCTTTCACTTCCGTATTTGTAGCACCTAAATTACAAAGCCGTTTCAATCTTGCTGCTTCGATGGGTGTTATGTTGACCTTATTTACTATCGACTTGTTAGTGATGGGTATCGGTACATTTATGGGTTCACCAACGACTGTGATTGTAGCTGTAATTGTAGCCGGTATTTTCTTAGGGATTAATAATACGTTGATTACAACAGCGGTTATGGAATCGGCTCCTGTAGAACGTTCTGTAGCTTCTGCCTCATATAGCTTTGTTCGTTTCTTAGGTGGTGCGGCTTCTCCTTGGTTAGCTGGTAAATTATCAGAATGGTACAATGCACAGATGCCATTTTACTTTGGTGCTCTAATGGTATTTATCGGGGTAATCGTATTGATTGTACGTCGTCGCCATTTACGTGATATTGATGTATCCCATGCTCACTAATTATTGAACTATATTTACAGTTCAAATCTATATAATAGAAGGAAGAGGATAACGATGAATGATATTCAAGCCCAAGATCAGATGTCAACGAGTTCGATATTTGACAAAATATTAGTCGCTGTAGATGGATCAGAACATGCTGATCGAGCTTTGCAGAAAGCAATCGAATTGATTCAAGCTTTATCCAATAAGCCATCTCTTACAGCAGTTCATGTCAATCCGGTAATGATGGTTGCTGAACCACCCCTGGGGATCGATGTAGATGCCAAGTTAAATGAAGAAGGTCATGAAATGACAGAACCTTATCGTCAAGTGCTTAATCCTACAGGGATTCAGTATGATATCAATTATCAGACAGGTGATCCAGCGACCATTATTTGTGATCTAGCGAATAGCCAGAATTATGATCTGATCGTGATGGGAACGAGAGGCATGAGTAAGATGTCTGAACTATTCCTTGGAAGTGTCAGTCACAAAGTTATCCAACATGCGAACTGTCCAGTATTGACTGTAAAATAACACACAGAATACAAATAGATGACTATCGATGTATAAAGTCGATAGACCTCAATCTAAAGCAAAAGAGCTATACGATCTGATTATTCAGAAGTATAGCTCTTTTTTTATTTGAGAGTTGATCACTATTCACAGTGAGCAGATAGAGTGGTTATGAATTAGACAACATCTTAGAAAGTATCGTTTTTAGCAATGACTACGGGTAGAACAGCTTCAACACTATTCTATTATCGATCTGCTGGATTACTCATTTTGTGGCGCAGTGGAAGAAGGGAAATAAGATCCTGCCTGTAATTCGCTTACAAAATGTTGTAGCCGATCTTTCTGTTCCTGCATCAGCCTTTGACAATGCGAACTATATAGTGACTTATTCCGATGATATCATAGTAACAAAATAAGGTGGCAATCTCTCTCCAGAAGTAGGATAACCAACAACTACGAGGACTTCTGATCCGTATACTGTGGATTAGGTTACCGCTAGCAAATATGGTATTCTTACTTCTGGTTCTGCTTTTAGAGCAGTCATTCTGTTTATAATATAGAGAAAATAGAATTGGAGAGATGATCGGATGAAACTGGTTCCACCTCAGTCATTTACCTATCGCGGAGGAGCAAGGGCTGCTCTACTGCTACATGGATACACTGGCAATACATTGCATGTCCGCAAACTGGGACGTTTCCTGAATGATAGAGGGTATACCTGCCATGGACCACTGTATAAAGGACACGGCAGTACTCCAGAGGAACTGCTACATACGAAACCTTCGGAATGGTGGAAAAGTGCTGTAGACGGTTATGAATATCTGGAGCAGGAAGGGTATGAAGAGATCGCTGTAGTTGGTGTATCACTGGGCGGTGTATTCTCCCTGCGACTGGGAACTCTGTTTCCCGCCAAAGCTATTGTCTCTATGTGCGCACCTATACGTGAAAAAGACAATGAGGATATCCTCAGACGGGTACTCGAATATGCTCGCTGGTTCAAGTCTATTGAGGGCAAAGAAGAGCTACAGATTGAGCAGGAACTGATAGAGCTGGCTGAAGAGCCACTACACAGTCTGGATCAACTGCGTAAACTAATCGCCTCCACTGCTAGTCAAGTGAAGCGTATCTCTGCACCGACAATGATTATGCAGGGAGAGCTTGATGAAGAGCTTTATCTAGAAAGTGCCCGAATTATTTATGAAGATCTGACTATGCCGCTCAAGGAGCTGAAATGGTATGACCAATCCGGTCATATTCTAACGATGGACAAGCAACATGATCTGGTCTTTGAGGATGTATACCGATTTCTGGAAGATCTAGAGTGGGATGCAGCATCGATTTCGGAAGAGTAACTAGAAAGAATATAATATAGCTTTATAAATGAATATTTAATACAAGCAAAAGAGCTATACGATCTGATGATTCAGAAGTATAGCTCTTTTTTTATTTGATAGTTGTTCACTATTTAGAGTGAGCAGATAGATTGATTATAAATTAGACAACATCACTATTTGGAATGATCACAGGAAGAACAGCTTCGATACCACTACGAATTTGCTGACAAGAATATTCGAACTTGACCTGCTCTTCTGCGGTCAGTTGAAGTTCGATAATTTCTTTAATGCCTTCACCGCCGATAATTGCAGGCACTCCTGCACAGACATCGTGTTGTCCATATTCACCTTCTAATATAGAAGAAACTGCAATGATTCGTTGTTCATCATTCAGAATCGAACGGGCAATATAAGCAAGCGCGTTACCGATACCGAACTGAGTGTTCCCTTTGCGGGTAAAAATCTCCCAGCCTGCATCTTTGGTTTTGCGAGCAATATCATCCAGATTCAGATCGGGAAAACGAGCCGTATGTTGATCCAGAATATGCAATAAAGGCTTACCACCAATCGTTACATGCGACCATGCTACAAATTGAGATTCTCCATGTTCTCCAAGCGCATAACCATGTACACTGCGTGGATCAATTGAAAAGACATCAGACAGCAATGTTTTGAGACGGGAAGAATCGATCGATGTCCCTGTTCCGATCACACGTTCACGCGGAAAACCTGAAATTTGCCATACTAGATGAGTAATCACATCTACCGGATTAGCCGCAACAATAAATACACCGTTGAATCCACTTGCGACAATCGGTTCTGTAATTTCACGAGCAATAGCCGCCGTCTCATGGAGAATATTCATTCGATTATTCTGACCGGGTACAGGATTAGCACCCGCTGTAATAATCACAATATCCATATCTCCGCAATCTTGTAATGTCCCTGCATACACTTTGGTACGATGGGATGTGAACTCCATACAATGGGAAAGGTCAAGAGCTTGAGCGACTGCACGTTCATGTGTACGTCCAATCATCATAATCTCATCACCAATCGACTGATTGATCATCGAATAGGCACAACCTGCACCGACCATTCCTGCACCCACTATAGCGACTTTTCTTGATTTTCTACGCATAGCTAACCTCCTACTAATCTAAATATACCTCTAACGTTGATTGATCTATATGATACAAAACACAACTAAAGTGCATTTTAATGTCAATTAAGTATTCATCATCTTTTATTATACTACTTTATTTTGTCTATTATTAACAGGTGTGTCATGAAAGTTAACTTAATATTTATTATGAATGATCAGAATGTGAAAAAAGTGTGAATAAGCGATAGAATAGATGATTAAGGGTAATAGTAAAGAGTAAGCAAAACAAGGAGGAATAAATGATGTCTACTATTCAAAATGAACGCATTCTATTGGTAAGCCGTCCAAAAGGTGTACCTACCGCAGAAAACTTTACGATAGATCAGCAACCACTGGAGGAAGCTAAAGAAGGACAACTGCAAATTCAAACTTTATATATATCGGTCGATCCTTATATGAGAGGACGCATGAGTGAAGCGAAGTCTTATGCTGCTTCTTATGCTCTAAATGAACCTGTAGCCGGTGGTTCTATCGGTAAAGTTCTGCAAAGTAACGATTCTCGTTATCAAGAAGGCGATATCGTTGTTGGTGGATGGGGATGGCAACGTTATGCAGTAGTAGAAGCGGATACGTGCCGCAAAGTCGATCCCGAATTGGCTCCTATCTCTACAGCTGTTGGTGTACTGGGTATGCCTGGATTAACAGCTTACTTTGGCACACTACGTATCGGTAATCCGCAACCGGGCGAGACACTGGTTGTCTCTGGTGCAGGTGGTGCTGTAGGGATGTTAGTAGGACAGATTGGTAAAATTAAAGGATGCCGTGTTGTAGGGATCTCCGGTTCAGAAGAAAAAAATCGTTATTTGTTAGATGAACTTGGATTCGATGCAGTCATTAACTATAAAGATGAGAAACCTGTCCGTGAAGCGCTAGAAGAAGCTTGCCCGGATGGTGTCGATATTTATTTTGACAATGTAGGCGGCGAGATCTCAGATGCTGTAATCGATCTACTCAATACCAATGCTCGTATTCCATTATGTGGACAAATTTCACTGTATAACAATGAAAAACCAGATATCGGACCACGTATTCAACCGACATTACTCAAACGCACTGTGCTCCTTAAAGGATTCCTTGTAGGAGATTATGCCGTAGATGCTGCTGAAGGATTGAAAGAAATGGGTAGCTGGGTTAAAGAAGGCAAAATCAAATATCGTGAAAATATCGTAGAAGGTTTTGAGAATACACCTAAAGCCTTTATTGGATTATTTAGCGGCGAAAATCTAGGTAAACAATTGGTTAAAGTCACCGACTAATCCTATACTTTATCATCGAAGATCAATGAACTTTAATAATAGTGTACTCTAATACAAAAGCCGACTTTTATCTATATAGATAGAAGTCGGCTTTTTGTTGTTATTTGGTAGATGGATGAGACAACGAGATATCTGGATCTGAAGTCATTTTGCGATATTGGCGATACATAGAGATTCTCCAGTGCAATAATGTTCCAAATGCCAGAATAAAGAATACGCCTGCTGTCTGCGGAATTGAAATATATTGCTCAATAAACCGATGCAATAGTAAGCGGATCATCAACAGACCAATCAAAATAAACAAAAAGCTTTTTGAACGCTGAACCACGATATCGGTGCCTGAACGTTCGAATCTGGTACCGCGAATTAAAGGATAAGAGAAAATAAACCATCCTGCTAAAAAAGCACCTAAAGCCCACATCCAGGATACCCGGAAATCAGCCACCACAAACATTAGAAAACCAGTACTCATTCCCATAGGTGGGATCAGAATTTTTTTGGCATTAACCGGTCGGTGATTGGTGCGAGAACGTACCAAAATAGCAGTTATCGCAATCACTAGAAGACCAACAGTAGATCCGATCTGTAAAAATGAGGGACTAAATTGTAGCATAATAAAGGTCAAACCCCTCTTCTGTAATTAAAATGGAATTACGCTTTCATTATATCATATTAACAGGAGCGATCGACGGTAGCAAAGCTTGTAAAGTCGTCTATTTTGTTAAAATTTTACTTATGATGATAAAGACCTACATCTATCAAAAGCAATTTTGTCGAAATAGTTAAATATAGTAAAATGTAGAGGAGATCTATTACCGTATATAATCTTGGCATCGCAAGACATGATTCTATAATCTTTTACAACAAAGGGGATACATGAAATGACAACGTATCAAATTTTAATCGCAGAAGATGAACCGGCTTTACGCTTTTTGCTTCAGGAAACATTAGCAGATGAAGGGTACAACGTGGTTGAAGCAGAAGATGGTAAGCAAGCTCAAGAAAAGCTGTCGAGTCACCCTTTTGACCTTGTGATTTTAGATTATATGATGCCAGAAGCGACAGGGATTGAAGTCTGTGAATGGCTACGTCAAAGTGGTGGAGTCAATGCGCAGAAACCTGTTATTTTACTGACCGCCAAAGCACAGGAGAAAGATCGAATCCGTGCGGAGCAAGCGGGAGTCTCTTTGTATATGTCGAAGCCGTTTAGTCCATTACAATTGATGGATGCAGCAGAAGAATTACTGTCGAGCAGCGGCGGAGGGGATGAATAATGAATCCAGCCCGCGGGGGACTGGCACGTCGCGTCGCATTATGGACGATTGCGCTTTTTCTGATTTTTGGCATTATTATTTTTATGGTGGAATGGTTTTTTAAGCAACAAACAGCAGACATTACGAATGATATTAATATCCATCTGGATCAGCAAAATCAGATTCAAGATATGGATGAAGATTATCGTACAGCAGTGTCTGATTTTAGAGCGTATCTTGCTTATGATCGAAATGAATTTTTGCTTGAAGCAGAGACCAGTCGTGATGCATTTACTGAACGATTAAATACATTTAAACAAGCACAGGCTGAAGATTCCCGGTTGGATGAATTATCAAGTAAAAGCACAGAGTATTTCAGTTACTTCCCAGTGATGCAAACGCTCAAACAGCAGAATAATCAAGCTGAAATCAATCGCATCTCGCAGACGATCACGACCAGTCTGGTGCAATCGGTCAATAGTGAACTGGATCGCTTAATGCAGATTGAACGGCAAGAAGTGAATGATCTGATTGCGAAAAGTAGACATTTAAATTCGTTAATACTGTTTGTACCGCTTGTTTTAATTTTTTTAGGATTAGGCACAGCGATTATCTTGATTCGGTATCTGCGGAAGTCGATTATTCACCCGATCGCTCAAATGGAACAAGTGGTCGAGCGGATTAGCCACGGCGAATATATTCATTTAGAAGATACGTTTTCCAAAGATGAAATCGGCGGTCTGGTTGGCGGTATTAATCATATGAGCGATCAATTGAAAGAACGCCATCAAGAATTGGAAGAAAGTCTCCGTCAAATGGGAGAACAGCATGATGAATTGGAAGCGCAGAATGAAGAGATTCTGATGCAACAGCAAGAGCAAGAAACGATTTTGGAACGATTAACTGAACGTGAGACACAGTTACAACTGATTAATTCGTATCAGGAAAAGCTTACCGGTTTTGCACAAATGAATGACTTTTTGGAAAGCAGTCTGCGTGCATTGATGCAAGCTACTCGTCATGATGCTCTGATGTTAGTGGTGCAAGATGAGATTGGTAATCCTGCTTCTTCACGGATGGTGTATTCGATTGGATGGCCGCGTACGATACATGGAGAAGCGATTGAACATTTATTTGGCCCAGCATTACAAGTGTTAGAAGAAAAGCTTCCTGTGGTACGTAGTCGCAGTCTAAGTATGGAAGAAAAAGGCGTCCATCACGGATATGAGCGGGCTGACGATCATTACTATCCTATTTTCAACGAAGAGATGAATGTGCTCGGATTTGTTCTGTTTACCACATACGGTAGTCTTATGGTTCATATCAAAGACAAGCTGATGACTGAAGGATTAATCGGGCAATTCGGACTGGCTTATCAAGCTCAATTAGCGAGTGAAGAGCGGCGTAAACAAAGTGTTCGTCTGGAAGAACTCAATCTTGAATTGGAATTGGAAAAGCGGATGCTCAAGCAACAACGAGATACAATTCAGCAAATTATCGATTCTTTGCATGAAGGCTTAGTGCTGTGTGATCCTGAAGGTACCATTTCATTTTGCAACCAGCAGGTCAGTCGTGTGAATCCAGAACTATCTACCGGTGCTAATATTACTTCGCTTGCCCAATACCTAGATCAGCATACCGTAGAACATACGATGCTTAGTGAGCAGATTCAACAGTTACTCACCAATGAGACGAAAGAATGGAAAACGCAGTTCTCCCTACAAGGTCGGGATGGTTCTATTTATTATATGGAAATGTATATGAATATGATCAAAGGGATGAATCTGGAAAATTATCATCTATTTGTATTCCGTGATCGTACAGAAGAAGAGCAAGCTGATCAGTTGAAAAACGAATTTGTAAGTATTGTATCTCATGAACTGCGTACACCGCTTGCGAGTATTTTAGGCTTTGTAGAGATTTTGCTTCATCGTGAAGTAAAACCGGAAAAAGCGAAGAAATACATGGAAACGATTCATAGAGAAGCGAATCGGTTGTCCAATCTGATCAGTGATTTTCTAGATCTACAGCGGATGGAATCAGGCAAGCAGAATTATACATTGGTTCCATTTGATATGAATCCGATTATACAAAATGTCGCCAAGCAATGGGATAACAAGCAGGGATATACGATTGGTATTGATGTGCCTGAAGGTGTGTGTCTGGTACGAGCAGATAGTGACCGTATTACACAGATTATGCATAATTTGATCAGTAATGCGATTAAGTATTCGCCCGGACAAGAACGGGTCGATATTCGTTTGATGGATGGAGATACCCACTGGATTGCGGCGGTTCAAGATTATGGTCTGGGCATACCTGAAGAATCGAAGCCCCATATGTTCGGTAAATTTTATCGGGTAGACAATTCAGATCGTCGTCAGATCGGTGGAACAGGCTTAGGATTGGCAATTGTGAAAGAGATTGTGGAAGATTTGGGTGGAGAAGTATACTTTGATTCGATTTTAGGAAAAGGCAGTACATTTTATGTGAAATTGCCTAAATTCCATCTGCGTACACTGGATAACAAAATCGTTGTGATCGAAGACGATGAAAATCTAGCACGGCTGATCGGAGCTACTTTTGAAGAACAGCATTACGAGATCTTGCGCATGGACACCGCAGAAGAAGCATTGTTAGCTCTAGAATATAGTGAGCAACCGCCACTATTATGTCTGGTCGATGTACAGCTTCATGGCCCTCAAAATGGCTGGGACTTTATTCAAGTGCTCAAAAACAATAAAGCGTATCGCCATGTGCCTGTAATCATCTCTTCTGCTTTAGATCAACCCGATAATTATGCAGAGACTTCAAATGAACGTTATTTGCAGAAACCATTTAGCGTAGAACGGTTGCTAGAGCTAGGGATGCATTTAATTCAGAGTGAAACCAAAAGTGCAGGGCTGGTAATCGCTATGCAAAATGAAGATACGGTCAAGACTACGTTGCAAAAAAATGGACTTGGCGAAGCGGAATTACAAGTAAATGAAGATTTTATTCAAGTGGATTGGATTAAAGAAGACCCTCACAATCCTGAATAAGCATTCCATCATAGAACACCTTCTACTGAAAAAATAAGCTAAGTCGATCCAATTGATCTATAGCCATTTCAGTGTGAAGGTGTTTTTGTGATACGCTTAGAATAGTAAAGATTTACTCTGTTCATTTTATATGATATTATCGCAATACTACATATAACAACCGATTTATTTCGTGTATACACTTACGGATTCAAATTTATTTATTGTTATAACCTTGAAATTAAAGGAGTGAACATTCATGGATCAGGTGGATCAACATATTCTACTCTGTCTGCAAACCCAAGCACGTATTTCAATGACCGAATTAGGAAAAGAAGTAGGGCTGTCTCAACCAGCCGTCACGGAACGAGTACGTCGAATGGAAGAGAGTGGAGTGATTCAACAATACCGAGCAGTGGTCGCACCGGATAAGATTGGACAACATACGACAGCGTATTATTTATTCCGTGCGCATGATGGTATTTCGTTTGTGCAATTTTGTCAGGATACTGCTCAGATCGTAGAATGTCACCGAGTAAGCGGAGATTACAATTATTTGATTAAAGTGGTGACTGCATCTATTATGGATTTGGAACCTTTTGAAAATTGCATTACTAGCCACGGCTCGTATACTACGTTAATTACACTTTCTTCTCCTATCGATCACAAATCTCTTGTTCCTGCTATGAGCAAAGATCAGCAAACGATCTAACGTTGTTTGGTGTTAGCCAAAAAAGGATCTTGTAGAGACAAGATCCTTTTGCGTGCTATAGACTGTTCTGGTAGTGATTATGATGTATCTAAGGCGTCTCTAATGTACTGCGACGATGTTGATGATGCCATTGTTCATAGATTCCACCTATTTCAGAAAAGGCTTGATTAGCTTGTTCTTCAATAGATATTTCATCTCTAGCTGTATAAGAAGAATCCTGTTGACGTTGTAATCGATCAGTGTGTAGAATCAGTTGAATCGTATCTTCCAAAATCCAGTACACCACATCATCTACATCGGTCGTAAGTTTGTTGAGCATTTGCACATTACGTTCGTACATTTGTAATACATATCCTTCGTCTGTAATCTGAACATACGGAGAAAGTTCAAATGGCTCTTGATCGAAAAAAGGAGCACGTACCCATTTCATATGGTGCTGTTGATTATAGATTGTTGTTTTCTGAAGTAGTGTTGTGATCTTTTCTATAATTTGATTGGCATGATAGATCATTATAACAAGAACCTCATTTCTAGAGCTTGAGTATAGCTCGGGTGTCATTTTGTCGTGTCTATTATAGTATAAATAAACTGAATGACTGCTTCAATCTCATCAAATAGTTACAAAATCTCAACCTGCAATCGCTTTCAAATATAGTCATATGTATGTTTTAATAGATATACATCACCAATTTATAGCCAAAGGAGTGTCTACAGCAGATGCAAATTTCTTCTTTTTTATTACCTAAAGAACAAGTCGCTTATATTCCTTCAACGATTTCGATGTTTGAAGCCTTAGAGATATTAGAGCGTCATTCTTATACTGCTTTGCCGATTATTGATGAATCTGGACGGTATGTAGGGACTCTTTCTGAAGGGGACTTATTATGGAAACTCAAAAATACATGCAATCTTGATTTTGAAAAAATGCGTGAGATTCCTGTCTATGATATTCAAAAGCATGTCCGCAACGAAAGTGTTATTATCACCGCAGCGATGGAAGATATGTTATCGCTTGCCGCTGATCAGAACTTTGTACCTGTGATTGATTCTAAAGGCATATTTCTAGGGATTATTCGTCGCAAAGATATTATTGAATACTATAATGATAATATTACAGACTAAGTGGTCTGTATCTAGAGATAGCATACGATTATAAAATCATACACGCCCAACTGCTCATCAGATATGAACAGTTGGGCGTGTATTGTTGTTGTTCTCTTATTAGCTAAAATCAATCGTTGCGATCGAAGCACCAATACCAGGATCATTAGGATTATTGATCCCGCGTGGTTGATCAAAATTACTGATATATAATGTATTACCTACAAAATGAAGACTGGCAGGAAATTCTAACGGCCCATTGTTATTGTTGCTAGCGATATCACGTACTTGTCCATCCAGACCAACACGTACAATGGCATTACGTTCGTTAGCTGCTACATAGATAGCACCATCCGGTCCGAAATTTAAGCCGTCTGCTCCATATAATAGCGGGCTTTGAGCAACAAGTTGTCGTTGTCCTAGAGAACCATCGCTGTTGATCGCAAAGCGATTCACTTCTCCAGAGCTTGTATTGCTCACATATAATTGTCCATCTGTACCGAAAGCAATTCCATTCACTACGATTTTTTGCTCTTCACGTGTAGGCAAGATCCCGCTGGCATACGTACTGACTTGTCCGCTTGCCGAAACTTTATAGATAGCTCCTGTAGCTCCACCGCTTACATACAGATTACCACTACCATCAAAGGCTAATCCGTTCGCTCCCGGAACTCCACTGGCATAGGTGACTACTTTGGAAGAGTCAAAAGCCGCACTGGATAAGTCTTCTTCATTGATCCGGTAAATAAGACCTTCTTCGCCTCCGCTTGCAATATAGAGATTACCATCCGTATCAAGTGCCATTCCTGTACCTGAACGTGGTAATTCGGTCAATGCATTCATTTGTCCCGTATCTGCGGCAATCCGATATAATGTTTTACTTCCCATTTCGACAGTAAACACTTGATTATCTGCATTAGCAATCACACCTTCTATCCGCAGACCTGTAGCTGTGCTTGGATCAAGGTCTGTTAAAATCGAGACTGATTTGTAAGTGTCTGATGTTGCTGTAGGCGTAGGATTAGAGATAACAGGAGCAGAAGGTTGAATAGTGACAGAGCGAGTAGCAGAAGTGTATATCACTTTGTAGTCAAAAGCTTCAAAAACAGCACGTACAGATACGAATACTTGGTCCCCTACAAGTTGTAGTGTAGGATACGATGCGGTTGTAGATGTAGCACGATCACTGAGAGTGATTTTGGTTGTACCTTTGGTCAGCGTTAATGTGCCTTGATCGGCATCCCATGTAGCTTGAGCATCCAACTGATCAGCTACCAAAGCATAAGGACTGTACAAGGTCTGACCGATTAATCGGCTGACTTGATCGGTACTTTTACCCTCTACAATAGTCTGGACATTTGAATCTACCTTATCTGCTGCCCATCCAGTCGATGGTGATAATAATAAACACCCCGTCATAGCGACAATAACCCCAAGCGACTTACACTTTTTCAAAAATAATCCCTCCTGTACATTTCATTTGGCATCATAAGCCTAAGGGTAGCATTCGCTATCGAAAGGGAGCATCCTTCTTTTAACAACAAAAAGACAATAGTTACATATCTATCGAAAAATATACAAGAGTATCTAGTCTTTCAAGAATGATCTACATCGTATTTAGACTGGAATTATATTACATTTGTAGATGGGAAGAAAATAATTATTTTTTTAGCTATTTAAAAATAACCTGAGTCATGATTTATCGTCTGTATAAGTGAAGAGTATATGTAGCACAAAGGAGAGCCTATACGTGGAAGATAACGAAATTATAGAACTATTTATAACGAGAAATGAAGCAGCGATAACAGAATCTTCCCGCCATTACGGAAGATATTGCTATACGATCTCTTATAACATTTTGAGTGATTCCGAAGATGCAGAAGAATGCGTTAATGACACATGGCTTCGTACATGGAATGCCATTCCTCCACAACGCCCAAGTAAACTGTCTTTTTTTGTAGGCAGAATTACTAGAAATCTATCACTTGATAAATTTAAAGCGAAAAAAGCTCAAAAGCGTGGTGGAGAAATGACTATTATTCTTGGCGAACTCGATGATTGTATCCCTTCTGATTATGATGTCGAACAAGCTATTTTGGAAAAAGATTTGGCGAAAACGATCAACCAATTTCTGCATACGTTACCTGAGCGTGAATGCAATTTGTTTTTAGCCAGATACTGGTATAGCCGTTCACAAGCAGAGATGGCTGAGCAATTTGCTATGAAAGAGAACAATGTCAAAGCTAGTCTTTTTCGTACACGTACCAAGCTCAAAGCTTATCTTCTAGAGGAAGGAATCTACTTATGAATAGTGAACAACTTTATCGTGCTATTGGACAGATCGACGATGATTTATTGACCCGATATGAAGCACGTCGTCAACCAAGATCGAAGTATTGGCTGAAATGGTCAAGTGCTATAGCTTTTGCCGCGGCGGCAGTTATTATTTCATTTATGGCTACAAATGTCTGGAATCAACAAAATCCGATCTATACAGCATCTGGAACGGTTATTCAAAGTGAAACTACCCCTTCAGGCGGTATTCCATCAGATAGTTATGCGACACCTGTCAATGGAAGTAAATTCTATAGTCCAGAAGTTCAACAAGCTTTGAAGAAAAACGCAGGGAAAGATGTGAAATACTTTGTAGCGATTGATGTATTTAACGATATGAAGCCTATAGAGGTTAACAGTGCAGAAGCTGTGAACGAATTAGAACGTCTGACTGCGCTCCATTATAAGGTAGGTTATGCTACAGCGTGGACGTATCAAGGCAATCAACAACAAGTCGATTACTCCTATATTGCAGGTTATTTTACAGCCGATCAATTAAAGAATTTTGTAGCAGATTCGCATTATGGTTATGGATTCCGTTTTGCTACCAATGGTGATGGTTTGCCTGTAGATGCGGATCAAGGTATTGATATCGATTTTAAAAAATAATAGAAAGCAAAAATAACCTGATCTGCTAAACGTCGTCTTTTATAGTGTAAGCCATTATTGTTCAAACATTCGAGGAGGAATTACCATGAATAACAAAAACAACAACATCAATAAAAAAATCGTAACATCAATCTTATCTGCATCTATTTTATCTTTATCACTAGGGAGTATGTCTTTTGCAGCTACATCTAGCGTTCAAGACTTGAATGGTGTAACCGGACAAGAAAGAATGGTGAAATTACATGCTCAACCGACTATTAATGGAGTTAGCAATACAACCATTGCATCCAGTAAAACATTAACACAAAAACAAGCGAGCCAAATGATTGAAAAAGCATTCAAACTGAAATCCAAAGCAGCACATTCTAACCAAAAGATTAGTCGTGAACGCTATATTGATGAAGTGATGACTGCTCTACAAACAGCAGGAAACATGCCAGCGATTGATGTGATTACACCTAATATCAAAGATATGAAAAAGCTAAATCCTTCATTCTTAGGTTCAGTACAATTGGCTATCGTGCTTGGGATTGTAAAGTTAGATCACAACAAAAACTTGAATCCGAAAAAAGAAATCACTCGTGCAGAAGCAAATGCGATCCTGCATCATGCTTTAGGATATTTGAAAAAGATTAAAAACGATAAAGTAGCAAAACCGAAAGACAAAGGAGTAAGAATCGATATATTACCGCACGAGAAAAAAGCATCTGACCCTGTCCCTCAGCCCAATAGTGGAGGCATGGTATCTGAAAGTTATGCAACACCGAACAACGGAGAAATATTGTACGTGAGTGGATTGAAAAAAGCTTTAGATCAATATGCAGGAAAAGATATGAAGTATTTTGTAGCGATCGATTTATTTTCGAACGGCACTCCTTTAGAAACCAATAGCAAAGAAGTACAAGCCGAAGTCAAACGTCTACAAGGATTGAATTATGATGTGAATGTTGCCACAGCATGGACATATGAAGGAAATGCGCAAAAAGTAGACTACACCTATGTAAGTGCGTACCTCACAGCCGATCAATTGCAACATTTCAAAGCAGATACCAATTACGGCTATGCTTTTCAATTTGCAAGTAATGGCGATGGTTCACCTGTCACTGGTCAAGCAGGCAGTATCAATGGAGTAAGTGGTAACAGCAATATTGCAGATTAATCATATAAATAGGTGAAAAAACGACTGTAGATGATCTACAGTCGTTTTTGGTGTACATTTGATTGATATTATGTTGATCAAATAAAATTCGGAAGTACCAATGCACCATAGACAAAAGCCGCTAGAATCACAAACGCAGGATGAATTTTGCGAATTTGCATCGCCCAGAAAGCGACAGCAGCAATACCAAGACTTTGCCAGATGCCTATCGAGACAAACGAACCTGCTGTTAATTGCCATGTCAGTACCGCCATCATTACAGCGATAACAGGCTGAACCAGTAATGTTAATCCTTTGACTACAGGAGAAGTACGGTATTTCTGCAATAGATTAAGCAGTAGAATCAAAGCCACTGCCGAAGGGACAATCGTCGCAAATAAAGCGATAAATATTCCGCTTATCCCTGAGACATCATACCCGACAAAAGCAGCAATCTTCGTCGCAATAGGCCCGGGAAGTGTATTACCAAGCGCCAGCACATTCGAAAATGTTTTGTCATCTAGCCAGTGGTAATGCGCTACAATCTCGTTGTACATCAGTGGAATCGAAGCAGGGCCTCCACCATAACCAAGTACATTGGCTAGAAAAAAGCCCCAAAATAAACGAAGCCATTCGATCCAATCAATAGTCAGTGTCACCATTAAGCACCACCGCCTTCAGTCGGCTTTACAGGCGGATTAGGTGGGTTACGGCGATCTTTCAGCCATTGAACAAATTTGAAATGAACCGCTCCATAGGCTAAAAATAATGCAATCACAATAGCTGCATGGACATTTACCAGTTGCAACAGAATAAACGCTACGATAAATAGTCCAATACCGACTTTAATGCCTAGCCCTTTAACCGCTTTTTCGCCAAATTCGTATGCCATTACGCCTAGCATGACAGCAATTACAGGTACCACAGCAGCAATCATTCCTTGAATGATTTTGGACTGGCTTAAGTAAGAGACTGCTGATAATAACACGATCATCGCTAGACAAGAAGGGAGAATATGAGCGATCACAGCTAAAATAGCCCCGAGCACACCTTTGCCACGATAGCCCAAGTACGCTGCCATCTTCGTAGCAATTGGACCGGGTAAAGCATTGCCAAGCGCTAGAATTTCGCCAAATTCATCATCACTTAACCAGCGATAACGAGTCACCGCTTCATAACGAAAAAGAGGCATAACCGAAGGCCCACCGCCATAACCAAGAATACCGGTACGTACCATCGCCCATGATAATTCACTATAGGTCGCTTTATGATAAACAGGAGTCGTAGATGTAGATTTGGAAGGTGTAGTCGATGGTTTACTCATATATTACAGCCTCATTCCCATCCGACTTTTGTAACGGGTAATCAATACTTGGCAATCTACGCTCATAATACCAGGCATATTGTACAATTTATCTTTTAGAAAAGACTCCATTTCTTGATTGTCGATAAATAATCCGTGCATATGCAATTTGCTAGGGCCTGTCATATGGTAAAGGCTAGTGACAAACGGTTCTTCGGCTAATTGATCCGCAGTTTCTTGAAGATGCTTGGGTTCTACTTCTACATTGAAGAATGCCGATACAGTAATCCCAATTTTGGCAGGGTTAATAACAGCAGTGAAGCGCTCAATCACTTCATTTTCTATCAAAGCATTGATTCGAGCTTGTACAGCTACACGAGATAAACCAATATCTTTGGCAAGGTCAGTATATGAAATTCGACCGTTTTTATTCAGAATGGTAATAATTTTGCGGTCAATCTCATCAATATCGACAGGTTGATCGGTTGAAGAACGGTGATGATTCATCTTATTTATGCCTCCTAATCATTTTTATTTACATCGTTATCTTATTTCGTTTTGGTTCGAAAATAACTCTTTCATTTACGATATGTTTAAATATATAATGATTAAAAATCGTTTTCAACATAAAAATTGAAATTTACTTACACAAAGCTTACGTGGATATGTAGGAATGAATAGAGATGGTATCGGTAGGGAGGAATAGAGATGAGTTCAACATGGAATGCCTTTATGAACGAGCAATTGACGATGGCTTCATCTTCACCACAGGCGCTACAAGGATCACTTTCTGGATGGACATTCGGAGTTAAAGATGTATTTGCTCTTGCAGGTCATACAGCTAGTGCAGGGAATCCAGACTGGTTGCGGACTCATTCGCCTGCTAGTTATACTTCTTCAGCGATAGAGCGATTACTCGAAGCTGGAGCTATTCTACAAGGAACAACACATACCGATGAATTGATGTATAGCTTAAATGGGCAAAATGTTCATTATGGAACACCGATTAATCCACAAGCAGCGGATCGTATTCCGGGAGGTTCTTCTAGCGGTTCAGCTGTAGCTGTTGCCGCAGGTCTGCGAGATTTTGCGATCGGTACAGATACAGGAGGTTCTGTACGTATTCCTTCATCGTATTGTGGTATTTATGGTATGCGTCCTACACACGGTTTGGTTCCGATCGATGGAGTGATTCCACTTGCACAAGGATTTGATACCGTAGGTTGGATGGCGAACTCTGCTGATATGTTATTAGAAGTAGGCAAAGTATTAATCGATTCCTCAGAAGAGCATAATGAGCGTTCTCTATTCGATCATATTTATTTTCCAGAAGAAGCTTGGGCATTAGCAGAACCTGATACACGTACCGCTTTGCAAGAATCGTTGGAAGAAATGACTCACTATCTTAAAGAAAACAACGGTCATACTTCATGGACAGAGATTGCACCGGAAGGATTGTCGGCATGGATGACTGCTTTTCGTACGATCCAAGCTTTAGAAATCTGGCAAGAACATCAGCAGTGGATAGAATCCACACAACCTTCTTTTGGCAAAGATATTGCAGATCGATTTGCATGGGCTTCCACATTACGTCTGGAAGATCATTCATATTCATTTGCTCTAAAACAACAAGTGAGTGAGCGTCTATATCAATTATTGGGTACGCACGGACTACTGGTGTTGCCAACAGCAACAGGTGCAGCTCCTTATCTTAATATTCAAGGAGAAGAAAATGAACGTCGTCGTTCCCAGACGATGCAATTGTCTTGTATTGCAGGTCTAGCCGGTCTGCCACAGATTAGTATTCCAGTCGCTACAGTACAAGGTGCACCGATTGGATTGTCAGTGATCGCAGGGAAAGGGCAAGATATTCGCTTGCTTGAATGGGTAAGAGACTGGACTCATAAACGTCAGAAATGAATAAATATCACATAAGCTCTATATCGCAAATTCCTTTTACATCTCGAAAGGTTTTCGGTGAGAGCTTGTTTTATTTTACCAATATCTGGAGCAGAATTAATATGGTTTAACATTTGTTGACAAGCTATCAACATATCTATTACAATAACAATGAATTATATAGATAGTTACTAAATGTTACTTAATTCACAAATGAAATTAAGTTTATCGTTAGCTTTCATCAACCCCCACCCCAAAGGAGAATAAACCCATGTCTAACGCAATTAAGCCAGAAACGATTCAAGTGATAGAGCAACGACATTCTGTAAAATCGTATGAAAAAGGTTACCAAATTCCACAAGAAGATATGGATACAATTCTGACAGCAGCTAATGATGCTCCATCTGCTTGGAACCTTCAACACTGGAAATTCCTTGTCATTGACGATGAAGCGAAAAAACAAGAATTGTTGCCAATCGCTTATAACCAATCTCAAGTGTCAGACAGTTCTTTTGTAGTTGCTATTCTTGCGGATCTAGAAGCGAACAAAAATGCAGGTACAATTTATGATGCAGCTGTTGAAGGAGGAGCATTGACTCAAGAAATTCGTGATTCATTAGTGGCTCAAATTGATGGAGCTTATCAAAGTGCTGAATTTGCACGCGATAGTGCAAATGTCAATTCTTCTTTTGCAGCGATGAACTTAATGCTTGCAGCAAAAGCATTGGGTTATGATACTTGTGCTATGGGTGGATTTGATAAAAATAAATTTGCAGAACATTTCAATGTACCTGCTCGTTATATCCCAACGATCCTAATCAGCGTAGGTAAAGCAGCAAAACCTGCTTATGCTTCTGGACGTTTTGATTTAACTGAAGCAGTTATCAAAAACTCATTCTAAGATTGTTTCTTCTAAATGAGTAGATGATATATAATCAAAAAGCCTGACGTGATATACGTCAGGCTTTTTGATATGTCATTGATATTAAAGTGGATTATTTTGTCATAATTAGCTTTAAACTATGAACTATTTGGAGTAATATGTCGAATATAGAGAAAGGATAGCAGATTCGTTAGAGGATGTGAGGATATACCCTATGGTACTTGAATTGATTAATAATTTAACGTTAACCTCAACCTTTTTGTTTTTAGGTAATTTGTTACTAAATAAAGTTCGTGATGAATTAATAAAACGAAAATGGTTTTTTATAAGTCTAGCTGGTATTGTGTATGGTCTTTTTGGATTGGTTCTTATTCTGTGGGGATTCCATCTTCCTGAAAGTCATGTTGTAATTGACCTCAGAGCATTAGCAGTGATTGGAGCCGTCTATACAGTAGGTAGACTATCTGGTTTGATTGCAGGAACAATTATTATTTTCGGGCGACTGTTCCTTTTTGAATACGGTGATATAGATGTATTAATGGTCAGCATAGCGATAGTACTGGGCGCATGGATATGTTCTTCACTATTATTGATTGGAGATCGTCGGTTACTGCTAAGTCGCTGGTTGATTACGATCTGTTGTTCGATGATTTTGCCGCCGGTCTTATTTTATTTTACGTTAGAAGATCCAATGTTATGGCAATTTCTGATCGTTTTAAGCGTGTTTTTGGTAGGCGGATTATTCACTTACATCATTCTTGTGTACCTTACACGATCGAATCATTTGTTTCTATTATTGAAAGAGTTAGCGAATCGAGATCATTTAACAGGGCTGCACAATCCACGTGCTTTTGAAGCTTTATTCGAAGAAACGATGAATTATGCCAAAGCCAATCAAAAAAGTTTTTCTTTATTAATGATAGATATCGATTATTTCAAATCAATCAATGATACGTATGGACACAGTAGCGGAGACGCTGTGTTATCTCAGATGGGAGAATTACTACAAGAATTTGTACGCTCAGGGGATACCTGCGCTCGCAAAGGTGGAGAAGAGTTTATTGTTATTTTAAATTACTGTACTCAAGACAATGCCAGTCATGTAGCTGAAAAATTGCGGAATGTGATTGAGCAGACTACATTTCTTTTACCTGATCAACGTACATTATCGATTACTGTCTCTATAGGTGTAGCGACTTTTCCAGATACCAAGCCGAATGTTATGCTAGCCAAAGTGGATGAAGCTTTATATGAAGCGAAGCGTCAAGGACGTAACCGGGTCTGTGCTGTTTAACAATGTTGTATAATGTGGATATAAGAAATAGAGTATTTTATTACACAAGGAGGTGAACCGGAGTCGTTATCTAGACTCTGGGGAATAATGAAAATTGCAGATCATATCGAAATGTTAGAAATTAAAATACCGATGGGAGAACATGAAATGGTGATCCATCCAGTGGTTATTTATACAGAAGATCAAGCGGTGTTGATTGATACGGGTGTTCCAGGTTGTTACGACACTATTATGCAACAGATTGATCCTGCGTATCCGCTCAAAACGATTATTTTGTCTCATGATGATCTCGATCATGTGGGAAGTTTACCTCAGTTTTTGGAAGCTACTCAAGATCAGTTAAATGTATATGCACAAGCTAAAGATGCAGGGGCGATCAATGGAACACATCCTTTTGCCAAAGCCAAACCTGAACGGATCGATACAGTACTTGAACCGCTATCCGAACATTTACAACAATCATTCCGCAGAGTATTTTCAGCCAATACGCCGGATAATGTGACTCATGTTCTACAAGGAAATGAAATTCTTCCTTTTGGTGAAGGTCTACAAGTGATACATACACCGGGGCATACGCCAGGACATACGAGCTTTTATGATATTGCGAGTAAAACGTTATTTGCCGCAGATGCGATGATCGTCGAAAATGGTGAATTGCAAGGGCCTAATCCTATGTTTACATTAGATATGGAACAAGCCACTGAATCACTTCGTGCTTTTCAACAGCTTCCGATCGAAACGGTTATTTGTTATCATGGCGGATTATTTAAAGGGGATATTCAGCAACGACTTAACGAGATCGTGAATCCTTCGTGATTGAGCCAAAGCCATGGATCAGATGGTTATATACGCTGACACTTGCATTGATCGGTGGATTATTATTTAAAGTCATTCATCTACCGATTCCGTGGTTGCTCGGACCGATGATCGTTATTTTTATCAGTTCCAAATTATTTCCTTCACTACCGCCACTATGGCCGAATGCATCACGTAATGCAGGGATGATTATTGTCGGTTATTCGATTGGATTATCATTGACTATCGCAACTTTGCAACAGATCGGTGGACAATTGCCTTCGATGATCGGCTTAACCGCTTTGCTGATTTTATTTGCAGTGTTTACAGCGTATATCATTACCAAAATCTCAGGAATTTCATTTCCAACAGTATTGTTAGGGAGTATTCCAGGTGGATTAACACAGATGGTTATTTTGGCAGAAGAAGTCAAAGGTATTGATATAACTGTTGTTACTTTTCTTCAAGTCTCACGCTTAATGATGATTATTATTGGTGTACCGCTTTTGATATTTAGTCCTATTTTCGGTGTGGATATGGACAGTGTAACCGAAGCATTAGCCCATTCGACAGCCAATTGGAGCGGATTGTTTCCGAATATCTTTTTATTTGCTATCGCTTGTACAGGTATGGCTATACTGGGTAAAAAAGTTCGGTTTCCTACCGCTTTTATTTTGCTTCCGATGATTACGACTGCTGTGATCCAGTTGGCAGGGATACACGCACCTGCTTTGCCTTCTGCGATTCTTGATGCGGCGCAATTGCTGATTGGTAGTGCGATTGGATTGATGCTCCAACCAGAACGATTGACTAATAAGTTGCAAATGATCGCTTTGGCATTAGGTAGTGGTGCAGTTTTGTTGTTATTTGCTTGTATGCTTGCTTTTATATTGCTGAAATGGCATCATGTCTCTCCAGCAACAGCTATGTTAAGTATGTCACCGGGTGGTATGGATCAGATGAGTATTATTGCTCATGAAGTGAATGCAGATATCGCAACGGTAAGCTGTTATCAGTTATTTAGAACGCTGTTTATTTTTCTAGCAGTTCCGCCATTATTGAAATTGATTTTTCGGCGAATTGCCAGATGAATGATTCAATCCCCTCTCGGAGTCGTTATAAGATAGAGGAAGTCTTTATGTAGTTGATGACTGAAAGGGGATATAATCATGTCTGTTTTTGAAAATGAAGTCTGGTTCTATATCGGTACGTATTCAAGTGAAGAAGAAGTAGGTATTCAGACAGCAGTAATGAACACAGATACAGGTGAATTACGTCTGGTCGGTGGGATCAAAGGTATCGAAAATCCTTCATATCTCGCATTATCCACAGACAGCACCGTATTATATGCCGCTAGTGAAAAAGGCGAAGGTGAAATTTTAACGTATCAAATCAATCCCGAAACACGTGAACTTCATTTGTTAGATCGTAAGTCTACAGGTGGAGGCGCTCCTTGTTATGTACAATTAACACCAGATGGTAAGCATCTATTGGCTTCTAATTATACAGGCGCTAATATCAATGTTTTTGCTGTAGGTGATCAAGGTGCTCTAGCTGAAATGACGGGTGAAGTGAAGCATACCGGAAGTGGAACCGACCCAGATCGTCAAGATGCTCCGCATCCACATTCAGCAGTCTCTTCATTAGATAACCATCATGTGTATGTATCTGATCTAGGTTTGGATAAGGTATTTACATATCGTTTAGAAGATAACGGTACATTGACAGAAGAAGGTGCTACTGAGCTTCCTGCACAATCGGGCCCTCGTCATTTGATTTTCCATCCTAATGGTCAATTGGCTTATGGAATCAATGAACTCAATAGTACAGTAACAGCGTATGGTCGTAATCCTGAAGATGGTCAACTAGAGATTATCGGTCATGTCTCTACATTGCCAGAAGATTTTACAGGTGAAAATACAGGCGGAGATATTCGTATCTCTCCATGTGGACGTTTTGTCTATGCTTCTAATCGTGGACATAACAGTCTCGTCCATTACAATATTGATGAACTTACAGGCGAATTGTCGCCGATCGAATGGGTGACTGTCAAAGGAGAAACTCCACGTAATGTAGCTGTTGTACCTGGTGGATATATTCTGGTGAGCAATCAGGACAGCAACAATATTGTACAATTTGCGATAGAAGCAGATACAGGAAAGTTATTACTAACAGGTAACGAGTTAACACTGAATCGTCCAGTCTGTGTGATGGCTGAACAACCTGAACCGGGCGAATAAATAGACAATCAATAAAAAACACTTCAGTACTCAAGCAGATCAAGGCTGCTGAACTGAAGTGTTTTTTTCTTATTTGATCTCATTAGCTAAACCTTATTCATATTCTCCTACATAAGGACGTTCTTTGCGCTTCGGTTCACGTGTAAATCGGAATCCACTAGCAAAAATAAGAACTTGAGCTATCAACAGATAAGGTGCGGCTTGCAGACTTAACATATGTAAAAGACATAATCCGCTGATCAATAACGATAACCAGATAAATACCAACCTACGTGCATTTTGACGAAAATCGGCTGTGATAATCGCATACAATAACACGAGAGCGCCTGTACATGAAATAAAGCGCAAAATAGCGAATAAAACCGCAGGAGCTTGTAGATATCGAGCCGCCATAAGATCATTCCATAGATTCCACAATAATAATGATTCTATGACTAAGACGAGAAAAGGAATTGCCGGGCGGATCGTAAGCCATAATAGTAATCCCCAACGTGGATGTTCTCCGCGAGCTAATATCATTTTGCGCTCACGGGTCAACCTCCGAATATCGCTGTCCAGTGTGCGATACAGTAAAGCCAGACTTTTGCGATCACGATCTTCCATATACTGATCAATTCGCTCTAACAATTCATCAGAAGCATACGTAGCTGCTTTGCAAGCCAGTACACTTTCGGCTGGAACCGGTAAAGAAGCTGGATTTGCATGAGTAGAAGAAAGACTTTTGCTAATCAGTACAGGATAGACTTGTCCTGCCGCTTGCGTTAAGCGATCCAGACTATTTTGAATACGGCGCATACGTTCATCATCTCTATATTTACGTTGCTTGGCTGTAAATCCGTACACGACTGCAAAAGCGAATAGCCCTACCATTCCGATCAGATATAAGCCTATAGCATGAGAACGCAGTAAAATAGACCAATCCAACAGATTCACTCCTTTATCTATCATTCATGTGTTACACATTGTATTTTGATCATTACATCATTATCCTTAACCAAAATGGTTATTACAGAATAAGAACGACTGGAATAATTCTGGCTACAACGTAGTAACTTTCTTTTAGAAGTATAACTCTTTGATGTATACTATAGTATATAAGTGCTTGAATACAATGCTTTTTGAAGCTTCAAGATAATCTATCTTATTTGTCAAAACAATCATTCTGATATAGATGAGTAGCGTATAGCTTATTTTAAGGTTAGCAAATAGATAAAGAAGGGGTGCACACTTATGGCATATAATAGCCGTTTTGCAGTGGCTATTCACACATTGTCATTATTGGATGCAAGTGATGGACATATCACTTCGGAATGGATTGCGGCAAGTGTTAATACGAATCCAGTTGTGATTCGCCGTATGATCAGCCAGTTAGCCAAAGCAGGGATTGTACGTACACAGCCCGGTGTAGCAGGTGCTCAAATGACACGTCCTGCCGCTGAGATTACGTTATTGGATATTTATCGTGCAGCGCAAAATGATGCCAAAGATGAACTGTTCGCTATTCATGAACATCCGAATCCGAATTGTGATATTGGACGTAATATTCAAGCGGAACTGGAAAGAGTATTTTATCGTGCACAAAAAGCGATGGAAGATGAGTTAGAAAAGATTACACTCCAGCAGGTGACAACTGATTTGCAGGAAATGGAACAGGTTCGTCAAGCGATCCAGAACTAATACTGAATCATCATCGGCTGAGCAGGGTATGTAAAAAGAAAGACCGCTCATGACGGAAAGGATGGAATCTTAAATGAAAATTGCTATTATTGGTGCAACCGGAACCATCGGACAACGCCTTGTACAAGAAGGACTACGACGTAAATATGAGATCACCGCAGCGACTCGGGATTCTTCTAAAATTGATAAGAATACAGAACGTCTACAAGGAATCAGTGTCAATGTACTGGATCCCATTAGTGTCGAAGCTGTAGTCGCAGGGCATGATGTAGTTATCAATGCTTTTGGCCCGCAATTTGGAAATGAAGGCGAACTGATCGAAGCCGCTAGTGCTGTGGTAGAAGGTATGAAAAGAGCAGGTGTACATCGTCTATTAGTAGTCGGTGGAGCAGGAAGCCTAGAAGTAGAACCGGGTGTACGCTTGATGGATACACCTGATTTCCCGGCAGAGATTCGACCGCTTGCTCAAGCCCATGTCGATGCTTATGAAATCTATAGCCAGAGCGATCTGGATTGGACTTATGTCAGTCCAGCTAGTTGGATCGAGCCGGGTAAACGCACAGGGAATTTCCGCATCGGTACGAATCGCCTTGTTACCGATGATGATGGAGCAAGTCGCATCTCTATAGAAGATTATGCAGCTGCTTTATTTGATGAAGTTGAAGATCCATTATTTACACGTACTCGCTTTACTGTGGCTTATTAAGCTGAATCTAGATGTAATCAACACACCGTCCTTAGGGGCGGTGTTTTTGTTATCTAGCAAATACGGTTAATACATAATAAGGCAATCGTATAAATACATCCTAAACATAAATGATAGATATAGAGGAGCGAATCGATAATGTATATTGTGACTGCACAACAAATGCGTGACTTAGACCAACATACGATTCAACAGCTAGGTATTCCTGCACTATCCCTGATGGAGAGCGCTGGTAAAGCGATCGCTGAAGAAGTGATTCAGTGGAGTAACAGCGCTAAGCCAGAGCAAGCCGATATTCCTTTCGGTTCAAGCTTGTCACGTGTTGGACAGATTCGAAGCGATAAGAACCTTACTGTACATGATCAGAGGCAACACTGGCTTATTCTTGTCGGTAAAGGAAACAATGGTGGCGATGGATTAGTGGCTGCTCGTTATCTGCAAGATGCAGGCATTAAAGTCACTCTGTTGTATGCTCAAGACCCGGCAGAAATGATCGGTGATGCAGCTATTCAGCGTGATGCAACCCGGCAATCAGGTATTGATGTTGCGATCTGGAATAAGGACTGGGAAGAAGAATCTAAATGGCATTCCTATACAGGTATTGTAGATGCTCTACTAGGAACCGGAAGTAAAGGGGAACCGCGTGCACCTTATGATGCGATGATTACAGCGGCAAATCGTAGCGGTAAGCCTATTATTGCGGCAGATATTCCAAGTGGGCTTCATGCAGATACAGGGGAAGTGGCAGAGACATGTATTCAAGCATCGGTAACCGTCAGTCTGGCTTTTCTCAAGCGAGGATTAGTTCAATATCCGGGAGCAGGAGTCGCTGGCGATGTAGTTGTACGCCAGATTGGGATTCCACGATTTACTGCTCAAACGTTAGATGTAGATACTCATCTGGTTACGAATGAAGTGCTAGAACATGTGTTGGAAGTCGATCCTGAACGTGCACGTGCAGTAGACGGACACAAAGGAACCTATGGGCATGTATTGATTGTAGGAGGAAGTATGAATATGAGTGGAGCTGGATTACTGGCTTCGCGTGCAGCATTGCGGATAGGGAGTGGATTAGTGACATGGGCGCTTCCACAAGCTTTGCTACCACATATTGCAGGTCATGTGCCTGAACTTATGCTTGCTCCTGCTGTAGAAGGCGTAGACGGGAAGTGGGAGCGTTCTAGCACAGATGCTATTCTTCCTTTAGCTGAGAAATGTGATGTACTTGCTATAGGACCGGGTTTAGGTCGATTTGAACAGGATGGAGAATGGTTACAGACGTTATGGGAAAAAACAGATCAGCCACTTGTCTTAGATGCCGATGGTCTGAATATGATCGCTGAAGCAGATGGATTATCCAGCTGGCAATCTCGATCCGCGGATACTGTGCTCACGCCACATCCAGGAGAGATGGCTAGACTTGCAGGTATCTCTACGCCAGAGGTACAACGAGATCGGATCGGCATCGCTCGTGACTTTGCGATCAAGCATGGAATTACACTGGTGCTCAAAGGCGCACGAACCGTGATTGCTTCAGCAGATGGGAGAGTCTATGTAAATACCACCGGACACCCGGGAATGGCAACAGGAGGCTCCGGTGATGCGCTGACAGGCATTATAGCAGGATTACTTGCTCAAGGTCTAAGCGGCATACAAGCAGCTACATTCGGTGTACATTTGCATGGACATGCCGGTGAAGTGGCAGCGAATCAGCGTACAGGTAATCCTGCTTCATTACTAGCAGGTGATCTTATCGAGTCGCTGTAAGACCGAAAGCGTAATTTAAAGATTCAATATCAAGTAGCGAGATATGAGTATAATCTTGTTCAAGATAACGTGTAATCCATGGGTACGTAGACGTTGCTGTCCATAAATGTTGCGGGTGGGTGGCAATTCTACATACCCTGTCTACATATAAGCCCAGTATCGCTTGATTATGCTGGCGTAATATTAAGATGCGTGCAGTCATACATGATTTGGCAAAATCAGCTGAATCGTTGTCGTTCGAATTAGGTTGTAGACGCACAACAGGTAACGTACGACCATACCAACTGATTGTACCTAATACTTGTGGATCGAGTTGAGGTGTAGGGTTAAATAACTCAAAACGGATAATTTCCTGTACTGCATGAATAGGCAGAGCAATCCGCTGGTTATCAGCCATACATTCAATATATTGGTCGGACGATCTGATCATCATAAGTAGGACCTCCATTTATTATTATTTTGACTATACACCAGATCCAAAACTAGATTTTAAACGTAGTTACAGAAGAGTGGAGTTGATCTGCTAATTGAGCTAATGTCTGAGAAGAAGAAGCTGTTTGTTCACAAGCAGAAGCCACTTCTTCCGTAGCCGCAGCAATTTCATTGACTGAATGCATGACATCTACAGATTGAGCACTTTGTTGTTCACTCGCCGCAGCAATACCGTTAATTTTGAGTGAAGAATCACTCACCCGATGAACAATATCTTCAAAAGCATCACTGGTTAAAAGAGAGTGTTCTGCATTGCTGTTAACCGCTTCAATGCTATGCTTCATATTGGTCTGCATCGAGCGAATAATGCCTGTGATTTCTTTGGTAGCTGCGCTACTACGTTCTGCAAGCTTACGGACTTCATCGGCAACCACAGCGAATCCAAGTCCTTGTTCACCTGCACGAGCAGCTTCAATAGCAGCATTCAAAGCAAGCAGATTCGTCTGATCTGCAATCTCATCAATCACTTCGATAATATCACCGATACGAGTAGAATCATTTTCAAGTTTGGACATTTGTTGATTCACTTCTTGAATCGCTTGTGTACCTTGAGCGACAATATGACCGCCATGTTGAGCTTTTTCAACTGTAGTATTGGATAATTCAGCAGCTTCTTCTGCACTTCGAGCTACATCATCAATAGCAATAGACATATCTTTGAACAATTGAGCAATCGCTTGAGCCGATTGAGATTGATTTTCACTACTTCCAGCGATTTCTTCGGTGCTGGCTGAGATTTCTTCTGAAGTGGCAGCGACACTTTGCGCCGATTCGATAATATTGGCAATTAAGCCGTTAAGACGATTGGTCATATCATTAGCAGCAAGAGCAAGCTGTCCAATTTCATCTTTGCCTACAAGTTTGGATTGTTCACGTAGATCCCCAGCAGCTACTTGTTGAAGTAGACGACTGATTTGTTTTAATGGCACACTGATCATCCGAGAAATCAACGTTCCTAATAAGATACAGAATAAGAAGGCTACCACAATCCATAAGGTCGTCCAGAACTTCGCATTGGCAAAAACAGCTTTGGCTGTGTTATTCGCTGCACTGGCTGTTTGTTCGTTAATTTGGTTTAATTTGGCAATACTATCATACATATCTGTTCCCGCCGGCACAACAGAATTTTGAACAAATGTCTGAAATTCTTGAGGTGTAGCATTTTCGGCTAGGTTGACCGCTTGACTGTATACATCATTATAATTCGCCCAAAATTTATTAAAGTTCTGCAATTCATTACGTTCTTGATCAGACAACGGTGTATTGCTATATTGAGACATATTTTCTTGAACAGCAGTGATGAGATCAGGGATCGAACCAACGACTTTTTGTTTAGCCGTATCATCGGCAGTTAGCGCAATATCTCGAGAAGCGACACGCATTTTTTGCAAAGACAATTCAGCAGCAGAGAGAGCTTGCATAGATACCAGATTATTATTGTACAGACCGTTTACACTTTCATTCATCCGATTCTGATTACTCAAACCATATAAACCAATTGCAGCTACAATCAAGGCTACACAGATAAAGGCAGCGATTAATTTGGTAAACGTTTGAAAATTAGCACCTATTCTCATCTTGTCCACTCCATATCGATATGTAATTCAATTATCAATTACATCGATCAAATTTTTTAAAAGTAACTTACTTTCGCATTTATGCAAAATAAGTTTTTATACTTACTATGTCGTCTTATAAATTACAATTATTAATACTATTTTTCAAATTTATGTAAATAATTTATGTAAATAAGTGGATAACAATTCAATTGTAAAAAATGTACCGTTGAAAATATAAAGACAAACTTATCATCGTGTAAGCTGTCAAACCGTATAAAATAAGGCTTTGTTCAAATTGATCATTTAGAAATAATATAATCTTGTGGGGCGCTCTATTTACAGTCGTATACATTTTCTGACTATAAAAAATAATAAATTTTCTTCTGATATGATCAATAATAAAAAAAAGCGTCTGTAAACCGTAGAAATGACACTCTTTTCTAGGTTTAACAGACGCTTTTTATGTTATCTATTTATTCAGAATCATGGTCAGTCGATTGAGAAGTCGCTCTTTTGCGGCGAGCACTTAACCATTTCCAACCGATCCATGCGACCAGAACGACAAGAATCACAATCGCTACAGGGGTCAAATATTGAGAAGCGAGTGGACCCACCTCTTCCCAGCGTGGCCCTAACTTATAACCGAGATACACATACAGACTGGTGATGGGCAACATCGCAGCAAAGGTATAGATGCTGAATTTCCAGACATTCATATTTGCCATGCCGCAAGGAATCGATACTGCTGTACGTACTCCCGGAAGAAATCTTCCGAAGAAAGCAACGCCACTTCCATACTTTGCAAAAAACTGTTCGGCTTTCACAATTTCTTTTTCCCGAACAAGAAAGTATTTACCGAAGCGAAGAACAAGGGGTCTTCCTCCATAACGACCCAGTGCATATAGGGTCAACGGCCCGGTCACTCCGCCGATTGTACCTGCCAAAATCACCAGAATAATATTGAAATCACCTTCATACACCCAGAAGCCAGCGAGTGGAAGAACCAACTCTGCCGGGACGAATTCGAAGGTCAGGGCTAATGCAATGCCAACATAGCCCAGACTTTTGAATCCCTCGATCAGACCTATTAACCATTCATGCATCGGCTAATTATAGATCTTCTTTAATCTCTTTTTCGACTTCACGTACAGCATTGTCTTCATCTTTAACTTCTACTTTGCTAGATAACAACCAACCGCACACAGCGATCGCTACAAGTACAATATAGAACGACAATTTCCAGATCGTATTTTCAGGGAAATGTTCAGGCAATACACCTAGCGCTGGATGTGCAAGCGTGATGACAGCAAGCTTCACACCTACCCAACCTACGATAACAAAAGCAGCAACTTCTAGACCTGGGCGACTTTGCAACAATTTCACGAAATAAGAAGCAGCAAAACGCATAATGATTAGACCGATAAATCCACCCAAGAAGATAACGATAAAGTGTCCGCCATCCATACCACCGATAGCAGGCAATCCACTTGCAGGCAATGCTACAGCTAGAGCAACAGCTGCTAAGATCGAATCTACTGCAAATGCAATATCAGCCACTTCGACTTTGAATACAGTCATCCAGAAACCAGATTGCTTTTTAGGCTTACCATCTGGGCCAGCTTCTTCAGCAGCTTCATCAATTTTGGAGCGATGAGAAATAATTTTACGAATAATATGATTAAATGCGATATACAGAAGGTAAAGTGCACCAATCGCTTGAACCTGCCATACATCGACAAGGAATGAAATAATGAATAGTGAACCTAATCTGAAAACAAATGCACCGAATAGTCCATAAAACAGTGCCCTTTTGCGTTCTTCTTCAGGTAAATGTTTAACCATAATTGCGAGTACCAAAGCGTTATCTGCTGCGAGCAGACCTTCCAGTACGATCAGTACGAGTAATACCCATCCATACTCCAATAACAATGCTACATCCATTGAATTGCCTCCCTAAATCTCGTTTTTTTGTCGTTAGTATATAAAAAAGACCTTTACCATGATTGGTAAAGGTCTCCCAGAAAAATAACGAGTCTTCACCAAAACATGGTAAAGGTCTCGCTAACAATGTTTATCATTGCCAAGCAAAACCGGGGATAAATCCCGTAATGACGACTTTGCCTGTACAGCTACTCCCCTTTAACAGGAATATAGAGTTATGTGGTTAGTAAATCTCTTACAATTCTTACTTAACCATTATCTTACTAAACAAATCATAAGCAATTTAAGAAGATAAGTCAATTATGTTAATGTAGTCATAGCGGTGATATCGGCACTTTTATAGCCAATGTCACTGGATTGACATAAAATAGGTTTTTGCTGGATAGCACTTTGCTGAATATCAATAATTCGTTGATTACGACTTCCCCGATAACGCAAAGAAACATCACTTTGTGACTCTACAAATGGGCCATCAATCAGTATATCGCATTGGTTTAATAATGTCTGAACACCTTCTATAGAAGAAGTATTCAATTCTTCCCATGTATATCCGCTATAGATCCAGATTGAGAAATGAGGGAGCTGATGCCGAACTTCCTGCACAAATGAAGAAACTTCGATAGCGGAGAAAAAAGGATCTCCTCCAGCTATCGTTATTCCATCCAATAAAGGATTCTGCTTCATCTCATCAATAAGTTGTTGTTGAAGCTTCTGGGTAAAAGGTTCTCCTGCTTGAAAAGACCATGTATGTCGACTAAAACAACCTGCGCAACCATGCTTACAACCGCTGATAAAAATGACGGCTCGTAATCCATCGCCTTCATTGACTGACTCGGGAATATAACCACAGATATTCATCGTGAATGTTTCAACCGATCCCGCACTTCTGCTTGCTTGGCAGGATTGAATCGAGTCTGATAATCACCTGTAAGATACCCTGTTACACGGCGCAAGCGAGCGATAGGAACATCCAGTTCAGAGGCACCACAAGCAGGGCAGTGACTTCCTATAATGCCTTCGTGTCCGCAACCGGTACAGCGATCAATCGGATGATTAATACTAAAGTAACTAATATGTTGAGCCAGCGCATATTGAATAATCTGTTGCATCGCTTTTACATTATGACGGGCATTACCATCCAGCTCAATATACGAAATCGCTCCTGCATTACAATAACTGTGGAAAGGCGCTTCTAACTGAATTTTGCGAGCAGCGGTAATCGAATAATAGACAGGAATATGAAATGAATTGGTGTAATACTCACGATCGGTCACTCCTGCAATCGCACCATAGTGTTCACGATCAACAGTCACAAATTTACCTGATAATCCTTCAGCTGGTGTTGCCATGAGTGAAAAGTTAAGATTATAGCGCTCACTAAGTTCATCACAAGCAGTTCTCATATAAGCAATCAGTGTCAATGCTTGTTGATAAACGGTATCATTTTCCCCGTGATGTGCTCCATATAGAGATTTCATACATTCAGCCAATCCAATAAATCCGATCGATAACGAACCATGCTTCAGACAATCTTCTACAGCATCATCGGGAGCAAGAAGGTCGCCGCCTTCCCATACCCCTTCACGCATCATAAAATCAGATGCTTTGGCAGGTTGAGACGCTTGAAGATGATAACGATGCAATAATCCTTGTGCAGCAAGCTCTATACATTCATCCAACTCATGGTAGAATCCTTGCTCGTCAGCGACCGAGCGTTGTCCAGCAATAGCCATACCATAATCCAGTCCCAGCTTTACCAGATTAATCGTATTGAAAGAAAGATTCCCTTTACCAGACAGATGATTACGTCCGAATCGATCAGCCATCACCCGTGTACGGCAACCCATAGTAGCAAATTCAGTATCCGGTTCGCCTGGAATTTCAAGCTCACGGTTGATCGGTGCATCCAGATTGGCGAAGTTGGGGTATAGACGACGAGCCGAACAATCTATCGCTTGAAGAAATAGATCATAATTAACATCGCCAGCTTGCTGGTTCACGCCTTGTTTACATTTGAAAATTTGAATCGGGAAAATCGGTGTCTCGCCATGACCAAGTCCTCGCACAGTAGCAGCTAGCAGACATTGTACGATCAATCGTCCTTCGGTAGAGGTACATGTTCCATAATTAATACTGGTAAAAGGAATCTGCCCACCTCCACGGCTAGACATCGTATTCAGGTTATGGATTAGACTTTCTGCGGCTTGTAGCGTTTCGACTTTCGTTTCTTCTAGGGCATATTGATAAGCACGCGGATACTGTTCAGCTAAAACAATATCATCCATAATAGCCGTCTGGAGAAGCTGTTCACTCCACTCGTTACTTTCATCAAAATAACGGAATCCTTTACGCAGATGTTTACGGAAAGACTTGGTGACATAAGGAGCTAGATCGTAATCCAATTTATTAGCGGCTACACCGCCATACTGCGCATTTTGCTGACATTGAAAAATAATCGCTACTTGCGCCATAGCTGTCATAATCGAGTTTGGAGTACGTAGACTGCCATTACCACTACTGAATCCATCTCGTAATAATTTATCAAAAGGAATAAAGATACAATTGGTTGTACCGACCGCATAATGATCTAGATCATGAATATAGATGCGATTTTGTGCAACTGCTTGAGCAATCGGTTGAGGTAACAACTGACGCTTGGTGTACCATTTAGCATATTCACTACCTAGACGGCTCATTTTACCGGAAAAGCTTGCTCCATTCAGATTGGCATTTTCACGTGCTGATTCATGTTCACCATCAATAATATGTTCACCCATATCCAGAATCGATTGCAATTCAGGAGAGGGTTGAGGTGCTATGTAAGCTGATTTGCGATGTGAAGTCAAAATAGACATTAATCACACTTCCTTTCATTAGATAGAACAAGGATCATTACCTAACAGATAAATAACACCCGACATCATAAAGATAGAAGGTGTCGGGTGTTAGGGTTACCATTCAGCTAAAATAGCTATACGTACACATCATCACAAATAAATATTTTTCATTACAAATCTACAGATGATCTATATATAGTTATCACTTTATTAATTTATATCAATATGTTGATTATGTAAGTGATATTTATCTCTTTACAACTTCAATCAATAGAAGAACCTAGCTACAATAAGGTGCACAGAAGATTCAACATAGGCATACCAACCGTAGAATGGGTAAACTATATAATAAGATTAATATTATCTACTCAAGGAGGAGAATAAAATGGCTATAGCTGAAGTAACGGTTATTCCGTTAGGAACAGGAAGCACCAGTATTAGTAGTTATGTAGCACAGATGCAACGGGTATTAAGTGAGCAGACGGGTGTACAGACACAATTAACACCGATGAGTACCATCATTGAGGGAGAAATAAGGGATGTGATGAAAGCGATCCTTGCTTTGCATGAATCTCCTTTTCAAGAAGGAGCAGGACGTGTATCTACATCGATCAAAATAGATGATCGACGAGATCATCCGACTTCAGCACAATATAAGTTAGATTCAGTCAATCAAAAGCTACATTCTTAAATAAATCAAAAAAAATGAATTTTAATGCGATTTTTAGGTGCATTTCATAAAGTTTTAAGATACAGCGGTTATAGTAATGACATACCCCTTTTGAATATATAAGCATTACTGAACTCCATGGACTGCGACCGTGGAGTTCCTTTTTTTGTAAGACATTATAAAGCAAGATACCTAAAATTGAAAAATTAATGTTTCTTTCAGGTTCGCCTAAGGTAATATTAAGATGTACCTATTATAATGACTGTAATAACCCCTTTTGAATTACTATACCTTGACCCCAGCGGCTGCGACCGTTGGGGTCTCTTTTTTTGTTTTGTTAGAGAAAAAGATTATTTTTTACTTTTGCATCGAACGGGATTGAGGATATTTCCAGCATGCTATAACGATAACCATCGCTACCAGACCTACTGGAATCCAGCCGAGCAGTAGAGGAAAGTGGCGTTCTAATACAGTAGCGATCATTGCACCACAAGCATACAGCATAATACCTAAGATGCGTAATCGAGATTCAGTCGATAATAAGCGACTGGTTGTTTGGGTACGATTAAAAAAGAGCTGGCGTAGATGAGCAACCATATCTTCTACAGCATTGACTAGATTGTTGGTGAGTACCGTTGTCGAGATACCGGCAATCCCTAATCGTCTAGCCGCTGTTGTCTGAATCCCCATAGCCATACTGAGGCAACCCAGACAGACAAACACAAGTGTTTCGGTTAAAGGAAGATATGCTATAACAGCAAATGCACAAAGTAGAACCCATTCCACAATCAATGCAGTTGTCACACGAGGATGCCAGAGAGAAGGGGATTTATCACTTCCGATTAGAATAGCAGCAATAATATTACCCAGTATGAATCCAACTAATGCGGTTAATACACGTGCAATCGCCAGATCTTGTAATCGACCGAGCGACATACCCAGTACAACAATATTTCCTGTCATATTCGCTGTGAATACATGCTCTAATCGTAGATAACCAATCACATCAACCAGTCCAGCTGTAAAACATAATAGTAATAACAATACATAACGCAAATGTTGCTTGGACATATCCAATCCTCCAATCGGTTAAGACATAGAAATCCCCGAAAACATAACCTGTAAGCAGGTCTAGATGTTTCCGGGGATGTGTGGGCATAATATCCAAAAGTTATGCCGTTATTGATTGCAACCTAAAAGCCATATGTGTAAAAAATATCAGAAATATGTGATAAATCATTATATTCAAAGTTGCCGCGTATACAAAATACACTTCGTAGGAGCACGATTACTGTAATCTGCCCAGTCTGATGATAATATGGCTGCTGACTGCAGCTATTTTTAACCCGTAACCCCGAATTTGGAAATGGACGGGGACGGTTTTGGTTCGCTCTGTATAACATCTAAGTTACAGTTGAGTCCAAAACAACAAAAGCCCTACCTCTCTCTTGTCCTTGCGGCTCCGATGACCGCGCCAGTGTGAATCGGCAAACTTCAAATTTCTTGGGTTTTAATCATAAAGGAAATTTGAGATGATTCCGGCAGCATACCGAAAAAAGAATGCGAAGGATAAAACCGAGGGTTAAACAATAACAGTAATTATTATACGCTTATTTCAGATAAAAAGCAAGAATTAACTTTTGAGCCATAGACTGTATATTTTGAAAAGAAAAAAGACACCCTCATTGAGGATGTCTTTGCTTATATGTGTTCTACTGAATATCAGCAGATTAATATGTTTTGTTGATTGTAATCATGTTGTTGCTAACGTTCATATCCCACTCAAAGTTATCTACAAACCAACGTACAGGTACAAGAGTTTGTCCGTTACGGGAAATAACCATATCGTTCAAGCCTTTACGCATGTTGTCGACTTTGTATACTTTAGAGTTTACCCAGAACTCATAACGTTGGATACCAGTATCCAACCAAGTTGTAGATGTTTCTTTGTTGTAAGATACTTTCATGTTTGCATTCATTGCAAGTTGACGCAATGGTACATATGTAGTTCCTTTATATACAACAGGAGCCATTGGCATAGACATTGAAGCGCCATTAACCATGTACATTTTACTTCCCATTGTAAATTGAATCACTTTCGTTTTTAGTTCAGGACTCATATCTGCTGTTGTTGGTGTTGCTGCAAATGCTCCAGCAGCTGGTAACAATAGGGACAATCCAAGTACAGGTGCAAGCAATTTGTTTAATTTCATGTGTAGTGCTCCTTCGTCTAATAGATATATTTTTTGCTCTCTTACTAACTTATAAACCAATTTGACAATAACTAATCAGTTCGTAATTAAAAAAAATGACAAATGAGTAATATATTAAAGCGAATACAAAAATTAAAGATAAAATGGTCTATACATCAACTAACAATGAACACCAAACAACACCTTGCGCATAGATCTGCACAAGGTGTTGTTTGGCGTCAAACGATTAAAGACAGATCATATTTATAATGATCTCAATATTAATACGTTTTGCTGATTGTAACGGTGTTGTTATTCACGCTCATGTTCCATTCAAAGTTGTCTACAAACCAACGTACAGGGATAAGAGTCTGTCCGTTACGGGAAATGACCATATCGTTCATACCTTTACGCATGTTGTCGACTTTGTATACTTTAGAATTGACCCAGAACTCATAACGTTGGATACCAGTATCCAACCAAGTTGTAGATGTTTCTTTCGTATAGAACACTTTCATATTTGCATTCGCTGCAAGGTAACGCAACGGTACATATGTTTTTCCTTTGTATACAGTAGCTGGAGTACTCATCATCATAGATACACCATTAACCATGTACATTTTGCTACCTGGTGTAAATTGCATTACTTTTGTTTTCAATTCAGGACTAGTATCTGCACTTGTACCATTCGCTCCACCTGTAGAAGGTGTTGTTGGTGGTGTAGCAGGCATATTAGGCATGCTTGGCATAGAAGGTGTAGCTGGTGTTGTCGGAGTTGGAGTAGCAGTACCACCGAATTTAGCAGGGTATTGCATTACGATTGCTTCGCTTAAAATGTCTGCAAATCCAAACATGTGGTGGTAAGACATACGTGCTTCAGAATAAGCTGTTGTGTAATCTTTAGCTACATAGGAATCGAATGCTTTAAGCAACATTGCGATATGTTCTGTAAGTCCAGCTTCAAGAGCAGCTTGAGGTAAGTTAGGGTTAGCATCAGCGAAGAATTTTGCTTGAGTTACTTTGTACTCAGCTAATTCATCAATCGCTTTTTGTTTTGCTGTTGTATCACCAGCAGCAGTTGCTTTTACATAATCGACAAAGTATCCGATATGAGAAGCCCAGATTGTTTTGAAAGCAGCGCCAGCTTCGTTACCGTAAACAGAAGCGACAGCAGCACTTAACTCATCTGTGTTTTTGTTCAAAAGACCAGCGGCTTGTTCGAAATCAGGCGCACCGTCAATTCCTTTTTGCATTGCCCAGACAGCTAATGTTGCATGCTCGCCCAAAATGATACCTAGAGCAGAGCGCAAATCAGAAGCTCCCATTGTAGACATGTCTGTTGTAAATTTGTCAGGATATTGTTTTACAATTGCAGCGCTTAAGATATCACCAAACATATACATATGTTTGTAAGCTTCATCCGCAGTTGTGTATGCTTTTGTATAATCTTTTGCTACATATGCATCAAATGCAGTTAATAGCATATTAATATGTTCTTCCAATCCTGCTTCCAATGCAGATTGTGGCAAATTAGGATTTGCATCTGCAAAGAACTTGGCTTGTGTTACTTTATATTCTTCTAATTCGTCTTTCGCTTTTTGTTTGGCAGCAGTGTCATTAGCAGCTGTTGCTTTCACATAATCCACGAAATAACCAATATGAGAAGCCCAGATTGTTTTGAAAGCAGCGCCAGCTTCATTACCATAAACAGAAGCGACAGCAGCACTCAAATCATCTGTATTTGCATTCAAAGCAGCGGCAGCTTGATCAAAATCAGCTTTGCCATCAATACCTTTTTGCATTGCAATCACTGCGAGTAAAGCATGTTCACCAAGAATTTGTCCCAATGTTGAACGAAGATCAGCACCAGCGCCCTTAGATGTTGCAGCGGCAGCTCCAACGGTTGTTGGTAAGATCAAGACTACTGCCATAAGCAGCATGATGACCTTAGATAGAACAGATTTGTACATGTTTCCACTCTCCTTAAAATAATGTAGGATCAATTGCATACTGTTCAATTAAGAACAGGTATTACGTAAAAGGATACGCTTACTTTGGAGCAGTGGATCATATTTCTGCGTAAACATGAAAAAGATTTAACTGATTTGTAACCCCTTTGTGACGCAATTCTCAGAAGTATAGCAATTAAACTGTCTACTCTACTTAATAAGCCATTGACTTAGAATTGAATCAAGATTTCCAAAATAAACTTAAATTGTAAATTCGAGAATGACAAAATAATATTTTTTGAAAAGTCATCCGTAGCAAAATTTCTTGCGAAGGTTATAATATAAGGGAACGGGAAAGGAGCCCTTGGATGAACGATATAGCAGAAGACAGAGAACTTATGCGACGGATTTCTCAAAAAGACGCCGAAGCACTTGAATGCGTATATGACCGTTATGAACGGGCAGTGTATTCGTTCGCCTATCGGATCGTACAAGATACGATGGCAGCAGAAGAAGTTGTACAGGAATTATTTCTGCGTGTGTGGAATCATGCAGAACGATATGACCAAAGTCAGGGGAAGCTGTCTACATGGATGTTCACGATTACGCGCAATATTGCTGTAGATATGCTGCGTCGTAAATCATCACGGGCGCCTGTTGACCCTACCAAAGATGAAACGCTTCGCGGTATCCCTGATCTGAAGGCGAACACGGAAGAACAAGTTACGCTGAACTGGGAGCGGCAGCGTATTAAAGAAGCGATGAATGAACTTAGAGAAGATCAGAAGCAAGTTATTGAATCTATATATTTTCAAGGATTGACTCAGCATGAAGTCTCCGAGCGATACAGTATTCCGTTAGGGACAGTCAAGAGCAGAGTAAGACTTGCCATAAGGCAGCTTCATAAGAAGCTTGCTGGAGCGGTGAGGGGGGAAAACTATTTATGAATAATGATAATCAATATAAGAAAAGTGATATGCACGATATGATTGAAATGTATGTACTGGGTGGTCTGAATCAAGAAGAACAGCAACGCTTTGAAGCGTATCTGCAAGAAGACGAACAATGCCGTCTGGCGGTTGAAGAACTTCGGGAGGTGATGGATACTTTGCCATTCGCCGTTGAAGACGTTGCGCCACCAAAAGGTATGAAAAATCGTGTGTTGAGTCATATACTTACACCTAGCCATACAGAACAAACGATATCAGATGATCGGGGAACCACTCCTATCGTAGTGGAAAAATCATCGGATGATCAGACTGTGAAGCCATCAGTAGTATACAGCACTCAAGAAGACAAAGCTTGGGTTCAACATAAAGGTAAAAATAGATTCTGGCGTGTTGCTACAACATTGGTTGCTGCCGCCGCTGTGATTATAGGTGTGTACGCTTCTAATTTGCGAGGGGAAATTGATAGTCTACAACAGCAATTAGCGATTTCGAGTACACAAGTGAACAGTTTACAAGGCAAATTAGCAACTGTTTCTATGCCTACACAAGGTCTTAAAGTAGATAAAGCCGTTAAGCTGAATCCAGCTACAGCTGATATTGTAGCTCAAGGTTTGGCTACGATCGTAATTGATGATAAAGGAACACATTTACTCGTTCAAGCCGATAATTTGCCGAAGTTAAAAGGTAAAGAAGCTTTTCAAGTCTGGCTGATCAAAGGTGATGTGAAACAAAGTGCAGGAACGTTCCTTACTCAAGACGGAACAGGAGCGATGTATTATACATTCCAACCCGAAGATTATGACACCATTGCGATTACACTTGAACCGGACAAACAGGGCGATCAACCACGAGGACCTATTGTGCTTGCCGCTGAAATTCAAGGTTAAGCAAGTCCGTTCTTTACAATATTTAAGAATAGATGTACACCCATAGCAAGCGCCCTCCCTTTATCGGAAGAGCGCTTGTTTTGCGTATATAGATTAAGACTAAGACATACGCTCACCTGTTAGATTAGCGGCGGAGAAGTAGGATCTATCTCGCCTGTAAATAATTTACGAATATGTTCACGCTTGGCTTTGGGTCCTAATAGATAGACTTTATCGCCAGCCATCAATACTGTATTACCGCGCGGTGTCAGTATTTCTTCATTGCGAATCAGTGCAGTAATCAATACACTTTCCGGTAAATGAATATCTTGAATTTCTCGATTGATCATACAGCTACGCTTATCGAGAGTCAGATGACTGATCTCTGATGTGGTACGACCGGTCGCTACAAGTTCAATAATCGAAGGTTGTTGATCCGGTACATTCTCGGTTAAGCCTAACTTTTCAGCAAGGGGTGAAATGGTCGTTCCTTGAATCAGTGCAGAAGATAACACGATAAAGAAAACAACATTAAAAAATAAATGTCCGTTAGGAACGCCTGCTAATAGTGGATAGGTGGCGAGTACAATCGGTACTGCTCCACGAAGTCCTGCCCAAGACAATAACGTTTTTTCCCGAAACGAGAACTTGCTGACCAAAAGACTCAAAAATACACCAACGGGTCTGGCTACGAGAATGAGTAGCACAGATAAGATGATTCCTTGCCAGGCGACAGCAGGTAATTGAGAAGGGAAAACAAGTAATCCAAGTAAAACAAACATCAGTATCTGCATAATCCAGCCGAAACCTTGATTGAATTGTAAAATCGAACGTCGATAGGTGAGATCTGAATTACCCATCACGAGTGCCATCACGTATACGCCAAGAAAACCGCTGGCATGAGTTAGTGAACTCACACCATAGGTAAATAGAGCAGCTGAAATAGCAAGTACTGGATAAAGACTGGCTGTCTCGAAATTGATTTTGTTAATCAGCATCACAGCGAGCTTACCGCAAATAATACCGAGTACGAGTCCAAAACCCATTTCCCAGAAAAAAGAAAGAATTTTGCTCCAAATACTGATCGAAGGATCTTGAATCAATTCGATAAACATAATCGTTAAAAAGACCGCCATAGGATCGTTACTACCGGATTCGGCTTCAAGAGTAGACGTGAGTTTTTTGCTGACATTTTTGCTACCCAGTACAGAGAATACAGCGGCCGCATCGGTTGAACCTACAATCGCCCCGAATAATAATCCTTCTATCAGACTAACACCCAGAATTAAATGAGCAAAATAACCGATAATAAATGTAGTTAATAACACACCGATCGTTGCTAACGATAAGGCAGGACGAATAACAGGCTTTACCATCTCCATCCGTGTCTGCATCCCACCTTCAAACAAAATAATAACGAGTGCTAATACACCAAACCATTGCGTGATAAAAGCATTATCATAATAAATGAAACGCCCGAGTCCCATTCCCGCCAGTATAAAAAAGACTAACGCTGGCATCCCGAAGCGAGAAGAAAATTTGGTCGAAAGCACACCGATCAGTAGAAGGCTTCCAAGAAGTAAGATCAAATTACTGGTCATTTCTGTTGTATGCATAGGCAAGCCCCTTTTTATCATAAAGTATATCTATAGTTATATATTAAGCTTTTATATATAAACGAAATCATCTTTCTAAAAACATCAACTTTTAAAGTGTAAGAACCGAAATAAATAAAGATAAGAAAAAATGATCATGCTAACAAGTACTGTATTTAAGAAAAGAGGAGACTACTTTGAAGTCATATCGAGCATTCCTCAAGCAAATTTTATTGAATTATATAATCGGATCGGTGATTGCAGTCGCTGTCGTTGGTGGATTATTTGTTTTAACAACGGTTGATGCACCACTCTTGCAAAATATAAGAATGGTCGGCATTATGATGTTTTCGTTTCTAATCATGTTAAGTATTGAAAGTCTTGTATTCTGGCATCATATTCGTCCGATTCGTGAAGTATGTGCGATTGATCTACCTTCTGAAGAAATGCTAGAGCGTGCTTATGTCCAGCTACATAAATTCCCTAAATTATCGGTATATCGTATCATGTTGCCGCATTTCTTAGGATTAACGGTACCTGCATTGATATTGATGCTGATCTGTATGGGAAAAGGTTGGATTACGTTACCCACCTATTATTTGTGGATTGGTGGCGCAGGTGCATTAATGGTGGCAAGTATGCATGCTTTTATTGAATTTTTTCTCACAGCAACAGCTATTCGTCCGATGTTAATCGTCATGAAAGAACGTCTGCATCGTCTCTATGACAAAGAAATTTGGTTGTTAGGACAAGTGCATGTATCGGTTCGTCGTAAATTTCAACTCAGTATTTTTTTGATCGGCGTGTTTCCATTGGTGTTATTTAGCTTAGCTGCACAGATTCGTTTGCAAGAAATAACCGGTGTGCAGACCAGTGAATATTGGAGCTGGGCAGGAGCTGTGATTGTGGTTAGTATTGCTTTTAGTATAGTGGGCGCGCAATTATTAGCACGAGATGTAGAACATCCGATCAGCAATCTATACAGTGAAATGGCACATGTCAAAAATGGTGATTTCAACGGAGAAGCGGAAGATTATTATTCAGATGACTTCTCATTGTTGATCTCAGGCTTTAATCATATGATCAAAGGATTGCAATTACGGGATCAACGTAATGCTCAATTACAAGATAGTTACTTTGCTACACTGGCGGCGGCGCTGGATGCGCGTGATCCCTATACAGCTGGGCATTCGTTACGAGTCGCTGAATATGCCGTCATTATTGGTGAAAATGCTGGGCTTGGCGCTTATGAATTGGATCGCTTACGTAAAACAGCATTGCTTCATGATATTGGAAAGATCGGTATTACCGATTCTGTATTATTAAAAGATGGCAAGCTGACGGATGAAGAATTCGATCAGATCAAAAAGCATCCTGCACTGGGTGAAAGTATTCTAAAACAGGTTGAGCCTAAAGATGCGATGCAACCTTATCTTCCGGGTGTACGTTCTCATCATGAACGTTATGATGGTAAAGGGTATCCTGACGGACTACAAGGAAATGATATTCCATTGTTCGGTCGAATTATCGCTGTAGCTGATGCGTATGATGCGATGACTTCAAATCGTCCTTACCGGAAAGGAATGCCTTCTGAAAAAGCGATTATGATTTTGGAAGAAGGACGGGGAACACAGTGGGACCCTCAATTTGCTTCCATTTTTATTGATAATTATCGCAAGAAAAAAGAGCTAATCTCTTAAAAGATTAGCTCTTTTTTTAATTCAAGTAGAAGAAGTCGCGCTTATAGTGCCAAGCGCTGGATGTAAGATATTTTGCTATGCAAAAATCAGGTTTGAT
>NZ_QGAD01000025.1:0-46925 GCF_005233705.1 Paenibacillus sp. CFBP13512 | reverse complement strand
TTAAATCTCTATGAATAAATTTTAATAATAAAATCTTCTAATACTTTTTTTACTGCTATACCTGACGTAGGTAATAAATTATTAATTCGTTGTAAGATAGATGGATTTTTGATTATTATTTGTTTATTCTCTAAAGTTGTAAAACTTCTTAAAGTATCTATACATATTTGAAAAAGTTCTTCATCTTTAGTTTCAAGCAATGACAACAAAATTTTTAATTCATATACATTACAATTACTATCCAAACAATAGGCTATTTTTTTTTGCCACTCTAAAGACTTATTAAATACTTCAATTGATAATTTTTCCCAATCTTCTTTATTAAATCCTGATAGAATCTCACTTGCAATTGTACAACCATCATCATACCAAGAATCTACTGTTGTATTAGCTGATAAGAGATTATCTAATTCTCTATACATATTTAGAACCTTTCACTTTACAAATTTTAAAAACCTGAAGGACGAGGTGCATTTTTTGTTCCTGTAGGATATCCACTACTCAAATTATCTCCAATTTTGAGAACATCAATTTCTACATTGTTTACAATTTTTCTATGCCAAGTTGCTCCATCTCTTAATCTTGTTGAAATAGCTGGTGCGTTTCCAACTTCTAAGATACTATTGAGAATTTGTTCATCATTCCATGAGTCTGGAAATAATGTACTTTTTTTAAGTTTAGAAATATTACCGTCTGAAAATTGTTTAGTAAAAAGAACATTTTTTGTTCCATCAGCATTATTGGACAGAACTTCTACTGCAAAATCAGTATTACTATTATTTATAGTAGATGAATGTCCACCAATTAATTCGTTTTTTGGTACTTTACGTTGTCCTTGTAATATTTTCTCCTTCATATCCTTACTAATAATAGTTTTAGTTAAAAGGATCTTAGGAGTATTATCAATTTCTTTAGCCACTCTTGCTATAACCCAACTACCACCATCAATAGCCCCCTTAGTTAAGGCTTTTCCTGCAATCTTACCTCCAGGTACCCAACTTAAGAGAACTCCTCCTCCATTAGCTACTCGATCTGCAACTGATCATTGATCTCCTGTGACATAGTTGACTCCGGTAAATATTTCTTGCAGTCCTTTGAGTGTACCTAATCCTGGCACAGCATCCGCTATGAAACTCCCTACTGTTCTCAACATCTCGTCACTATCAGCACTCAATCCAAACGGATCGATATACGAAATCGGATTCCCATTCACATACGCATACCGGTTCAAGGTCATTCCAACGTCAATACTGCCACTCACGACATCTCGATTGACGAAACATTTGATCTCTGGATTGTAATACGTTTTTCATCTCGTGCACCTCTCGTTTGGATCAGTTATAGCTTCATCGCATCCTAAAGATTCAACATAGATGTCTTTAATGGTTTATACGTACAGTATGATTAGAAAATCATTAAATAAAAAGAAATCTTGAAAGAAATAATCTTTCAAGATTTCTTTTTTCGAACCCAACCGTTATAATTCTACTGGTTGTCCATTTTGACCTAACATCCCCATTACTTTACGATCTCGATCCGATATAATTAACGTGTAATCTTCAAACAAAAAAGGGTTAGGTGGTAAATCTACTGTTACTCGCCATGCTGGTCGGATATCATCATTTTCTCTATTGTTTTCATCTCTTTTGAACGTATATCCTTCATCAAAATATAATCTTTCGATTTCTTCACTTACGATCCCTTCCTCTTTATTTTCTTCATGATATTTTTTAGCAATTGCTATTGCTTCTTCTGGTGTTAATACAGTATCCATAGTAATCTCGTTTATTCTGCGATGATGTCTAGGAAAATTCCGATCTACTTCATCAAGTATTTTTTTTAATTCTTCTTTAGTTCTATTATATCTTTTCAATTCTACTCACCTTCCAAATCATCTGTGTTTTAATCGCAAATCATTAATATATTCTTTTGAATGATTGATTGAGTTACCGTCAAACAATTCTTCATTTTGCATTACTCTTGAATAGACATATTCCTCTCGTTCTAATCGACTAAGATTCATATAAGCTTCTTTTCCTATCGCTAACCATTGCTCCGCATGATACCCTTCATGATATAAATTAATGAGACTCGGATTTTTCTTGATCCATATTGCTCCACTGCTATAATCAAATCCTGCTTCATAATTCCCTGTAAGAACTTTTCCTTTCTTATCTACTTTGACATTAATTCCATATTGACCCCAGTATTGTTTAAACTGTCTAATTTCTTTTGTAAGAGCCAATGTTTCTTTTCTACTATTTTGTAGCCTTTGTACATTTCTATAATCTATGCTCTCATTTAAAACTTCATCAGCACTATTTTTTTACTAAATTTAATAACAAGCTAACTATGGCCATTAATAGCACTTTTAGTTGCTTTTTTTACTAACAAAATTTTCATACTACACTAGTTATCTAGTCTCTCACAGACATCTTCTAACCTGTTTTATAATCCATTCTCGAAAGACTTCATAAATATCTTTTAAGTATAAAATTTAGTGCAATTTATAATAATTATTTTATTCTCAATCTGTATTTAATTATAATTCAATGATCATTTCTCGAAAAATTTATTACCATATTCAATAAGAATTTCAAAGTCATTATTAGGACAAAAAATACCGGGATGTTTGCCACTATTTTTGCCATAAAAAATTAAATATTCTCCACATTTGGGACAAGGTATTTTCTCTCCACTCATTACCTTTTTTCGCAATAAATGCATCTCTTCAATTGCTTCTAAAATTTCTTCTTTACTTCTTTTAGTCACAGTAATCAACTCCTCTTTAGCGATAAGGTAATTCAGGATAAGTGGCTTTAACCATTTCAATAATCTCTCTGATTTGTTTAACAGATAATTCATTATAATTGTGCTTAGAACCCCTCATAAAAGCTATGATCTCAGCTCTCTGAGTACCCTTAATCTTTAAACCAGCATGTGTAACTTCATGAATAATAATTTGAGCAGTTAATTTAAAGACTGTGTATTTTTGATATACGTGATAGCTGTGTTACCAAATGCTTCTCCATATATATCTTCAAAAGGCTCTGTATAAGAAAGATTAACCTCAACATTATTTTTTTCAATAATAGCAATAGTTTCTTTTCCTATAGAAGTTTTTCTTAATTCTATATATATATTCTTCGGCTTAATTTGTTGGCCCATGATAAATCCAAAACCAGCTATAAAAAGTTCTCAAGGTTTAGCATAAAATGATTTTTCTTTTATTAGCTTCTAACGACTTTACCACCAGAGAAAAAGCTAACTAGGGTGCCTACTCCAGTAGCAACTCGATCGCCTACAGAAAGTTCTTGACCTGTAACATAATATTTTATTTAAATAATTCCTATAAATAATTTAGATTCACCAAATCATGAATAGCATTTGATAAGAATATTTTCACTGCATTAAACATCTTATTAATATCCGCACTCACTCCATCTAATTTTACAAATTTGAATCACCAATCTCTTATAGCTTGAGTTTGAACTATTAAAACGAATAATTAAACGATTTTTAAGTTAAAAAATACAAGTTGTAAAATATACAGCTTGTATTTTAAATTTATTTCAAACTACCTTTAATTATAATACCCTTGACCAACAGCCCATAATAAATATTCAAGTTTTGCAAGCAAAGCAACTTTATGCTTTGTAGAATAACTTTCTATCGGATTAGACCAATCTAAATTTTTAATTAATTCTAATCCATATTCCCCTAGAGGGTTTGCTTCTGGATACCATCCAATATCCCAAATAATATTATCTCGAATATAACTCATTTGAAGTAAATCTTCTGTGAAATTAATCCATTTTTCATTCAATGTCTTTGGATCTAATTCTACAAAAGTATTGTAGTCCACTTTCCAAGAAGAAGATATCCGTATGGGTTGTGATTTTAATATTGGTAGTTCTGATTTAACTCTCATACTATTAACTCCAAAGTTTATCTTTGAACAGCTTTGAATATCCCATAAAATAATAAAACGAAACTAGCAAAAAACAGATCTATTCTAGTAATAGTTTACTAGAGTAGATCTGTTTAGTGTAATTAGATAGTATACGCAAATGTATTAATAGAATTTTTATTATTTGGTTTGGAATATTTGTTAAGAAATATTAAGCTTTTTTTTAATTTCCTTTAATTGAGCTTCAACTTCAACCTTAGCATTTGGATTGTGTATTAAATAATTTATGCTTGCTTCTTTTAAATGATGATAGAAAGTAGCGTAATCTAATACTAGCGTTTGATCTTCTTCCACTGCTGGGTAATCAAAAAAATAACAAACTCCTATCTCACCAAAATAACCTTCATCCCATTCATTTAATTCATTTGCAAAAACACACCAAACGTGTTCACTTCCACCAAATCCTTTTTCTTCACAAAAATTTTTAAGTGCATCTAAAAAGTATCCCTCTTCAAGATGTCTATAATACATATTCAATAATTCTTTTTCTGTTAAATTGCCACTCATCACAGCATTCTCCTAAAAATTATTTTGATAAAGTCGGGAAGAAATTCGTTATTATACCGTTCTCATCAAGGTATCCTGTGAATTTTAAACCATTTGAAGCTGTTCCTCTAATTTCTCTACCTATCATCTCTCCATTTTCCATTGCTTCCTTACCCCATGCTATCATTTGGTTATTAGAGATTACATTTGGATCATATACTGTTTTGGGATGGGAAATATTTTTAAACTGATTAGGTATTACTTTTAATTCTCTATCAAGAGCAGGAAGTCTGTACTGAACCTGAAACACTCCAGAAACTGTAGAATGCGATGTTTTGGAAATAATGATATCCTCTAGGTTCCAACCTTGATCTGTTATAATTTTTTCAAAGCTTTGCAAATTGTGTCCTCCAACAACTCCCTTATTCCCTTTTCTAACAATACCTTGAGCGTTAATTATATGATCTTCAAAATTAGACAAGTATTTAAAACTATTTTTATTCTTAGCCACTCTGGCTATAACCCAACTACCACCATCAATTGCTCCCTTAGTTAAGGCTTTCCCTGCAATCTTGCCTCCAGGTACCCAACTTAAGAGAACTCCGCCTCCATTAGCTACTCGATCTGCAACCGATAATTGATCTCCTGTGACATAGTTGACTCCGGTAAATATTTCTTGCAGTCCTTTGAGTGTACCTAATCCTGGCACAGCATCTGCTAAGAAACTTCCAACCGTTTTCAACATCTCGTCACTATCCGCACTCAGTCCAAATGGATCGATATACGAAATCGGATTCCCATTTACATAGGCATAGCGATTCATGGTCAGCCCATCGTCGATACTTCCACTCAATACATCTCGGTTCACGAAACGCTTGATCTCTGGATTGTAGTACCTTGCTCGCATCTGGTACAACCCGTTCGGATCAGTCATGACTCCGTCGCGTCCGTTGTATTGGAACGGTTGCTCGGTAGTTCCTTCGTGTCCTAACGATTCACCATAGGTACCGTAGCTGTACGTATCGGTGAGTTGTCCCTTAGCATCGGTTAATGCGAGTGTACTTCCTCGACGGTCGTAGTGGTAGCTTTGGTACGCTCCATTCGCATCTTGGCGTCCGATCAAGCCATTACCGTACACATACCATGCGGTTGGTTTGCCTGTTCCATCGGTTTCCATCAACACTTGAGACAACACAGCTTCGGGATTGATCACATATTTCGTGGTCGTTCCGTTAACGGTCATCGACGTACGATGATTTTCGTGATCGTATCCGTATTGTACCCCACCGGCTTCAACCAGACGGTTACGTGCATCAAAGGTATAGTTTTGCATCTGTCCAGCAAGTGGACCGACCAGCATATTTCCTTCGGCATCATATTTCACTGCTTCACCATTGACCGTAGCTAGACGATTGTCTGCACTGTACGTCATCGTCATATCGCCTGTACCGTATACATCTGCGGTTACACTGGCTGGCTGTGTGTATACATCGGTTTGAACACCGGATGATACGATATCTGTAGTTTGTGGTAATCCTTCACTTTGAATCATCACATCTTCAAGCAATGGAGATAATCCAGGCCCATAGACATCGGCTGTAACAGTATTCAGATCGGCATTGATATCGCCACCGTCTTCATTCGTCACTTGTCCAACCTGATCATACGTGTAATTGTATTCATACAATACCGTTCCATCCGCTTGCAAGTCTTTCAATGTTAATACTTGTCCTGCGGCATCATACGTACGAACTTCTTTCGTTCCATCTGGACGTGTTGTCGATAATAAGCGACTATTCGCATCATACGTATAAGAAGTTTGGCGTCCTGCCCAGTCTGTCACTGTAGCTAGTCGACCATTGGCATTGTACGTATAGGATACTTTTTTGCCATCTGGATACGTAAGTCCTGTTAATTGTCCTGCGGCATCGTAACTATACGAAATGGTCTGTCCATCTCCATTAGTGAACGATTCTACACGGTTCAATTTGTCATAGTTACGTACTAATACTTCGCCATTACTACCTTTAACCGAAGTGATATTTCCATTAGCATCATAGTCATACGATACACTACCCGCTTCATCGGTAAATTGGCTCAAATTCCCTGCGGCATCGTAGCTATATTTACTGTTACGACCATTTTTATCGGTATCGCTACCTAGTAATCCTACATTGTTGTACGTGTAGCTATGGTTGCCCCCTGCTTCATCTTGCTCTGAAGTCAGACGTCCAAGCAGATCGTACTGATATTTGGCACGATTACCATTCGCATCTACCATTTGAGTAATCTGGCTAAACGCATCGATTGTCTGCGATGTACTGCCTTGAATCGCATCTTTAACCGATGTTAATTGGTTTTTACGATCATACCCATAGGTCGTTGTGCGTTTTAACGGATCGACTGATTGGGTTAACTGATTGAGATCGTTGTATGTGCTTGTATACGTATAGCCTAGCGCATCTGTCATTTTGACCGGATTGCCTGCGGTATCGTATTCGACTGTATACATTTTGTGATTGAGTGCATCATACGCTTCGATTGGACGACCTAATGTATCGTATGCATATTTCACCGTTGCGCCTGCAGCATTCGTTTCTGTCATCAGACGACCTGCGGCATCATACGTAAATGAACTCTTACGACCTAACGGATCAGTGACAGCTGTCATATTGCCTTCGCTATCATAAGTGATCGAAAGTGTTCCACCCAGTGCATTACGAACCGCTGTTAATTGTCCATTAGCATCATAGGTGTAGCTTGTCACATTGCCACGTGCATCGGTAACACTTGCTAGATTGTCTTGCCGATCATACGTGTAGCTGATTTTATTTTTGAGCGGATCAATCATATTAATTAATTGATCATTATCATTATAAACAGCTTGTGAAAGGTTACCTTCTGCATCGCTTTGAGTCGTCATGCGACCTGCGGCATCGTAACCCACTTTCATAATCTCGCCTGTAGAAGCAGTCACCGTATCTAATTTATAGCCATTATAGCTATAGATCGTCTTCCCGCCACGCGGATCGGTTGCTGCTGTTAACATGCCTTTGTCATTGTACTCATACGATACTTTATAACCTTCGGTATCGGTTGTACTGAGTAGACGACTATTGGCATCATACGTACTTGTAATGCTGTTACCATCAGGTCCTGTTGCTTTGAGCAAATTCCCTTTGGCATCGTAGGTCAAAGTCATCGATAGACCAGATGGATCTGTATTCTTGGTCAAATTCCCTTTGCTATCGTATTCGAACTTCGCCGTCTGACCTAGCGCATTCGTAATACTGGTACGATTGCCTTGAGCATCATAGGTGTAGCTTGTTTTACTGCTATTGCCATCTTGAACTTCAACCAATTGATAATTGATATTATGCACACGTTTTTGAATATCACCGTTGCGATCTGTAATCGTCGTCGTGAGCATTCCGTCTGCATTGCTATAAGCAAACGTTGTTGGTTGATGTGCAGTGATTCCATCATTCTGACGCAATATTCTGCCTTTGCTATCGTACGCATTTGAGAATACAAGCTTGCCATCTAATGAACCTGTCACAATCTGATTATTTTTGTTATACGTATATTCTGTTTTGTGGCTTCCTGGATCGGTAAGTGTAATCAATCGACCTGTATCATCATAAGTAAATGTAGATGTACGACCCGCTTGATCGGCAACTGTCGCTACTTTACCGATAGCGTTGTAAGTGATGACTAACTTTGCTCCACTGGTCGGTTCCGTCACAGATAGTAACTTACCTGAACTATCATACTGCATCGTCATTGTAATGCCGCCACGTTCACCCATTGATTGCAGTGTTCCGTTAGCAGCGAAAATGTAATGTGTTCCATCATAACGGGTCAATGTGTATGTGCCGTTTGCATTTTTTTGCAATTGGTCATTACGTACTGCACGTTCAACAGGAGTGTAGGTAGCTTTATCACTATTTAGCATAAAGTTATTGGTACGGAAAGCATTCCAATATACCGTCATCTGACCTGTTGTATTGTTTTTACTCAAACGCATTTCAAAATTATGACTCCATCCTTTACCAAGACCCGCATTACCTTGTAAAAGAGCATAATACTGAGCTTGGAAAGGAATATCGACTGTTCCATGAGCAACCATCATCGTTTTATTGATAATTTGTGCTCCTGTAGAAGTGTCAACAGGATCTGCATAATACGTCTGTTGATCATAATCGGCTGGATCGATAGTTCCTACAGAAGGATTCACTACTGGCGGTACAGGAACTGGAGTCGTTGTTGTGACTTCCATTTTGAAAGAACCATATGGACTATAAAGTTCATATGTGGTTGTACCCGTATTACGAATCACAGTCGTATTGCCTGCTCCGATCGTAACTGTACCTGAACCTGTTTGTTCTTCCCCTTGCTCTGTCCAGTAACTAAACTTACTACCTACATTAAGTGCACGCGCATGATCGTGTACATTGGTTGCTTTGACCATCGTATTCGGTGCTAATGTGTAAAGTGATAGTGCCGGAGTGTCCTGATCTTGGAAATTAAAATGATCTTTATTTCCATTAACCAGTGTATTGGACGCTTGTTGCCCTGTAAGAATCGCATAACCACCTGCTGGAACAGATACCGAATTACCGGTTGTTTTGCGATCATACTGAACAGGTTTGCCTGAAGCATCATATACGGCCACATCGTACTTACCATCTACAGATAATGTAGCTGAACTGCTTGATGTATTGGTCGCTTTCATCGTCTGATCCATCGTCAATGTTTTGACTAACAGATCATCGCCTTGTGTCACTTTGATCGCTTCTGTCGGTGCATAGACTGTAATAGGTGCTACATCTACATTCGTTACAACCAGACGTGATGAAGCAGGAACGTCGTGATAACTAGCTGTTGTTCCTGTACTCGAAATGGTGAGTTTGCCATTCGCATTGTACAGTTGATAACTATGATTACCTGCTAATTTAACAAAAAAGTTGCCTGGCGAAATATTACGGATTGAATAGCTTTCGCCGACTTCAAGCGTTTTGATCGTTACAGGTTTACCGCTCACTGTTGTCATTTTGTAGGCATCGTACGAACCTTGAACCGTTACATTAGCTGTACCTGATGCTGCAACAACAATACGATCTCCTTTGGTCATCGCTTGCGAAAGCAGTTCGTCCCAACCGTACTCACGCACTTCTTTATTGGCTTTGTACTGTGCGTAATCATACGGATTACCATTGAAATATAAAAACATTTGATTCAGTGCATTTTGTTCAAATGCTATAGACTCATTCGTAGATAACGTTTTGGTAAAAGTAACTGGATTACTTCGGTCCGCTAACTGGAACGACTCGAAAGGACCATATACCACATTGTAGATCGTATCACTATTTTGAATGGCTATTTTGGCCTTAGGATCTAGTGTTTGTGAAGGTGTTCCACTTAATCCATGACTATATTGTTTTAGTGCACCCGTACTATCATACGTTGCCATATCATAGATTTGCTCGATAATTAATCGAGAAGGAATACTATCTATATTGGTCGCTTCTAGACTTTGAGCGGGTGCTAATGCTTTTTTCATCAACGCTGGGTTCGTACGATTAGCGATCTTAAACGCATCATAAGAGCCTTCAATCATTACAGAATGCGCTGTTGGCGCTGTAATCGCAATGCGCTCTCCATGCTCTAGAAGTTCAACTCCACCCGATACTGCTCGTCCTAATCCATCGACTCCACCAGTTGCATCTCGTTTGACATAGTCGTAGATATTATCTACAGCGTTGAGATACACGTTAAACGATTTGGATGGTTGTGTATTGGTAATATCTACATTCTCATCGGTATTCAGTACCTTCTGGAATGTGACGGGATTGGTACGCGGTATTACTTTAAATGTGTCATACGCTCCGTATACCAAACCGGGAGTTGCATCTACATTTTGTACAGCGACACGTTCACCTGTCGCTACCACTTGTACAGCCGAACCAGTATGGTTACGACCATATTCACTTAATACATCATTTGAAAATAAAGCAGAATCATAATTGACCGTCAGACGTACTTGCCCTGACTTAGTACCTGTATATTGAGCTTCGATACTTTCACGCTTCGATAATACTTCTTCAAACAAAGCAGGATTCGTACGTGCTTGTATCGTGAATGCATCATAAGGCCCTTCTACTGTTAAATCTGTTGAAATCACATTGGTGACCGACATACGATTAGATGTCAGCAGGCTTTTGGAAGAACTGGTTTCTTTTCTTCCCATTTCGATCGATTGCCCTGCTTGATACTCTGCAAAATCATACGTTCCATTAGGATAAATGAAGAATGTTTTGCTTGTTTTATTCGTGAAGTCTAGACTTTGTTTTGTAGATAATGTTTTCTTGAATGTGACTGGATTGGTACGGTCTTTACCTGTAAATAATTCAAAAGCCGCATATGCATCAATTGTTTTTACATCCGTATTCATGACAGCTAAGCGTTGATTAGGATCTACAGAACGGTACGTTGTAGTGGTACCACGATAATAGCTGTTAGGCTGATCTGTTGTATCATAATCCATCAAGTCATGTTTACCTGTAAAATAAACCGTTTCATTGGCTTTATCTTTGTTAATAAACTCGGCACTCTGATTAATAGCTAATTGCTTCACCAGTAGTGCAGGATCGCTACTCGATTGAGCTGTTGTTACATCATAAGGACTCAAAATAACAAGTTGACTGCTTCCAGCATTCGTTAGCGTCACTCGTTCTCCATTATAAAAAGGTAATGATTTGGCGACACGATCATGATCTAGTGAGCGTAATGTATCATCTGCACGATAACTCGCTTGATCATATATTCCATCCGTAAACATACTGAACAGCGCCGGACTGGTGTTTGTTAATTTCGCACTTTGTCCTGCATTGAGATAACCTTTGTATAAAGCAGGTTCAGCCCGACTGCTGATATCAAATGCGTCATAAGGACCGGATACCGTCATCGCTTGATTACCACTATTGGTGGTGATCATTTTCTCATCTTTGCTAATCAGATGTCTTGCACTTACGATCGGATTATCAAAATCATCAACTTTATTATTATCTTTTTTGTAGACAGCATAGTGGTGTTGCCCACTTGCATTGATATAGAATGAATAATTAGAGGTGTTGATTGTTTTTAATGTTTCGCCTACATTCAGTACACGATTAAACGTGACGGGTTGCGTACGAGCAGTCGCTACAAATGCTTCATAAGGAGCATGGATACTTGTGTTTGTATTGCTGCTACTTATATTGGTAATAGCTACTTTTTCACCTGGATCAGGATAAATATTTGAAGATTTCACTACAGGTGCATACTCATTAATGCCTGCACTATCATACAGAGCATAATCAAATTCACCAGATACAAATAGTCCTGTTTTGGTAGGCGATACGTTTTTGATTTCTACCGAATGGCCTGGAGAAATATCTTGATCCAATAAAGCAGGGTTAGCTGAATCGGATATCACTGAATTCAATTTAGGAATCTTAATCTTAATTGATTGTGTATTAAAAGCAGGATTGGTAATCACAACATAGTTACCATTTCCCATAATGTAGTTAGCACTTGTATTTAAAATATCGTAACTATCTACAGCGCCATTGGATTTGTACTCCGCAATCTGGAAACCATTGCCTATATCATCGGTTAACAGTTTCATGGTATCGCCAGAGTTGTTCAGCACTTTAATACTTTTGCCGGGTGCTAACGTTTTGGTAATCATCGGCGGTTCAACTTGGGTTGTGGTATAGAATGCAGGAGATGCACCTGTAACCAACATAGAAGCATCGCTAGGATTAGTCAAAACGATACTTTGCCCTGCTTTAACATATTTAGTTGGAGTCTTGGTTACTCCTGATGAAGCCAGTGTTCCATCCTCATCAAAGATTGAAAATTCATAATTATCTGTGCCGTCAATATACACATAGAAGTTTTTGGTCGTATTATTAGTTGCTTGTACAGAACCACCTTTAGTTAGATTGTATCTGAAATCAGCTGTTGAACTAGTTCCAGTAATATCTATCGGAATGGTTGGACCTACAATTTCGAATGCTACATTGTCACGGTTAGTAACAAGAATAGTGCCACCCTTTTCGACAACTTCTCCTCCACCCGTATCTTTACGAGTGAAAGAAGAAACAATCAATTCTCCATCTGCACCATAATGAATATTCGAGTTAATGCCACCAATATCAACCGATAAAGAGTAGTCTAAATTACTATTTTTCACATAAGCGCTAGCTCCCGGTTGTACAGAATATCGAGTCAGTGCTTTAAAAATTTGAGACGAGAGTTGAAATGTTTTACTTTTCATATCTATTGTCATATTAGAAGACGAATTATTCGTTATTCGCACGGTCTGATTAATAGATAAAGTAATTGGAACATATGCTGTTTTAGTATAGAAACCAGATACATCTCCGCTTGCTAAGTACTTTACATAATCATAATTGGTACCTGTCACATAAATAGTTGCAGAGGAAGAAGCTGTATATGTAAAATCCATTGTTCTTCCAGGACCTAATGTATATACGCCGGTCTCCGCAGAAGCAGAATTCATTTTGAACCCTGCGACTACAGCAAATAAAACAACAAACAATAAGGCTAACCGTACATATTTATTTTTCATTAACGGTTATCCCCCTGTGTTGACTGTTCAAATGTACGATCAGCAAATCCGGCTTGTGCTGTACCATTTGATTTGAGCAGAACAATCTGCAAATGAACACGGGCTTTGACCGCTTGTGCTGGAGCTTTTAAGTTGGCACCGTACGTATGCCAGTCCGTATTTTGCTTGAGGTTCAAAATGTTGTTGTAATGCACTAATTTATTGTTTTTATCATAATAATTAATGATGACTTGCACGACAGCATCTTTTACATTTTGGGTCTGTACCCAGCCATTATAAGAGTAAGCTTGCCCTGCTTTCACAGCAATATCACGGTAAATATTCGCAGCGCCTGTATGTTTAGACGATACTTCGATCCATTGTGTGTTCATCATAGAAGAAGAGGAATGGTATACATCGCTTGCTACGGTAGTGTCGCCATACACATTATGTACAACTGATTGAGGTATTGTGGTGGTTGTAGGTGCGTATACATCTTCTGTTGCTGTACGATAACTCGCTTTAATTCCTTTTGTGGCATAAGCTGTCCAACCTGTCATTACATTGGACGTTTGACGTAATGACTTACTGCTAGTACTGGATTTGATACTTAATATATTTCCACCTTGATCATACGTATATGTGGTTTGCTTGCCATCTTTAGTAACTGAAGTGACTCGACCTAGATCATCATATTGATATTCTGCTGCATACATTAGTGGAGCTGTAAGTAACATACTCATCATACTTATGGCTATCATTGTGCTAATCTTTCTCATTTTTTTCGCTTCTCTCCCTTTTGAATATCTGTAGCTCATACAACTTAGTTAGCATATTTTGCACAGTGACTACTTCTTTATTCACCCTCCCTTTGTTAATGACAATCTTCTTTAGATTTATTATATCTTTTCCTTAAAAAGAATAGACCTTACTATCTAATCAATATATGGCAATTCAGTCAACAATATTATGGAAAATAACCGTAAATTTTCTGTAAAATATGTTATACCATCATTTTATATTTCACAGTCTTAATTAGTTGTTACAATAAAAGTATGTAGCCAATAAAAAAAGCCGTCTTTTTTGACTCAGACGGCTTATCTATTTTATTGATCTTGCATCGCTTTAGCCGCAATATCACTACGCTGATGCTTACCTTCAAATGTAATCTTTTCAGCATGTTCATACGCTTTGGCACGTGCTGTTGCAATATCTGTTCCTAATCCTACAACACCCAGTACACGTCCGCCATTGGTCACCACTTCACCATTTGTACTTAATGCTGTACCTGCATGAAATACCAGTGCTTGCTCATCTATATGTTCTAGCCCACTAATCGGCAATCCTTTAGCATAAGCAGCAGGATAACCTCCTGAAGCAAGGATTACACATACAGCGGCTTGCTCACTCCACTGGATCTCAATATCGGCAAGTGTACCATTTACCGTCGCTAGGAAAATCTCTAGCAGATCACTTTGTAGACGTGGTAAGACCACTTGCGTCTCAGGATCACCAAAGCGTGCATTAAATTCAATCGTTTTGGGCGTGCCATCTGGTGATATCATCAATCCTGCAAATAATACTCCGCTAAATGAACGACCTTCGGCAACCATCGCTTTGGCAGTTGGAACAATAATCGTCTCTATTGCTTCATCAATAATACTTTGTTGGATATGTGGTAACGGCGAATAGGTTCCCATTCCACCTGTATTTGGTCCTAGATCGTTATCATATGCAGGCTTGTGATCTTGCGCCGCCGCCATAGGACGAACCGTTTCTCCATCAACAAAAGCTAAGATCGACATTTCTTGTCCAGCCAAAAATTCTTCAATCACTACTTTACTGCCTGCTTCACCAAATACTTTATCTTGCATAATCGACTGTAATGCATCGACCGCTTCGTCCATACTGTGTGCAACCGTTACCCCTTTACCTGCGGCAAGTCCATCGGCTTTGATCACGATAGGCATCGATTGTTGTTGAAGATACTGAAGGGCAGATGGATAATCATCGAACTTTGCATAAGCGGCTGTTGGAATATTGTATTTATGAAGCAAGTCTTTCATAAAGGTTTTGCTACCTTCGATAAGTGCTGCATTTTTACGAGGACCGTATACTGGAATTTGACGATGTTCAAAAACATCTACAATCCCATCAGCTAGTGGATCATCTGGACCGATCACAACCAAGCCTACTTTTTGTTCTTCCGCAAAATCAGCTAATTTCTCAAATTCATTCACTTGAATCGGCACACATTCTGCTAGTTGTGCAATGCCTGCATTTCCAGGAGCACAGTAAATTTTATCTGCTTTTGGACTTTGGGCAAGCGACCAGATGATTGCATGCTCACGTCCACCACCACCAACCACTAAAATATCCATCACGTCACGCTCCTTTACATAGAGAAGGATTTTTCAAGCCAACAAAGCAACAGACCGAACAAGAAAAATTCGGTCTGTTTTGTTGCATATTGCAAGCGAATTTATAGGAGTACAAACATTGTTTTATAACTATCTATCATCTGATTCTGTAGTATTTCTCAGTGAATCTATTTCCATTTGTGCCAAATCATATTCCTATACGATTAATGTTTGAAATGACGTACGCCTGTAAATACCATAGCGATACCATATTCATTAGCCATTTTGATTGATTCTTCGTCTTTGATCGATCCACCCGGTTGAATAATCGCTTTGATACCTGCTTTGGCTGCCAATTCGACCGTATCACCCATTGGGAAAAAGGCATCTGAAGCAAGAATAGCTCCGTTCGCTTTTTCTCCTGCTTGTTCGATCGCAATTTTAGCGGCTCCTACACGATTCATCTGACCCGCACCTACGCCAACAGTCATATCATCGGCTGCTAATACGATCGCATTGGATTTCACATGCTTCACGACTTTCCATCCGAATAACAATTGCTTCAATTCTTCGCCAGAAGGAGAACGGTCAGTGACGACTTTTAGATCATCTGTTGTAATCGAATGTACATCACTTTCTTGTACGACCATACCGCCTTCAATCGTAGTCACTACATGTTGCGATGTACGTGCTTCCGATGAAGTCAATTCGCCCATTTTCAGCAAGCGAATATTTTTCTTTTTCGTCAAAATTTCTAATGCTTCTGGTGTAAAGTCAGGAGCAAGTACGATTTCTAGGAAAATCTCACTGAGCGGTTGCGCTGTTTCTGCATCAATTGTACGGTTAGCCGCTACAATTCCACCGAAAATCGAAGTTGGATCTGCATTGTATGCTTTGTTGTATGCTTCAGCGATCGTCTCGCCTACGCCTACTCCGCAAGGATTCATATGTTTGACAGCCACAACAGCAGGTTCTGTAAATTCTTTTACAATTTGTAGAGCCGCATTGGCATCATTGATATTGTTGTAAGATAACTCTTTGCCATGAAGTTGCTCCGCAGTCGTCAGTGTACCTGCTGGTGCCATCGGCTTACGGTAAAAAGCTGCCGCTTGATGTGGATTTTCGCCATAACGAAGATCTTGAATCTTCTCATATGTTACTGTGTAACGCTCTGGCAAAGGATCACCTAATACATTGCACAGATAATCAGAGATTAGAGCATCATATGCCGCAGTATGGCGGAATACTTTAGCTGCTAGACGTTTACGTGTATCCAGCGTTGTATCCCCTTCTGCACGTACTTCTTCTAGCACTTGTGCATAGTCGTTAGAATCGACCACTACACTAACAAATGCATGATTCTTCGCAGCACTACGCAACATCGTAGGTCCACCAATATCAATATTTTCTATTGCATCTTCATAAGCTACATCTGGTTTGGAGATCGTTTCTTGGAAAGGATACAAATTCACAACGACCAGATCAATATATCCCAATTCCAAATCTTTCATTTGCTGTTGGTGTTCCGCGCTATCTCGAACTGCCAACAGACCACTATGTACTGCCGGATGTAATGTTTTGACACGACCATCTAGAATCTCAGGAAATCCAGTTACTTCTGAAATACCAATCACCGGTACTCCTGCTTCAGCAAGCAGATTTTTAGTCCCACCTGTCGAAATAATTTCAACACCCAATTGAGACAACTCGCGGCAAAAATCAACCACACCTGCTTTGTCGGACACGCTCACTAGCGCTCTTTTGATACTCATGATGGATTTATTCCTCCTTTAATTTGAAAAAAGTTATGTTTCCACAATCACTTGTCGTCCTTCAAGCGTGACTTTACCTTGTGCAATCTGAGCCACCACTTGTGGATACAATTTCCGTTCAATCTCATGTATCCGTTCGGCTAGCGTCTCTGTTGTATCGTGTGGCTGTACTTCTATAGCTTGTTGCGCCACAATCGGCCCTGTATCCATGCCATTATCTACAAAATGAACCGTAATCCCTGTTAATTTCACACCGTAGGCTAGTGCCTGACCTAATGCATCTTTTCCTGGAAAAGCAGGCAATAAAGACGGATGTACATTGATCATCCGACCCATATAAGGATTCACGATTGTCGGTGTAAGCAAACGCATATAGCCTGCCAACACAATCAGATCAATCCCCCGGCGTTCCAGTTCAGCTACAATCTCTATTTCATACTGTTCACGACTACTGTATTCTTTAGGGCGAAAAACATACGTATCTACACCCGCTTGTATCGCACGCTGAACCACAGGGGCTTGCGGTTTATCAGAAACTAACAATTCGATTGTTGTTGCTTCTGTTGCACCAAAATACCCCTTTTGCCATGCATCGACCATCGCTTGAAAATTAGTGCCTTCCCCTGAAGCAAAGACAGCAATTCGAAAAGGCTTCATTACACATCGACTCCGGTAAATGTCACAACTTTGGTTCCTTCATGCACACTTCCAAGTCTGTATGCGGTCTCGCCTTGTTCTTTGAGAACTGCTAATGCCTGTTCTGCTTGATCCGCAGCAACCACAATCACCATACCGATACCCATATTGAATGTCGTAAACATATCTTTGTGGCTAATACCGCCCTTAGCTTGCATCAATTGAAAAATAGGCAAGATCGGCCAGTTTCCGTATTCAATATCAACATTCACGTTTTCAGGCAACATCCGTGGAATATTTTCGATAAATCCGCCACCTGTAATATGTGCCATCCCTTTGACTTTAACCGCTTCTTGTAACGCAAGTGTTGATTTAACATATATTTTAGTAGGCTCTAGCAATACATCTCCAAGTACAGCACCATCAAGTTCTGCTACCGTATCTTTGAGATCATATCCACCGTCTTCAAGTAACAATTTACGTACCAGTGAGAAGCCATTACTGTGTATGCCACTAGAAGCTAAGCCTAGCACGACATCACCAGATGCGATTTCACTACCTGTGATCACTTTGGCTTTATCTACGATACCTACGGTAAATCCAGCAATATCATATTCACCTTTCGAGTACATTCCTGGCATTTCAGCCGTTTCTCCACCGATCAAGGCACATCCTGCTTGACGACATCCATCAGCAATACCGGATACAATCGCTTCGATCTTTTCAGGAATCACACGATCACATGCTAGATAATCAAGGAAAAACAACGGTTCTGCACCTTGTACCACGATATCATTCACACACATCGCAACAGCATCGATACCAATCGTGTCATGCTTATCCATCGCAAAAGCAAGCTTCAGCTTCGTGCCGACACCATCCGTACCGGATACGAGTACAGGCTCATCATATTTATCTTTGTTCAGGCCAAACAATGCACCGAAACCACCAAGTTCTGTCATCACTTCCGGGCGAAACGTTGTTTTAACGTGCTTTTTCATCCGTTCTACTGCTTCATTCCCTGCCGCGATATCGACCCCGGCACTTTTATAGGCTTCTGACACTGTACATCGCACCTTTCGTTTGGGCTTAGGAAATGGGGTTGCGGGTAGAAGAGTTGGTGAGCTACAGCGCTGCGAGGAAAAGGTTGTTCTATCGTCGCTGTTAAGAATGAATATCTTGATAGGACTGCTGGGCAGTCGATATCCAACCTTAGCTTATGCTTCCGATGTAGTTTTCTATCGAAAACTTGTAAGGCGAGCGCTTCGCTCTTTCGAACAATCCTTTTCCTCTCCGCTTGAGCGTGGTTCAACTTTTCTAAAAGCAGACCCTAATTCTCTAAGATTGTTTTGGTAATGTAATGAGGCTCTACTTCGTAATCGCTGGTTGGATTGTATATAGGTTCGTAGTTGTTGCTTGTTGAACAAGTGTATATTTTTTAATTTAAATAGATATAAGTGATGTTTGAGAAATTGCTATTTATATTGAAAACTCAATTCATTTTTTTAGAAAGTCTAGCGCTATTCAACATAGACTCATAGTAGGTAAAAATATAATAAACATTTAGAGAACATGCATACTTTTCATAACTTCCAAAAAGCTTAGATTTCTTAAATTTTCTGTTCATACTTCAACAAATAATATTAAATATCATTCCATACAAAACCTCTAAAACCTAGTAATACTATACATATGATACAAATAGATATCTTTTTTAAATCCATCATTCTAAATGTTCAAGAAGTTCTAAAATCCCTACTGTGAGGACGACAGGACAATACAGTGCCTTACCATTCTTCCAACTTGCACCAAAAGAGTAGCATCAACATCCACTGCTTTAGATCATTCTGATCTACCCTGCCACCCCCACTAGATCGAACTTTGCATCACTCTGAAATGGTGGCTTTTGAGCATCGGAGCGACGGGACAGGAATGAATCTGTGAGAAGCGTAGCGTTCGCCTTTAAGATTTGGATATCAACCGCTTGGCGGTTAATCAAGATATCCAAGCCTTACCAGCGATCGGGAAGATCATTCCTGTCCCATAGCGGTCCCTAACTCAAACGCCAGCCACCTTTTCCAGATGTAAAGCCTTCGACTAACATCCACATCCGAATTGTTCTTCGCCGCCGAAGTCCGTTTGAGTTGGATAATCGTTGTCGAAGCATGCCATGCACATACCACCTTTGTAGTCTGTGCTGTTGTCGCCACCGACTGCTTTGATCAAGCCTTCAAAGCTCAAAAAGGTAAGTGAATCGGCATTCAGTTCTTTGCGCATTTCTTCAATCGACATCGTAGAAGCAATCAGTTCACGGCGATCCGGTGTATCAATACCATAGAAGCATGGATTTTTAAAAGGTGGGGAAGTGATACGTACATGCACTTCTGTAGCACCTGCATCACGTAGCATATTGACGATACGACGTGAAGTGGTTCCGCGTACAATCGAATCATCGATCATCACGACACGTTTACCTTCCACCACACGGCGTACAGCACTAAGCTTCATTTTGACACCTTGTTCACGTAATTCTTGACTCGGTTGGATAAATGTTCGTCCGGTGTATTTATTTTTAATCATCCCAAGTTCATAAGGGATACCCGTTTGTTCCGCGAATCCGATAGCGGCTGAAATACTGGAATCCGGTACACCTGTCACAAGATCAGCATCGATAAATGATTCCTGTGCCATCACAGAACCCATCCGTTTACGAGCGGCATGTAGATTCGCACCGTTCATATCACTATCCGGTCGTGCAAAATAAATATATTCCATCGAACATAGCGCTTTACGTTGCGGTTCGATATAACGATCTTCGATCAATCCATGTTGATCCAAAATCAGTAATTCGCCTGGTTGAACATCTCGTACTAACTCTGCACCAATCGTTTCAAGAGCACAGGTCTCGGAAGCAAAAATATATGCTTCACCCAGACGACCCATCGTGATTGGACGCAATCCGTTAGGATCAGAAGCAACAATTAATTGCTCATTGGTCATAATCATAAAAGCAAAACCGCCTACAATTTGTCGGAACGCATCTTTTGCCGCTTCGACCAGAGGCTTGTTGGAACGTGCGATTAAGTGAGCGACCACTTCTGTATCACTCGTCGTTTGAAAAATAGAACCCGCTTCTTCTAGCTCACGCCGAATCTGCGGAGCATTCACAATATTACCATTAGTGGCTAGTGCCAATTCACCTGCACGATAGCGAAATACTAATGGTTGAGCGTTGGTAAGACGACTATCTCCACTGGTCGAATAACGGACATGACCAATCGAGATATCACCTGTTAACGAACCTAAAGTATCTTTATCAAAGACTTCTTTAACCAGTCCCATACCACGATGATAATGAAATTGGTTACGATCACTTACACATAAGCCTGCGCTCTCTTCCCCGCGATGTTGAAGCGCATGTAATCCATAATAAGAAAGGGAAGCGGCTTCGGAATGTCCGTAGACTCCGAAAACACCGCATTCTTCTTTTAATGTATCAAAAATATCATTGGGACCGGTACCTTGATTATAATAATCACCTGTCCACAACGTCTGTTTGTTTAATTCATCAGACATGGAATCGCATCCTCCCAGACTTGACGCAGATTGTTCACCTGCTCTGCCAAGACTTGTTTGCCGTCCACTTGGATTTGAAGTTCTGTGCCTTGCACTTGACCGATACGACGTACAGGTACACCTTGAGATTGAATATGACTTTCTAGAGCATCTGCTTGTGCAGGTGTTGCTGATAACAAGATACGAGATTGACTTTCGCTGAATAACAGTAGATCATGACGCAAGTTGTCGCTGTTGAGTGCTACGCTTGCACCTAATTTACCGCTAATGCAAGACTCTGCTAAAGCTACAGATAATCCACCTTCAGATAGATCATGTGCAGATTGAACCAGTCCGCTTTGAATCGCACTCAGTACGCTACCTAGCAATTTCTTTTCGGTATTCAAATCTAATGCTGGTGGGCGACCTTCTGTCACCTGATGAATCACTTTCTGGAATTCACTACCGCCTAATTCTGCAAATGTATCTCCCAGTACGAAAATAACATCGCCTTCGTTTTTGAATCCTTGTGTAGTGATATGATCTGTATCATGAATCAATCCCACCATACCTACAACAGGCGTAGGATAGATCGCTCCACGAGTATTTTCATTATAAAGGCTGACATTACCGCCGATGACTGGAGTATCCAGTACACGACAAGCTTCTGCCATACCGTCTACTGATTTTTCCATTTGCCAGAAAATATCTGGTTTTTCAGGGCTACCAAAGTTGAGATTATCTGTAATGGCAAGCGGCTCCGCACCTGAGCAGACAATATTACGAGCCGCTTCGCTGACAGCGATTTTACCGCCTACTTCTGGATCAAGGTACACATAACGTCCATTACAATCGGTTGTCATGGCGAGTGCTTTGCGTGTACCACGAATCGTGATGACGGCTGCATCTGATCCTGGACGAACGGCTGTGCTTGTACGCACCATATAATCATATTGATCATAGACCCAAGCTTTGCTTGCTACCGTTGGTGAAGCTAGAATTGATTTCAATGCACCACTGAGATCAGTCACTTCATCATAACGATTGGTATCTACATGTGCTTGTTGCTCATAATACGCTGGCACTGAAGAAGGCTTATCATAAATAGGGCACTCATCCACTAGAGCATGTACAGGCATATCACCTACTACTTCGCCATGATGCAATAGTTTCAGTCGTCCATCATCGGTTACTTTACCAACTTTGGCACAGATAACGCCCCAACGTTCAAAGATCTCCATCGCTTGTGCTTCGTCTTTCGGCTCCACCACGAACAACATCCGTTCTTGAGATTCAGAGAGCATCATTTCATAAGCTGTCATGCCATCTTCACGCTGTGGTACTTGATCGAGATACAATTCTAGACCGTTTCCTGCTTTACTTGCCATTTCCGCACTTGAACATGTTAGACCTGCTGCACCCATATCTTGAATCCCTAGCACAATACCGGAATCAATTAATTCCAAGCAAGATTCCATGACCAGTTTCTCCATAAATGGATCACCGACTTGTACTGCGGTACGTCGAGCTTCTGATTCTTCTGTCAATTCTTCAGAGGCAAACGTAGCTCCATGAATTCCATCACGTCCTGTAGGAGGCCCTACATAAAATACAGGGTTACCTACCCCTTTAGCGACACCACGTTGAATTTTGTCATGATCGATTAATCCTACACACATCGCATTCACAAGTGGATTACCATCATAACTTTCATCGAACATCACTTCGCCGCCAACCGTTGGAATCCCGATACAGTTACCATAACCTGCAATCCCGGATACCACATGCTCGAACAAATATTTCACACGTTCACTTTCGAGTTTACCGAAACGCAAAGAGTTCAATACCGCTACAGGTCTTGCTCCCATAGAGAAAATATCACGAATGATTCCACCTACACCTGTTGCCGCTCCTTGAAAAGGTTCAACCGCAGAAGGGTGATTATGACTTTCGATTTTGAAAACAACAGCTTGATTGTCACCGATATCGACAATCCCTGCACCTTCACCCGGCCCCATCAATACACGAGGTCCAGTTGTAGGAAAGCGACGTAGTAACGGTTTGGAGTTTTTGTATGCGCAGTGTTCCGACCACATTACACTAAATACGCCGATTTCGGTGTAGTTCGGTTTCCGTCCGAGAAAACCGCAGATCAACTCATACTCGCTATCCGATACACCCATTTGTTTGTATATTTGCTGGTCTGCGACTTGCTCCGCCGTCGGTTCCTTAACGGATGTTTGCTGCGTCATGTTGATCCCTCCAAGCTTTCAAAATAGATGTAAACATTTTTTTGCCATCTGCTGATCCTAACAATTCATCCACTGCACGTTCAGGGTGAGGCATCATGCCTACAACATTGCCACGTTCATTACAAATCCCTGCAATATCATGTAACGATCCATTCGGATTATGTCCATATTGGAAAACGATCTGGTTATTATCTTTTAATTGTTCTAACGTCGCATCATCACAATAGTAGTTGCCTTCACCGTGAGCAATCGGAATCGTAATTTCTTCACCATCTGCATAATCACGAGTAAATGGAGTCTGGTTATTCACGACCGTTAGCAATGTATCATGACAACGGAATTTCATCGATTCATTACGAAGTAAAGCACCGGGTAACAGACGAGCTTCAGTCAAAATCTGGAATCCATTACAAATCCCAAGTACGTATTTGCCTTGTTCTGCGGCTTTAGCCACTTCAGTCATCACCGGAGCAAATTGAGAAATCGCTCCACATCTTAAGTAATCTCCATACGAAAAGCCACCTGGAACCAAAATACAATCATACGCTGATAAGTCTGTCGCTGTGTGCCAAACATATTCTACCGATTCCCCTAAAGTGTCTTCAACTGCTTTGAAGCAGTCAATATCACAGTTAGAGCCCGGAAATACCAAGACTGCAAATTTCATGGATTTAACCCTCCAGTTCGAAACGGTAATTTTCAACAACCGTATTAGCTAGCAACTTCTCGCACATCACTTTCAAGCGTTCTTCTGCTTCTTCACGATTATCTGTATCCAATTCAATCTCCATGTACTTCCCGATGCGAAGACTCTCGACTTCATTGAATCCTAAAGAATGAAGTGCACCTTGAACAGCAACACCTTGTGGGTCAAGTACGCTTTGCTTAATGGTCACGTAGACAGTAGCTTTAATCATGTTATTTTTGTTCCTCCTTAGATTAGGTGATGCTGAGTTAATATTGCTAGGTGTATCAGGTAGTGATTACTTTAAATTGAGAACTTTGAAAATGAATGACTTGGTGATTCTATAGATACCTCGCTATGGTCACAGATGATTCTGATTCCTTCGCTTGGAACGAAGAATCACTTTATTTGTACTTAGTGTGTAAATGCTTAGTTTAGAGCAAAGAGCTACAATTCTGGTCGATAGATCAGGTCGCAATCTCAATCAGAGGGGTGAAGTGAGCAGAAAATATGACTTGGTAGACTGCCTTGATATGGATAGTCTACATAGTGAACACCATGCAGTCCTTATCTTTTCTGTCCCACCCCTAACGAGCGCCAATTGATCTCGATCCGGGCGGAGCGGAGGGAAAGAAATCATCCATAAGAAGCGTAGCGTTCGCCTTTAAGAATGAATATCGACTGCCAAGCAGTCATTCCAGATATTCATTCTTAACAGCGATCGGCAGGATGATTCTTTCCCGCAGCGGTCTCCCCAAGGATCAAATCAATTGCCTCCCCGTTAACTTCTGATAGATGGCTAGATAGCGTTCGGATGTGGCTTGGACGACAGATTCTGGTAAAGGAGCAGGTTGGCTGTTTTTATCCCAATCTGTGCCTGCCAGATACGTGCGTACTGGTTCTTTATCCATACTGTCGATTTCGATATCCAGTGCATAGTTGTTTTTCGCCCAGAAGCGTGAAGAATCCGGCGTGAAAATTTCGTCGATTAAGACGACTTTGCCATCAATCAATCCGAATTCGAATTTGCAATCTGCTAGAATAATATCGTGTTGATCACAATACTGACGGGCATATTCATAAAGTTGAATACTTTTGGTTTTTAATTCTTCAGCAAGTTCTGCACCAATTCGATTTTTCATGTCGTCAAAAGAAATATCTTCATCATGACCAGTATCATTTTTGGCAGCAGGGGTGAACAACGGATTAGGGAATACACCATTTTTACGCAAGCCTTCAGGAAGGGTAATCCCGTTCACTTGACCGGTTTCTTGATATTGTCTCCACCCACCGCCTGTAATATAACCACGTACTACACACTCCATATCGATACGTTCCGCTTTGCGTGTGACCATAATGCGGTTACGCAGTGCTTCCGGGTCACGCACGATATCGCCTAATTGATCGACATCAATATGTACGACATGATTATCGATCAGGTTGTTGGTTTGTCCGAACCAGAAAGCACTTAAGCGGTTCAACACTTCCCCTTTGTGTGGTACAGGTGGATCAAGTACATAATCAAAAGCAGAAATGCGATCAGTAACGACTATCAGATAGTGCTCGCCCAGATCATACAATTCGCGTACTTTTCCTTTATAGATCAGCGGTGCATTAACCAGATCAACAGCTGTTGTGACGGCTTGCGATATCATGTGTAGTGTCCCCTCTTTCCTATTCCAGACCGAGTTTTTTGAAAATCGTATCGACATGTTTCAGATGCCATGATGGGTTGAATGCTTCTTCAATTTCTTCAGCATTCAATAGTTCTGTTATTGCAGGAGTTTCCAAAATAATATCTTTAAACGAACGTTGCTCTTCCCACGCTTGCATTGCACGAGGTTGAACTGTATCATACGCTTGCTCACGGCTGATACCTTTATCAATTAATTTAGTCATCACACGACCGGAGAAAGGAACACCGTACGTACGTTGAATATTGCGTTGCATATTTTCAGGGAATACCGTTAAGTTTTTGATAATGTTACCAAAGCGATTCAACATGTAGTTCAACAACATCGTTGCATCTGGCAAAATAATACGTTCTACCGATGAATGTGAAATATCACGTTCATGCCACAACGTTACATTTTCATACGCAGACACCATATGACCACGGATTACACGAGAAAGACCTGAGATATTTTCAGAGCTGATTGGATTACGTTTGTGAGGCATGGCAGATGAACCTTTTTGACCTTTAGCAAAAGCTTCTTCGACTTCACGCACTTCACTCTTCTGTAGTGCCCGTACTTCAGTTGCAAATTTATCAAGCGATGTTGCTACCAAAGCCAGTGTTGCCATATATTCAGCATGACGATCACGTTGTAACGTTTGTGTAGAGATGGGAGCCGCTTTGGTACCTAACTTGTTACATACGAATTCTTCTACAAAAGGATCAATATTCGCATATGTTCCTACAGCACCAGACATTTTACCGTATTGAACGTTGTCGGCTGCATGACGGAAGCGCTCCAAGTTACGTTTCATTTCTTCATGCCATAATGCCATTTTCAAGCCAAATGTAGTCGGCTCTGCATGAACACCATGCGTACGTCCCATCATCGGTGTATCTTTATAAGCGATCGCTTTATCTTTCAAAATTTCGATAAAATTGATAATATCACGTTCTAAGATTTCATTGGCTTGGCGCAAAAGATAACCAAGTGCTGTATCCACCACATCTGTTGATGTTAAACCGTAATGTACCCATTTACGTTCTTCACCCAAGCTTTCAGATACCGCACGGGTAAATGCAATCACATCATGACGTGTTTCTTTTTCGATCTCATAAATGCGATCCATATCAAAAGAAGCACCTGCACGTAATTTTTCTACATCTTCTTTTGGAATAACGCCTAATTCCGCCCATGCTTCACAAGCGCAAATTTCTACTTCCAACCAAGCTTTAAATTTGTTCTCTTCACTCCAGATATTTCTCATTTCAGGTCTGCTATAACGTTCGATCATAAGTTTATTCGTGCCTCCATATATTCGTTTGGTCTATCCATGCCAGAGCATCTTCTATATTATGACACAGCACATTGATATGTCCCATCTTGCGCTTGTGTTTGGCTTCTTCTTTCCCATATAAATGGTACTTAGGGTTCACATGTAGTGATGTTGTTGAGAGATCGACCTGTATCATCTTTTCAGTAATTGCAGGAATGTGTTCTCCCAAAATATTGACCATCACTACAGGTGAGCGCAATGCTGTACTTCCCAGAGGCAATCCGCAGATCGCTCTTACATGCTGTTCGAACTGTGACGTCTCGCAAGCTTCAATCGTATAGTGACCTGAATTGTGCGGACGAGGTGCTAATTCATTTACATATAACTGTCCATCTTCGGTGCAAAATAATTCAACAGCCAGCAATCCCACCGCATTCATAGACTCTGCAATAGCTGCCGCCATTTGTTCCGCACGTTGTTGTATTTCTGCCGATACACGCGCAGGTACAATCGAAAGATGAAGAATATTATCCACATGAACATTTTCAGATACAGGAAATGTCTTGATCTCTCCATTGGAGCTACGAGCAGCAATTACAGACAACTCACATTGGAAATGAATAAATTGCTCAACCACTAACTCTGTTCCTGCAACACTTAATTCGTCATAGGCTTGCTGGGCTTGCTCTTCATTCCGAATCACAAATTGCCCTTTGCCATCATAACCGCCTGTTGCTGTTTTGAGCACACAAGGTGTTCCGAATTGCTGTACCGCTTGTAACGTTTCTGCTGCACTGCGTACTTCCATATAAGGAGCTACGGTTGCGCCTGCCGCTTCAATCGCACGCTTTTCACGTAATCGGTGTTGAGTCGTGTATAACAATTGACTCCCCTGGGGTACATACGATTTCTGCTCTAACAATGCCGCTACATCAGCATCTACATTTTCAAATTCATACGTAATCACATCGGCTTGGCTCGCTAGCATTTCAGCAGCTTGTGGATCATCATAACGTCCTACGATTTGCTGACTGACCTGACCGCAAGGTGCATTGGTCGCTGGGTCGAGTGTAATAAATTGATACCCGAGCGGTGTTCCTTGCAGAACCATCATGCGTCCCAACTGTCCGCCACCTAAAATCCCTATCGTAGAACCCGGTGGAATCAATTTAGAAGATTGAATGTCACTCATAGCGTATCACTCGAAGCGATCACTTCTAGACGAATCCGTTCACGTCTAGCTTCTACACGCTTCATAACTTCAGGGTCAAAAGCACCGATCATCTGTGCCGCTAACAATCCTGCATTCGTGGCTCCTGCTTTGCCAATCGCTACAGTAGCTACTGGAATCCCGCCGGGCATCTGGACGATTGATAATAAAGAATCTAGACCTTTCAATGCCGCCGATTGTACAGGTACACCGATAACAGGCAATAATGTTTTGGCTGCGATCATGCCCGGTAAGTGAGCGGCTCCACCTGCACCTGCAATAATCACTTTAATTCCACGCTCTTGCGCTTGCTCTGCAAATTCAAACATCAAATCCGGTGTACGGTGAGCAGAGACTACTTTTTTCTCATAAGCAATTTCGAGTTCATCGAGCATCTGACAAGCATGTTGCATCGTTTCCCAATCTGATTTGCTACCCATAACAACAGCGACCTGTACCGACATGTTATAACCTACTTTCCAAGATAAAATTAATCTATCGTGTTCGATAAGTAATCTGTAATTGTATTTAGCATAACATTCACTTGTTCTCACAATGTTAGCACCGCTTCACACGAAAAAAAATCCGCAGATCCTGTTAGAAATATGTTCATTTCCAGGTTCTTCGGACTTCAGGGAGCTTAACAGATCATACATATTGCATCCGCAGTATAGACAGCCCTATCCCTTTCAAAAAAAGTATAAGGTCTACCATCAAGACTACAATGACATAGATGGATCTGTTTACTCTCGTAGTCCGAACATTTACGGTATTCGGGTAGAAACGTCCGGGCCATATTCCCGGTTTTATACGAGTCATTATTTCATACGTTTGATAAGCTTCATGTGTTAGTGTACCAATCTACAACACATCATGTCAACTTAAAGACGAACGTTTTATGATACTAATATTATATTGTTCGTATTTAAAGGCTTTCATCTTTGATTTCTTTCGTACTTGTTCCCTATCAAAATAAAAAAGACGCATAGAACCGTTGTCGCTTGGACAATCATTCTATACGTCTTCAGAGGGCTACAAGTGTAATGCATACCTTTTAGATCTACTGATAGCTTTGGTGTTACTTCACAATCAATACTGGGATTTTAGCGTGTTGTACAACATTATGACTCACACTACCCAATACAAATTCACGAATACTACCGAGTCCACGACTACCAATAATGATCACATCGCAGTGGTTCGCTTCTGCATACTCTAGTATGTTTTGTGCTGCTGCACCTTGAATCATTTCCACACTGATCGTATTGCTAATTCCAGCTGCTTCTAAGCGACGTTTAGCTTCTTTCGCTGTTTGTGTCGCTAATTCATACAATTCCTCGTTAGACGTTGTCGGTACAGGTACAATCCCTTCCCCTACAAAATAACGTGGAAAATCAAACACATGAATTGCATGAATTTCAGCGTGTGGCGCTGCTGTTGCAAGTTCAACCGCACGATCTAGTGCTTTGTTAGATGCTTTGGAACCATCGTATGCTAATAAAATTTTGGAAAATAACATATTATCCATCTCCTCTATGCCAGTGGGTATCCATTGGTGGTGTGATTATGCTGCATCTGGATTTCTGAGATCAGGATTCTGTAGGATATCTGTTGTTATGTAAGACGGGTCAACAGAATGAAGATATCATCCATCCATAACACTTAGACAATGATCGTAAGCGTTATACTTTCAGTATACTCCTTTATTACCCGTTATGCTCATTTCATGAAACGAAACAAAGACCTGATAACGAATTATCAGGTCTTTGCTCTTCTAGTGTTTACCGTATCCATGTCATCCAGATATAACCGTACACCACAATATTTAAAATCAATAACAATGGCACACCGATTACAAATGAACGATGTTTGGTTTTGTGGCGCTTGGTCATCATCGCGATCCAGATCCCCAAAGCTCCGCCGATAGCCGCCCAGATAAACAACGTTTTCTCTGGTATACGTTCACGAGTACGATGACGTTGTGCACGTTTTTTGTCTGTGACCATCACGATATAAGCAATAATATTGACAATCAGCAGCCAGACCCATAATACCTGTTCCATTTCTGTCTGCCTCCATTGATTCAATCTCTACAGTGTAAGTGTACTATTCCACCGCTTTGAATACAAACAAAGCACTATAGAAATCGGCTTGCGCATAAGGAGCAATCACCCCGTGATACATCAATTCATCACCAGCATAAGTGTTAGCATCTGTAACACCATTTACAGACATTGAGTAACGACGATGTGGATCAAGTCCTTTTAATTTCAGACGACGAAGCGGTCCATTAGGAACACTTAACACCTGGAAATAACCTGCAAAAGCTTCTTGTTGATCTTCTGAGACAAACATCCAAGAGGTAATATTACTTTCAAAAGGACTCAGCAAACGATAAAACTGACCGAATTGAATCAGCTCTCGTAACTCTTTATATTGAGCCACTTGCTCTTTCACTTCTTGTTTTTCTGTATCGGTAAGCTTCGTCAGATCAAGCTCATAACCAAAGTTACCGGACATGGCTACATGACCACGAGTCGTCAATGGAGCCATACGCCCTACTTGGTGATTCGGTATATCTGATACGTGAGCACCCATCGCACTTGCCGGGTAGACCATACTTGTACCGTATTGAATTTTCAGACGTTCTACTGCATCTGTATCATCACTTGTCCATGTTTGTGGCATATAATATAGCATTCCCGGGTCAAATCGACCTCCACCACCAGAGCAACTTTCGAATAGGATATGTGGGAATGTTGATGTTATCTTTTCTAAAACACTATAGAGTCCAAGCATATACCGATGTGCTGTTTCCCGTTGACGATCCGCTGGTAACAGTGCCGAACCGATCTCGGACATATTACGGTTCATATCCCATTTCACATACGTAATTGGAGCAGAAGAAAGAACAGCGCTCACAGACTCTACAATATAATCGCATACATCTTGACGCGAAAGATCTAGAATCAATTGCTCCCGTCCCATCGTACGACTGCGATCAGGTACATGTAGACACCAATCAGGATGTGCACGATACAAGTCGCTATCTGGAGAAACCATTTCAGGTTCAAACCATAATCCGAATTGCATTCCAGTAGCTGTGATTTCTTTTGCCAGCTTACCTAGTCCTTCTGGTAATTTGCGACGATCTTCCACCCAATCACCAAGTGAAGTACGATCGTCATTACGATGACCGAACCAACCATCATCCAGTACAAATAATTCAATGCCTAACTCTTTTCCAGCAGCTGCTATCGACTTGATCTTAGGAGCATCAAAGTCAAAATAAGTCGCTTCCCAGTTGTTAATCAAAATAGGACGGACTTGATCACGATGTGTTCCGCGGCTTAGACGCGTACGATACAGCTTGTGATAAGTACGAGACATACCACCTAATCCTTCAGAAGAATGAACCAGCACCGCTTCAGGTGTTTGGAACGTGTCGCCTGCTTCTAATTTCCATTCAAAATCAAATGGCGATAATCCGATCTGCATACGTGTAGTATGGAATTGATCCACTTCAACTTGAGCGACAAAATTACCGCTATACACAAGACTCATTCCATAGACTTGCCCTTGATCTTCATTTGCATCTTTACCAAGTAAAGCAATAAATGGATTTTGCTGATGGCTACTCGAACCACGTTTACTTTCGATCCGTTGTAATCCTGGAGTGAGTGGACGGTAATGCACATGACGTTCACGCGTCCATGCACCCGACAATTGCATCATACGATATTCATCATCTGCTAGATCGACACTACTACTAAGTGCACGCTGAATCTGAATCGTCTCTGCACCTTTATTATCAAATTTCACAGAACGTGTAATCGCATTCATTTCGTTGAACACCGTATAGCTTACAATAGCTTCAAGTCCAGTCAATGGATCACGCAAAGTAATTTCCAGTGTATCTGCTTCATTTTCCTGCTCTACATACGTAGCTGGTAATCCTTCAAGTGTTGGTTTGCCTGTTGTAATGGTATGACTCACATAATGAAGGTCGTTAACTGTAGTTCCATTGCTATGTTTAGCTTCAAAAGCAGGCTCACGATAATCTCCACGACCGTAACCAGGGTATTCTTGTGGCAATGTATCAAATGAGAAATCACGATCATCTGCATGATAGTTCGGGCTAAATGAAGCACGTTCGACTTGTTGCAATAGACTGCTGATCGATGTTCCTTGTAGACGAGGTCCCCAATATAAGTGAACTAAATGCGTAGATTTAAGTAGTTGAATGACATAACTCGTTGAACGAGATTGTAAATGGAATGTAGATTGATGAGTATCATAAAATATAGACATGGAATAATCCCTTTCTGATGGCTCGGCTCAGTACCGAATATCCAGTTATTCTATCGTGTTCGTTTTTATTCTAACGGTAAAATAATAAAAAGCACATAGCATAATTCCATTATTTGATGGCACAATCCTATAATATAGAGATCATTCTACAAACTATACTATAATAGAAAGAAATCAACTGTTCGATACTTACATAAATGCAATGTAAGATATTTTGCCAAGCGCTTAAGGAGGATTACAGATGGCTCTCAATGTACTGGATGAACTTCAATTACGATATCAACAATTATCGACCAAAGAAAAAGAAATTGCTGACTACATCATGCTCCATAAGAATTCAATTCATAATATCAATATCCGCGATCTCTCCCAGCGTACGCAAGCTTCAATGTCTACGATTACTCGCTTTTGTCGTAAAGCAGGATTTAGTAACTTTATAGATTTCAAGCTTAGTCTTAACCGAGAAGTGGATATTCCGCGAGATGAACTTAATTTCTTTGCACAAACAAGGCATTTATATAACGAAATTATTATGGCAACTGCGGATATGATCAAGCCACAAATGATTGAAGAAGTTGTTCAACAGATTAAGCAAGCACGGCGTGTCTATGTGTATGGATTAGGAAGCTCAGGATTATCGGCTTTGGAATTTAAGTACCGCTTGATGCGAATGAACATCTTAATAGATGCTGTAACCGATTCGCATATGATGATGATGAATGCGTCTTTAATGGATGAACAAGATTTGGTAATTGGATTGTCCAACTCTGGTCATACCACTGAAGTGAACAGTGCGCTACGTATCGCCAAAGCTAATCAAGCTCAGATCGTCGGTATTACCAATTTTGATCATACTCCATTTACAGAAACGACCGATTTGTGTCTGTTTACACCTGGATTACAGCGAATGGGCGATATTCCTTTTATCAATAGTCAATTAGCGATTATTTATGTACTAGATATGATCTCCATGCTATTACTGCAAAATGAAGAACTGCTATCTGCACGTCAACGTACACTCCATGCTCTATACAAACAAGATCCATCTTAAAGGGAACATAAGAAAAAGAACCGGATATCGATCATCTCCGGTTCTTTCTTTAGATTTGCTATCCATTTTTTGTTACATAAAATAAAGGTTAAAGTCTATTTTGTACAATCGATGCCGAACGAACTTCTTTCATTTTTTCCATAAATCGTGCTGTAATCTGTTGCGGACGAGTAATTGCTCCGCCTACCACTACACTATATACACCAAGCTCCAGACAACGTGCTGCCATCTCTGGTGTCATAATATTACCTTCAGCTACAATAGGCGTTTTGATCTGGCGAATCATCTCTTTGAGAATAGCAAAATCATTCTCGTATACTTTCTGATGTGAAGTCTGTTCGGTATATCCTACCAGTGTAGCCGATATCAGATCAAATCCTAGCTGTTCCGCCATGATCCCTTCTTCGACAGTCGATACATCTGCCATCAATAACAATTCAGGATAAAGCAGACGAATCTGTTTGACCAAATCTGCAAGTGCCACACCATCCGGGCGAGGACGTGACGTTGCATCTAATGCGATAATCTCACAACCTGATTCTGCTAATTCATGAACTTCAGTGATCGTAGGTGTAATAAATACAGGATGATCTCCATAGTTACGTTTGACGATTCCGACCACAGGTAGAGGCACCTTTTGCTTAATTTCTTTGATATCTTGCGCTGTATTGGCTCGAATACCCACAGCCCCGCCTTCTTGCGCAGCCACTGCCATTTTACCCATAATAAAAGAACTATGCAGAGGTTCATGTTCCAATGCCTGACAAGATACGATTAGCCCCTGCTGTAATCCCAATGAATCCAAATCCATACTATATTCACTCCGTTTCCATATATTCCTCAATTTCATTTTTTATTACACTCACTTGTGGACCATAGATTACTTGCACCCCGTTACCATTAATGAGGACACCTTTAGCGCCTGAATGTTTCAACCAATCTTGAGAGACTTGATCCGGATGATAGACGGATATCCGTAGACGAGTCGCACAACAATCCAAGTCTTTAATATTGTCTTTGCCACCCAATGCATTCAAAATCACCGCAGGACGAGATGTATCCACTTCACCAGCATCTGTAGCGTCTGCATCGGTTAGAGTTGTTGTTTGCCCACTTCCACTGTCTGTACTTCCTTTAGCATCAGCGACAGTCTCATCTTCACGCCCCGGTGTTTTGAGGTTGAATTTGACGATCAAGAAGCGGAATGTCACATAGTACAGAGCGAACCAGACCACACCGATCATCGGTACATAGATCCAATTGGTTTTGGCATTTCCCTGTAAAATCCCAAACAGAATAAAGTCAATCAACCCACCCGAGAATGTCTGACCAATCGTAATCTGAAATATATGAGCGAGCATAAAAGCAAATCCGTCAAAAACAGCATGAATCACATACAAGAAGGGAGCAACAAATAGAAAAGCAAATTCCAATGGCTCTGTAATACCTGTTAAAAATGAAGTCAACGCCGCTGATAACATCAAGCCACCAACAACCTTTTTACGTTCTGGACGTGCAGTATGATAGATCGCTAATGCAGCACCCAACAATCCAAACATCATCGTAATAAATCGACCTGACATAAAGCGTGATGTGCCTGAGAAATACTTTTCAGTCGAAGGATCACCTAATTGAGCAAAGAAAATATTCTGGGTTCCTTCTACTATCTTACCAGATACTTCCATTGTACCACCAAGTCCGGTTTGCCAGAAAGGGAGGTAAAAAATATGGTGCAGTCCGAGAGGGCCTAACATACGTAAAAAGAATCCATAGAATAATGTACCTACATACCCTGTAGCATCTACGATTCCACCTAGCTTTGTAATCCCTAATTGAATCGTTGGCCATACTAGAAATAAAGCCAATCCTACAAATATCGCTGCAAACGAAGAAGCAATTGGAATAAAACGTGAACCACCAAAAAATCCTAAAAATTGAGGGAGTTCAATTTTGTTATATCGATTATGAAGGCTTGCAGTGACAAGACCGATAATAATCCCGCCCAGTACACCTGTCTGTAGAGATTGAATACCAAGAATCATACCTTGACCGGCTGCCGCCATATTTTCAGTCACAAGCTGGTTACTGTTAATCAGCATCGCATTGATCGAAGCATTCATGACCAGATAGGCAAGTGCCGCCGCCAGTCCTGCTGTTCCTTTGTCTGAACGTGCCAGTCCAACAGCTACACCAATCGCAAAGATCAACGCCAAGTTACTGAATGTAATATCTCCAGCACTGCTCATTACTTTGAAAATATATTGTAACCAGCTAATCTGTAATACAGGATATGTACTTACCGTATTAGGATTAGAAAGGGCACCCCCTATACCTAAAAGTAATCCTGCTGCGGGTAATACGGCGATCGGAAGCATAAAAGATTTACCAAATCGTTGGGCCTTCTCGAAAAAATTTTTCATTCGTCTGCACCACCTGAAAATATTTTCTTTTAAATATAGATTATGAAAACCATTTTCGTCAACGATTATTTTAATAAAATAATTTTCACTGCATAGCAAATAAGCTCTTTAGCATATGTAATCACTAAAGAGCTTATAACAATCGTATCGATTCATTTCTATTCCTTTTTATCTTCCAAAGCTGCTTTCAACAAATCGCCTAGACTTGAACCAAACGATTCTTTTTGCTCAAATTTCTTCACTAGCTTTTGTTGCTCTCGTTTATTCACTGGACGACCGCCGTCTTTATTCAACGTTTCGGTAATACCACAACCCAGACACTGCACATACTTCCCAGCTTTGCCGTCTTTAATTTCCATTTTTTTATGACATTGCGGACAACGACGATTGGATAATTGCTTTTCGGTTGATCGACGATAGCTACAATCTTCACTCGGACAGATCAAGAACGTGCCTCGCTTCGATTTTTTCTCTAGCATACGTGTTCCACATTCAGGGCAATGACTTGAAGATACATTGTGAGGTTTATAATTCACATCACTCTTTTTCACTCCATCGACCATGGACTGTGCCATTTGACGAATCTCTTGTAAAAACGGCTCAGGTTGACCTTGACCACGGGCAATTTTTTCTAATTGTTGTTCCCAACGTGCTGTTAATTCAGGTGTACGTAGTTCAGGAGACACCAGTTCAATTAATTGTGCTCCTTTACCAGTAGGGTGCAAATGATTTCCTTTACGTTCAATCGTATCTGACGACACTAATTTTTCAATAATGTCTGCTCGTGTAGCAGGAGTACCCAGACTGTGTTTTTCCATCTGAGATAATAAAGCCGCTTCAGTGTACCGTTTAGGAGGCATTGTACGACCTGCTTTGACCACGCAACGAGCAATCATTTTCGACTCACCTTGTTGGAGTTCTGGCAACTTTTGTGTGCTTTGACGATCAGATGAACGCTGAGAATCTTGAGTAGCATCTTCATCCTCATCTTCTTCACCCCACTGCTCACCGTATACCGTACGCCAACCGGAATCTTTAATTGTTACTCCTTTAGCATGGAACTGTTCTCCTGCCGCTTCGATGATCACTTGAACCGTATCATAAGTAGCAGGTGGATAAAATAAACTGATAAACCGACGTGCAATCAGATCATACAGCTTCCGTTCATCGCTAGTCAGTGCATTCAAAGAAACTATTTCCTCGGTAGGAATAATAGCATGATGATCACTAATTTTGCTGTCATCTACAATTCGTTTATCAATCTTAAGAGCATTACGTAACAAAGGACGTGCCAGTGGCGCATACGGACCTACAGCTACACTGGATAAACGTTCTTTGAAAGTATCTGTCATATCGGAAGACAAATAACGTGAATCGGTACGCGGATACGTAACGATTTTGTGTTGCTCATACAACTTTTGCAATACATTAGACGTATGCTTAGCAGAAAATCCGTATTTTTTATTCGCATCACGCTGTAATTCGGTCAGATCATATGCTAGTGGATGAGGTTCTTGGCGTTCATTCTTTTTCACTGATACAATCTTCGCTTGCTTACCTGCTAGAGCCTGTTCCAACTGCTGTACTTGTTGCGATTCAAAAATACGTCCGTCTCCTTGACGATGTCTCCATTCGGCTTGCAGATCTCCTAGATCAATATGCAAAGTATGATAATCTTGTGAGCGAAAATCTTTAATTTCATTCTCCCGTTTCATCATCATTCCAAGTGAAGGGGTCTGCACACGTCCTGCTGATAATTGAGCATCAAATTTACAAGTAAGTGCACGTGTAATATTCAGTCCAACCATCCAATCTGCTTCTGCCCGGCAACGTGCAGATTCATATAACCGATCGAACTCTTTTCCCGGGCGTAGCTTGTTGAATCCTTCACGAATTGCTTTATCCGTCTGTGAAGATATCCATAATCGTTGAAATGGCTTTTTCCACTTCGCCATCTGAATAATCCAGCGTGCTAACAATTCCCCTTCACGCGCAGCATCTGTAGCCACAATCAACCCTTGTACATCATTACGTTTTAACAGATGTTGAACGATTTTATACTGATGACTGCTTTCACGAAGTACTTTTAACGTCATTTTCTCTGGTAAAATCGGTAAATCTTCCAAATTCCATTTCTGATAACGAGTATCATAATCCTCGGGCTCTGCTAGACCTACCAGATGACCTAATGCCCATGTGACTATATATTGAGGGCCTTCCATATATCCTTTATGCTTTTGATGACTTCCCATCACACGTGCGATTTCTCTTGCAACAGAAGGCTTTTCAGCCAGTACCACTTGTTTCATCGTGTTCCATCCTTTCACGTTCCTTTATATGTGTGTATATCCTATTTGGTATTCATATTATTTCTTTTACGATAAGTATTGATGCACATCTACATATTGTAACACTTTTCAAATCATCAGTTCTGCTCTTCTTCAACTGATCTGATATACACTCTAAATCATAGCAAAAAAGCTGATATCTATATCGTTCTATAGAATACCAGCTCTTGCTGTATAGGATTGATTTTAATACAATATTAAAATTCTTTATGAATAACAGTATCTTTTTCAGCTGCTTCAAAAATCGTTTCGATCAATACCAATACTCGATGCACTTCTTCATTCGGTACAGCTGATTTGGCTGACCCTTCGATCACCGATAAAAAGTTGATATAAAACTCTTCAGGCGGATGTTCGATCGTTTGAATCGGTTGGCGAATGGTAGATTCTTCAGAAGGCGGAGCCATCGTTTTTGTTAATCCACGACCTGCTTGAATCGGTTTGGGTTCTACTTTCTCTACTTCTGTATTACGGGTGACAATCTCTCCACTTAGATCCCAATCTTGAATAATTGCAGTTCCTTCTGTACCTTTCACATACCAGCGTGGCAATTTAACATAATTGGTTGTACCCACTTCAACCACAGCCGTTAACCCATCTTTGAACCGAATAGATGTGGTAAATCCATCATCAACTTCTGTATCCAGCACCGTACTCAATTGAGCATGCACACTCTCAATCTTACTATCTGTGAGCAACAACAACTGATCCAACAAATGAACTCCCCAATCCAACAACATACCGCCACCATAAGCTTTGAGCTGTCTCCAATCACCCGGGATACCATTTGCTCCTTGTACACGTGATTCTACATGGAAAACTTCTCCTACAGTACGTTTCTCAAACATCTCACGAATAATTAAGAAATCTTCATCCCAACGGCGATTTTGATGCACTGTAAAGACCTGACCTGTTTCTTCTGCCACTTTTACAATGTCTAACAAATCTGCGCTATTGATCGTAACAGGCTTTTCACAAATCACATGTTTGCCTGCTCGCAAAGCTTGAATCGATAATTCTTTATGTACATCATTCGGAGTCGCGATCAGCACAATATCTACAGTTTCATCTGATAAAACCGCTTCCATTGTATCGTACGTTTGATAACCATGTTGTCCAGCAAGCTCCATACGGTAATCCACAATATCATACACACCTGTGACTTGGAGAGAAGGTACTTTCTCAATAAGTTGCCCATGATAACTTCCCATACCGCCATATCCTACAATAACCAAATGATATACCGACTTCTTATCCATTTCAGTTCCTCTTTCCCATACTGGATTATAATTCCATTTTAACCATTACCATTTCATTCTATCAAACTTTTAGCTTTAATATAAAGTTTCTTTTTTACAAATATTCTTTTTATAGTTCTATTTTAATGTAACTGCTCACAAACTAAAAAACAGTTAAATATGTATCATTTTATTTCATTATTTTATTAAAATGTATGCAGATAATATAATTTATATTGACATGTAATATTTATTGACACTAAAATACATAATTAATTACATGTATCGACAATAATTGAGTCTATCTTCTAAAGGAGTGAAGTTATTTGTCTAAGATCCAACCTATCAGAGCATATCGTAAAATGATTGTCATGTGGTTAACAGTTATGATGTTAGTTGTTGCTCCATTCAGTACATACGGTGTTACTTCTTCTGTACAAGCAGCTGGTTCTCCCGGTACAAATGAACCTTTTGTGATTACAGAAGCAACGATTGCAGATATGCAAACAGCTATGAAAGATGGTCGTCTCACTTCTGTTCAGCTTGTTCAACAATACTTAGATCGTATCGCTAAATATGATCATCAAGGTATTAAGCTTAATTCTATTCTCACCCTTAATCCCAAAGCTCTTGAGATTGCAGCCCAATTAGATAAAGAACGTGCAACCACAGGCGTTCGTGGACCTTTGCATGGTATCCCGATTATTGTCAAAGATAACTTTGATACTGCTGATATGCCGACCACAGCCGGTTGTGTCTGCTTGCAGAACTCTATTCCTGATCAAGATGCCGATCAGATCGCTATGCTCAAAGCAGCAGGTGCTATTATTTTAGCCAAGTCGAATCTACATGAATTTGCATTCGGGATTACCACTTCTAGCTCTCTTGGAGGACAGACGCTTAATCCGTATGCACTTGATCATTATCCAGGTGGCTCAAGCGGTGGAACAGGAGCCGCAATTGCTGCCAACTTTGCAGCAGCTGGGTTAGGCACAGATACCGGTGGTTCGATTCGAATACCATCTGCTTTTAACAGTCTAGTCGGTATTCGTCCTACAGTTGGCTTGAGTAGTCGTGATGGTATTATTCCACTCGCTCTCACACAAGATGTAGGTGGGCCGATTGCACGCACAGTCGAAGATGCAGCAATATTATTGCAGACCACTGCTGGTTATGATCCAGATGATATGGCTACCGCTTATAGTGTTGGACATATTCCTGATAACTATACGGACTATTTACAAGTGGATGGTCTAAAAGGGGCTCGGATCGGAATCGCTACTGAATTGTTCAACAATACTACCGCTACCGAGAAATCAGTTACTCAAGTAGTCTATACCGCTGTAGATGATATTCAGAGGCTTGGCGCAACAGCCGTTCCGATTCAAATTCCTAACCTTCCACAGATTATGAAATATCCTAGCTTAAGTGGCTATGAATTCAAATTTCAAATCAATGATTACTTGAATAGCTTAGGAGAAGATGCACCTTATCATAATCTGACTGATATTTTAGCCTCTAATGAGTTTGATCCCAAACAAGCAGAATCGATGAAAAAACGTGATGCTGTAGCCACACTCGATACACCAGAATATAAAGATATTGTACTCAACCGTACCAAAGTGACACGCGAATCTCTTTTAAAAGTAATGGCAGATTATGATCTAGATGCTATTGTCTACCCGACGACAACACAGCCAGCAGCTACGATTGGTGAAGAACAGATATCAGGTGATAATAACCGTTTAAGCCCTTTCTCAGGCTTTCCAGCGATTACTGTGCCTGCTGGATTTGTGAATAACAAATTACCTGTTGGCATTGAGTTTTTAGGTCGTCCTTTTGATGAAAGTACATTGATCAAATTAGCATACAGCTACGAACAAGGTACTCATCATCGTCAAGCACCTACGTTAACACCTTAAATACCTTTTTTAAATCTTTTCTATACCCAATACCATATAAATATTCTATCTCATTCAGTCATTCAGTCATTCAGTCATTCAGTCATTCAGTCATTCAGTCATTCAGTCATCAAAAGTATACTTGGATAGTAAAAAAGCACCACTATATTAAAAAAAGCTTATCTTCTACAAAGTGTATAATGCACTTCAATAGAGGATAAGCTTTTTTACTTCATTATCATTTTAAAGATTGTACTATTTAATATTTACGATTTCAGTTCTATTATTCTCTTACCCTATGAATATCTTTCCACACTCTATAAGAACTTCCACAAGTTAAAGCTTTATTCTAAAACCTATTCTATCTTTACATCACTCATTCATACTTGCTTAGAAAAAGTCCATCAAATGTGTAGTCGCTATAGGAATGCGTGATTCCAAAATATACACAGCTTCTAACTTCCCTGTCCATTTGCCCCAACTGCATAATTCTAATGGACGTTTATATCCTATAAGCGCCACCGTTAATGCCTGAATATCTGTATCAATATCACTATGATCCCATAGATCCTGTTGTAGCCCTTCTGGTAAAGCTTCACGTCGACTTATTTTGGCTTTACCTTCATCATTGATAAGCACATCCCAGATACCATTATTCCATTCGGCTGCTGAATCATTAACACGAATAGATAACGACTCTACCTTCCCTACTGTAAATGGATATTGCTCAAGAAAATGCTTAACATTAACGATTCTCGCCATAAAATAAGGAACAACTTGTTGCTCTATTCGTGGATCATTCAATAAATACGGTAAAGCATCATTAATAGGCGCTTGCAAATTCACTTCAGTCACCATCGAATCATGATTAGCAATATAAGTCCATAATGCTTGACGTGAACGTTCATCCAGATACACTAATTCTTTAATATTCATTTTCTGATCTGCGATCTCATAAATGACGTAACCACAAGCCTGATCTTTAGGATTATAATACACTGCTGTAAATAGTTCGTCTCCTGATGGCAACTTGCGTTCCCAACGTTCTGTATCTCGAACTAAAGTTCCGTTATAATGAGCCGCATACTTCTCATAGATCGCATTCAAAAGCTCCAAATCACGAATACCACGCTTGATCGTACCTTCGACATGAACTTTAGCAGGTAATTTGTTCGTTGGAATCGTATACTTGCGATATTCAATATACGTTTCCCAACCGAATTTACGATAAAATGGGAAATGGAATGGATGTAAAAAGGATATCGATTGACCTGCTTCATTCATCTGTTGCAACGTATGCTCCAACAACTTCGCCACTAGACCCTGTCTTCTTTTCTCAGGCCAGGTGGCAACTCCTGCAATTCCACCCATTTCAAAAACTTGCCCGTGTATGTACGTCTGCAATGGTAACAGTGTCAGTTGAGCACTCAATTGCTCTTCTTCAAAAAGACCCCATGTTCGTTCTGGTTTAAAATCTTGTTTTTCTTTTTCCAGTTCTTCTGTAGATTTACGATATTGAAAAGCATACATTCCTAACTCTGCTCGTGCATCAAAATCTTCTAGAGTTAATTGTCTAATATCCATTCCTATAGTCACCTCACTGAAAATGATAAGATCCTTTAATACTGAAAAACTATTACTCTCGGCATCGTATCTCTTTAGATGCACTTGGACGATAAAACCATCTATTGCAAGTACACTGAATAATACCAACATATAATGACTTGCTATATAACGACTACTTTATTGCAAAATATAATGACATCCTCTAACACAACAACCTTTAGCATAACAAAATAATACTAAACATCAAAATACGCTACCACTCAATCACAGCAAAAGTCATCAAATAAACACCCTACCAAGAAACATCACTACGCATACCAACTCTTATATTACTTTTAAAACAACCCAAATTAAAAAATAAAAGTCTATGATTTGAAATATACTTATCGCTTATTTCGAACAATATGATTCTATATGGTATGATAACTTCATATGCCTACATTATAACATCTACAATTCCACCAAAACCAATAAGCGATTTACATTATCCTTCAAATACGTTATATTTAAAATTAATTAGTACCTGGTATTAGTATCAAGTATTAATTCTAAATTGTAAGAATGGATCGCTTACTATTCTCTTCAATTCACTACAACATCGTATTAAACGTATCCTTAATCATCGCTTTTCTTTTCACAAGTATTATTACCAGAAAAAACTCAATAGAATTGAGTTCTTTTAGATCTCATTTTAGTTTTCAATAGCAAATGCTATTTTTAACATTCTATCACGCCATAACAAATGAATATGATCAACCAAATCTTTTCAAAATTAATCGATTAATCCGTAAACACCGAACTATTGCAAACCTATAACTTAAATCATATTAGAGGTGACTTTTATCAATCATTCAACAGCTCGTCTTACAGCATTAGGAACTTATGTCCCCGAAAAACGCTTAACTAATAACGATCTTGAGAAGCTAGTCGATACATCAGACGAATGGATTGTTCAACGTACAGGCATAAGAGAACGCCGTATCGCTAATGATCAACAATTTACATCTACATTAGGCATAGAAGCTGTCAAAAATCTTCAAAAAACATACCCGGGTACTTTAGAAGATGTAGAACTTATTATTGTAGCTACGACAACTTCAGATTATGTATTCCCAAGTACAGCTACTCAAATTCAGTCTTATTTTAAAATTAAACGTGCTGGTGCTCTTGATCTCAATGCTACTTGTGCAGGTTTTGTGTATGCGCTTCATGTAGCAAATAGCTTTATCACTTCCGGTCTTCATCGCAAAATTTTAGTTATTGCTAGTGAAACAATGAGCAAAATAACAGATTATACAGATCGTAGCACTTGCATTTTGTTTGGCGATGGTGCAGGTGCAGCCTTGGTCGAATACGATCCAGAACAACCTAGCTTTTTAGGAACATTTATGGATAGCGATGGTTCTGGGGGCGAGCACGTATACCGTACAGGAATAGCAGATCAGATCAATAACCAACCTATGCTGGGCAATGGCAAAATCGTACAAAATGGCCGTGAAGTTTACAAATGGGCAGTACGTACTGTACCGAAAGGAATTCAACATCTTTTAGATCAGACCAATCTATCACTGACCGATATTAACTGGTTTGTTCCTCATAGTGCTAATCTTAAAATGATTGATTCTATTTGTGAAAAAACTGGATTTGCTTTAGAAAACACGTTAACCAGTGCTGAATGGTACGGTAATACATCTTCAGCTTCTATCCCATTAGCTCTACAATTAGGCAGAGACAACCAAAAATTAAAAAACGGAGATACTGTATTACTGTACGGCTTTGGCGCTGGTCTCACTCAAATGGGTATGATTCTACGCTGGAACTTAAAATAATTCTTCTCTATTTTACATATGTATCAAAGAAACTATGTATGTAAAATAAAATGTACCTTAATAAAAAGAAACAGCAAAGAAAGAATTAATTTTCTCTGCTGTTTCTTTTTATTTTTATTTTTTCTACAATTACTTTTTCACAATTGAAATAATTCTTTAAACTGTTTATTGCTATTGATGCTATTGTAAACACTACTATGATTTTATATTTCGTTCTTCGTTCTTCATTCTTCATTCTTCGTTCTTCGTTCTTCATTCTTCATTCTTCGTTCTTCGTTCTTCGTTCTTCGTTCTTCGTTCTTCGTTCTTCGTTCTTCGTTCTTCGTTCTTCGTTCTTCTTTCTTCGTTCTTCGTTCTTCGTTCTTCGTTCTTCGTTCTTCGTTCTTCGTTCTTCGTTCTTCGTTCTTCGTTCTTCTAAGTATGTTGATTGAAGTCTTCAAAACATACAATACTATAAATAAATATTCTATTAGAAAAACTAAAAAGGATGTCTGCATATTGCAGACATCCTTTTTTATAAAGCGGGTGATGGGAATCGAACCCACGCTATCAGCTTGGAAGGCTGAAGTTCTACCATTGAACTACACCCGCGGATTAAGAGGATATGGTTGAAACAGGGACATTTTAACACCTGAATAACCATGTTAATCAAATCTCACACATGCTAACTATACACCAGTATAGTTGTTATATGAATTAAAGCGTAGAATAAAAACGTATATAATATATACGCTCTACACTGAATAAAGATTGGAGCGGACGATGGGAATCGAACCCACGACCCTCGCCTTGGCAAGGCGATGCTCTACCGCTGAGCCACGTCCGCAAAACCTATGCGCGTGGAGGGACTTGAACCCCCACGTCGTGAGACGCTAGATCCTAAGTCTAGTGCGTCTGCCAATTCCGCCACACGCGCATGTAATAAAATGGTGAGTCATGAAGGGCTCGAACCTTCGACACCCTGATTAAAAGTCAGGTGCTCTACCGACTGAGCTAATGACTCATAACAATTAGGCAGTAACAATATAGATTTAACATACATATTACATTCTACAACATTTTAATACTAATATCAAGCTAATTCTTTATTAAGATAATAAAGGGCGACCGATGGGACTTGAACCCACGAATGCCGGAGTCACAGTCCGGTGCGTTAACCCCTTCGCCACGACCGCCATAGCAATCAAATCAATATTAAAAATAAATGGTGCCGGCGAGAGGATTTGAACCCCCGACCTACTGATTACAAGTCAGTTGCTCTACCAACTGAGCTACACCGGCATAGTGTATATGTTAATGACCCGTAGGGGACTCGAACCCCTGTTACCTCCGTGAAAGGGAGGTGTCTTAACCACTTGACCAACGGGCCGCTAAAAAAGTAACAGCGTCAGCTTAGACGCTCAAACCTACTAAAATCAATCTTAACCTTTCGGCGAAAAAAAAACCCCGAAGGGATAAAACTATTCTGCTTGGCAACGTCCTACTCTCCCAGGACCCTGCGGTCCAAGTACCATCGGCGCTGGAGGGCTTAACGGTCGTGTTCGGGATGGGTACGTGTGGAACCCCTCCGCCATCATTACCAAACAGTCAGGCTGTGTTGCTCCCTGAAAACTGAATCCGAAAACTGAAACATCGCGTTTATAGATTTGGATAAGCCCTCGACCGATTAGTATTGGTCAGCTCCATGCCTTACGGCACTTCCACCCCCAACCTATCAACCTCGTCGTCTACAAGGGGTCTTACATACTGGGAAATCTCATCTTGAG
>NZ_QGAD01000024.1:0-48483 GCF_005233705.1 Paenibacillus sp. CFBP13512 | reverse complement strand
CTCTATTTGTAAAGGTCGGCTAAGACCTTCATTACTCACTCGTTGTTCAGTTTTCAAAGATCAAACATTTCGTTATTTTGCTTTTGTGCACCGACGCATTATCGCATCAGCAACTCTTATAATATATCATGCTCATTTCATTTCGTCAACACTTTTTTTCAATCTTTTTTTCAGCTACATAAGATGAAGCTTTATATGAGGATCAAAAATGTTTGTTACGTGTTGAAGTCAGAAATAAAATGACCGTTGATTAATATAGCACGAATATTTAATAAACGTCAACTGTTTATTTAAACTGTTTTTACAATTAATCTTAAATAAGAATTAAATGGTGACTAACTTGCTTTGGTTTTATAAATAAAAAGGCACGAAAGCCTTTGATAGCGGGCTTTGTGCCTTTTTGAGTTATTACTATGATTCGGGATATATACACTTTACCTAATTATAATTCTCGGCGTCCTTCTAATGCTTTGGATAATGTAACTTCATCCGCATATTCTAGATCTCCACCTACAGGTAATCCATGAGCAATTCTTGTTACTTTTATATTGAAAGGTTTGACCAGTCTAGAAATGTACATAGCGGTCGCTTCACCTTCAATATTAGGGTTTGTTGCCAGAATCAGTTCTTGTACTCGCTCATCACTAAGACGATTCAATAACTCTTTTAATTTGATATCATCAGGTCCAATACCTTCTATCGGAGAAATCGCTCCATGTAACACATGATAGTACCCGTCAAATTCTCGAGTACGTTCCATAGCTACTAGATCTTTGGCTTCCTGAATAACACAAATGACAGACGCATCTCTGGTCTTATCCTGACAAATCTGACATGGATCTGTGTCTGTAATATTCCCACACACAGAACAGTAGTGGAGATTACGCTTTACATTAACCAGAGCCTTAGCAAAATCGATCACGTCGTCTTCCTTCATACGGAGCACATGAAAAGCAAGTCGCCCTGCTGTCTTAGGTCCGACTCCCGGCAAGTGTGTAAAGGCTTCTATCAGTTTGGCAATCGGTTCGGGATAATACAATACAGCGATCTCCTTTGAGAACAGTCCCTTTATGCATGACTATTCATTATTTTAGAACAGGCCTGGAATATTCATACCGCCTGTAAATTTACCCATATCTTTATTAGCTAGTTCTTCTGCTTTACCCATCGCATCGTTGACCGCAGCGATTACTAGATCTTGTAACATTTCTACATCGTCTGGATCTACTGCTTCTGGTTTGATTGTGATCGCTGTTACTTTTTTGTGTCCATTCACTTGTACAGTGACTACGCCACCACCAGAACTACCTTCTAATGTTTTTGTTCCTAGTTCTTCCTGTGCTTTCAACATTTGTTCCTGCATTTTTTTAACTTGCTTCATCATTTGGTTCATGTTACCCATTCTTATCATCTCCTCAATTAAAGTATAAATCTTAAATTTAGTAGCTATTCTTTAACAACGACTAAGCTTTCTCCAAATAATTGAATAGCTTCGTCTACTAATGGTTCACCCGCATTTTCGCCTTCGTGCTCTAGCTCTAATGCTTCAACCGGATCTTCATGAGCTCCTTCTATTGCTTCTAACCAATCTTTTTGCATCATGGTAACCAAACGATGAGAACCGCCTAGAACTTCTTCTAATACAGACTCTACAATCTGCTTATTCACAGATTTTTCAATCGTTTCCCGGTGCATATCATGTTTGAAAGCAACCAAAACAGCATCTTCATGAATCGAAACAGGCTCACAGTTCACAAACCATGCGTGAATAGTCACCTTCTCTTCTTTAACCCGTTGTAGGATTTTGCCCCATGATCCTGATACTTTTGTAAAATCGCTATGATTGCGGTTGCTCACATAGCTCTGAATCTGAGAAGGAATTTTGGCTGCTGAAGATACTCTTGCTGTTGGGGGACGTCTTCCAGAGCTTCCTGTCTGATTACGGTCGCCTGCTTCGCCACTTGCTGCTATTCCTGATTTTAACGCTTTATCTAGCTTTTGTTCTAATTGAGCTAATTGCTGTTTGAGTTGTCGAATCTCTGAAGCATCTGTTGGCCCATGACTGCTTGAAGATGTAGTCACTTCTGCCGCATGATCTCCATGTGATCCTGTATTCGGTATACTGCCTAATTTCAATAGAGCGACCTCAAACAACATTTGAGGCTGAGCAGCATACTTCATCTCAGTCTGATAATGATTCAACGTATCAATCATGGCAAACAATTGTTCTTTTGTAAATGCAGCTGCTGTTTCTCGAAAAATCTCGGGATCGAGCATTCGCTCTGTTAAATCTCCTGCTTGTGGGATCATCTTAATCATCAATACATCACGGAAATAATAGAGTAGATTCTCCATACATTTCTCTGCGCTTTTACCTTCTTGCATAAATGACTCTACCATCTGTAGTACTTTGCCAATATCTCCATGTAACAATGCAGAGGCTAGTTCCGCAAACTGTTCAGAAGCGATACCACCGGTCATCTGCAATACTTGAGTATAGGTTACTTTGCCATCTGTAAAAGCTGATACTTGATCCAGAATACTAACTGCATCACGCATCCCACCATCTGATAAACGAGCAATGTATTCTAACGCATCACGATCGGCTTCAATCTGTTCTTCTCCGGCGATCAATGCAAGCCGATCTGTCTGCTCTACTAAAGATACACGGCGAAAATCAAAACGCTGACAGCGTGATATAATCGTAGCTGGTAATCGATGAGGTTCTGTTGTAGCTAGAATAAAAACAACATGAGCTGGTGGTTCTTCCAGCGTCTTAAGCAACGCATTAAATGCTTCTGTTGTTAACATATGGACTTCATCAATAATATATACTTTGCGTCGTACTTCAGTAGGCGCGTATTTGACTTTTTCCCGTAGATCACGAATTTCTTCTACACCACGGTTGGATGCAGCATCGATCTCAAGCACATCCATAATATTGCCTGATGTGATCCTTTTGCAAGTTTCACATTCGTTACACGGCTCTATAGCCGGCCCATGTTCACAGTTAATCGCTTTTGCAAAAATTTTGGCAGCAGACGTTTTACCTGTTCCTCTTGGACCACTAAACAGATAGGCATGTGAAATACGCTCTTCCCGAATGGCATTTTGCAGCGTCTGAATGATATGCTGCTGTCCAACCATGTCCTTAAACGACTGCGGTCGCCAAGCACGATAAAGTGCGATATGCTCCACTTGCTTACCCTCTTTCTTCTTTGAATACTTCATTTAATTATACTATAGATTAGACCTAAGCAAAACATCCGAAGCTCTATTTTACAAACAAAAAACACCTGATGTCCTGAGACAAAAGGTGTTATTGAATACATTATTATATACCGTGCACCTGTTATCGATTATTGCGATCCAAGCGGTTTTTCTGAACCACGACTCAGGATAGGCACTCCTTCGGCACAAGAACAAAACTGCTTATGGCTGCTTTCTTCCGAACCTGACCAGATTCACAGCAGTCCTTTGCGAAGGACCCAGCCGTCAACACCGTATTCAGATACCAGCCTCACATCGACAAAACCTAAAACAGGAATTCAACCTCGCTACAGCGGATTGCGAGTTACAGGGCACCGCTACCTCCCCATCTAGCACGGCATTAAATTATTATAACCGAGAGAAGCTTCTAATGCAATGGACAAGATATTTTGTTTTAAAAAAGTTCATTTTTATCACATAAAGTGGCGCTTCGAATCCTAAACGCCACTAGATTTCAATCTTATGTCACTTTGTCGAAGCTGGAGTTGCAGATCGTGTTGGTCGTCTTCCCGGACTACTTGAAGCACTGCTATTGGTAGGCTTTTTCGCGCTACTGCTTTTGCTTTTCGTATTGGTTTCTTCAGAGGTATCAAACGAAGCTAAGAACTCTTTGTTCGTCTCTGTGTTACGCATTTTTTTGAGGAATCCATCTACAAAGTCTGGCGTTTCGTTCATGTTTTTACGAATATGCCAGATTGTATCTAGTTCTTCTTTGCCAAGTAAATCTTCTTCGCGTCGTGTACCGGAACGACGAATATCGATCGCTGGGAAAATACGACGTTCTGCCAATTTGCGATCCAAATGAAGCTCCATATTTCCTGTACCTTTGAACTCTTCGTAAATGATATCATCCATACGTGAACCTGTATCGATCAATGCTGTCGCTAGAATCGTTAGGCTACCGCCTTCTTCTACATTACGTGCTGCTCCAAAGAAACGTTTAGGACGATGGAATGCTGCTGGATCAATACCACCGCTTAGTGTACGTCCAGATGGCGGAATCACCAAGTTATACGCGCGTGCCAGACGAGTAATACTATCTAACAAAATAACCACGTCTTTTTTATGTTCTACCAGACGAAGTGCACGTTCAAGTACCAATTCAGCAACTTTGATATGGTTTTCTGGCAATTCATCAAATGTAGAAGCCACAACTTCACCTTTAACGGAACGCTGCATATCTGTTACTTCTTCCGGGCGCTCATCAATTAGCAATACAAACAAATCAATCTCAGGATTGTTAGTGGAGATGCTGTTCGCAATCTCTTTAAGAAGCAAAGTTTTACCTGCTTTGGGAGGTGCAACAATTAGACCACGTTGTCCAAGTCCAACAGGTGCAAGAACATCCATAATACGAGTTGATAGTTTATTCTGAGCGGTTTCTAAGACTAATTTGTCCTGTGGATAAAGAGGAGTTAATGCTGGGAAATGAAGACGCTCTGCGGCTTGTTCAGGGCTTGTTCCATTGACTGCATTCACTTGAAGTAATCCAAAGTAACGTTCATTTTCTTTAGGTGCTCTACATTTACCAGAGACCAGATCACCGGTACGAAGATCAAACTTACGAATCTGTGATGCTGAAATATAGATATCTTCATGACTTGGAAGATAATTAATCGGACGTAAGAAACCATAACCTTCAGGTAAAATTTCAAGCACACCTTGCATAAACATCAAACCACTTTTTTCAGCTTGTGCACGCAAGATTGCAAAAATTAACTCTTTTTTCTTGAGCTGTCCATAATAAGGAATCTGATACTGTTTAGCTAGCTTATACAGATCAGTCAGCTTCATTTCTTCCAAATCGGAAATTTGTAAATCCATAAAATAACCACCTATTCAATTTTATCAAGATTGTTGAGACAAATATAAGCCTACTAATATAAAGATAGGAAAATGGAGAAACTACATGTAAAAGGAGTGTATTATTTCAAATGCGTTCATAGGATAGCATTACCCATTTTGGGAGGAGATATTCAAGAGGTATGTATTTTATTGGAAAATACAAAAGAGTTCTCCTCCCCAACAGAGGGATGACTTCAAAAACGATGGTCTGACCTATTTATACGATTTCTCTCCAAACATCTGCGCCTAAGTTGCGTAAATTCTCTACCAAATGATCATAACCACGATCGATAAATTCAACACCTGACACTTCTGTAATTCCTTCAGGAACCGTTAAACCCGCAATCACAAGAGCAGCACCTGCACGCAAATCCGTCGCTTTGACTTTGGCTGCATTCAGTGGAGAACCTTCGATAATCGCAGAACGACCTTCTACTTTGATCTTAGCGCCCATTCGTGCTAATTCTGGAACATGCTTAAATCGACTACTGTATACAAAATCACTAAGCACACTAACCCCTTGAGCTTGCGTAAGCAGACTTGTCATTGGTGACTGTAAATCTGTCGCAAATCCTGGATACGTTAATGCTTTTACATCAACATGGTTGTACGTCGGTCTACCCATTACACGAATACCTTCGTCTAACTCTTCAACCTGAACACCCATCTCTAATAACTTGGCTGTAATAGCTTCCAAGTGCTTAGGAATAACATTATCAATCAAAACGTCTCCGCGAGTGGCTGCTGCTGCCACCATATATGTTCCTGCTTGAATACGGTCAGGAATAATTGAATGTCTACAGCCGTGCATTTCAGTGACACCTTCGATACGAATAGTCTCTGTGCCTGCACCTTTAATAATGGCTCCCATCGCGTTCAACAATGTTGCTACATCTATAATCTCAGGCTCTTTCGCCGCGTTTTCAATAATAGTGTGCCCTTTGGCTCTTGCAGCCGCAAGCATGATATTAATCGTTGCTCCTACACTTGCAACGTCCAAATAAATCTTAGCTCCACGTAATTCTTTAGCATATAAATGAATAGAACCATGCTCATTCGTTACTGTCGCTCCTAAAGCTTCAAAACCTTTGATATGTTGATCGATAGGACGAGGCTCAAAATTACATCCTCCTGGCAAACCGATCGTTGCTTCTCCAAAACGTCCAAGTAGTGCACCCATCATGTAATACGAAGCTCTTAACTTTTTGACAGGTCCATTCGGCATAGGAATAGATCTGACATCACTTGGATTAATACGCATCTGGTTTTCACTTTCATGCCAGCTTACACTTGCTCCAAGATTTTCTAAAATTTCTGCATAAACGGCTACATCGCTTAATAGCGGCAAGTTATCCAACACGACTTCCGATTCCGCAAGCAATGCCGCAGGAATAAGCGCAATGGCACTATTTTTTGCACCGCTGATCGTTACAGTTCCCTGCAACGGGCGTCCGCCACTAATCATTAATTTTTCCATAAAGCTTAATGTCCCCCTACGTGTTTTGCATCCGGTAAACGATACGTGATGTTGAATTTTGGTAATGAAAATGGAAAGACACCGACTAGGCGGTGTTCTTCCCACAATCTATTATTTAAAATGTCTTATACAAAAACAATATTCTTATGCTTTGTTGCTTGTGCCAAACTCACGGATTTTACCGATAACTGTTTGTTTGATAGCATCGCGACCTGGAACAATAAATGTACGAGGATCGTAAGCATCTGGTTTAGCAGCAAGTACTTCGCGAACTGCTTTTGCAAATACGATTTGGTTCTCTGTATTTACGTTGATTTTGGATGTTCCCAAAGAGATTGCTTTGTTGATATCGTTTGTAGGAATACCAGTACCACCGTGCAATACCAATGGAATTTGAACTGCGTCACGAACTGCTTCCATTTCTTTGAAGCCTAAGTTAGGCTCGCCGTGGTAAGGACCGTGTACAGAACCCAATGCTGGAGCTAATGTATCGATACCTGTTTCTTTAACGATACGTACACATTCGTTAAGATCAGCATACATGATACCACCGATAACGTCATCTTCTTGTCCGCCTACAGTACCAACTTCAGCTTCAACAGAAACGCCTTTAGCGTGTGCATATTCAACTACTTTTTTAGTCATTTCGATATTTTCGTCGATTGAATGGTGAGATCCATCGATCATTACAGATGTAAATCCAGCATCGATTGCTTCTTTACATTTGTCAAAGCTAGAACCATGATCCAAGTGAATAGCAACTGGAACTGTAACTTTCAAGTCATGAATCAATCCTTCTACCATTTTAACAACAGTAGTGAATCCGCCCATATGACGTGCAGCACCTTCAGATACACCAAGGATTACTGGTGATTTTTCTTCTTCCGCTGCTCCCAGAATCGCTTGAGTCCACTCCAGGTTATTGATGTTGTATTGACCCACTGCATATTTTCCTTCAAGTGCTTTGTTTAACATGTCTGTCATAGATACTAATGGCATAATGATATCCTCCTTGAGAATGATGGTATTTGTAAGCCGATACTCGCATACGTTGCTTATTATAACACAACCCACTTCAAATACTAAACAAGCAATTTAAAAAGAACTATGCGTCTTTGCATAGCAAAAAACCTATCTTTGTAGGATAGGATTCTATTTTTGCTGATCGACTTGATTACCCCGCAGGTTTTGATCCACTACATTTCTCATTTCATCAATATCAAAAGGTTTGGTGAAATGACTGATAGCGCCTAAATCCTTAGCTTGTTTGATAATATCTAATTCTCCATAAGCTGTCATCATAATCACTTTAATTTGCGGATGCGTTGATTTGATATGTTTTAAAATTTCTAATCCATCCATACCTGGAATTTTCATATCCAGAAGAACAAGGTCAGGTGTATCTTGCTCTACCACTTCAAGCGCCGCTTTACCATTTGCTGCCTGATACATTTGGTAACCTTCATTACCGAAAAGTTCCATAAGTAAAATTCGAATTCCGTTTTGATCATCGACAATAAGGATTTTCTTCTGTTCCACGGGTCATCCTTCCCTTCATCGTTGCTAGAATAGTATGCTGTGATTTTTTCTTGATTAGAATGAGGAGGAACGTACAATTCAAACGATTAGTTTACAGATATCAAAATTGACGTCGGATAACATAGTATATAAATTCGCTTTTTATCGTACATTTCCTGCTTGTTCCCAAATTTGTTTCGACAAAAATTAGGTTTACTTTCTAATATTAGTCACTAATTGTAATAACTATTTTATTAGGTTAATTATATAGTTAATTGATCTTATTGAGAAGCTAGTTAGGATAAATACGTGTATGTATACATAAAAAGGCGACTTCTTTCTTCACGAATGGAAGAAAGAAGTCGCCTTATCATCATCTATTGATTAGCCTTGATGTGCAAGTGATGCTTTGACAAATTCACGGAATAACGGTTGTGGACGGTTCGGACGAGAAGTAAATTCTGGATGGAATTGTACTGCTAAGAACCAAGGGTGTTCTGGAACTTCGACGATTTCTACCAATCGACCATCTGGTGAAGTACCCGAGATCTTCATACCCATATTCTCGATTTGCTCACGGTATTGGTTGTTGAATTCATACCGGTGACGGTGACGCTCATATACTAACTCTTCACCGTAACATTCCATAGCCAGTGAACCTGGTTGTAATTTACAAGGATACAATCCAAGACGCATTGTACCTCCTAAATCTTCGATATCTTTTTGTTCTGGTAACAAGTCAATTACCGGATAAGGTGTAGCTGGATTAATTTCAGAACTATTTGCTCCTTCTAATCCTGCAAAAGCACGTGCATATTCGATAACAGATACTTGCATACCTAAACAAATACCGAAGTAAGGAATACTGCGTTCACGGGAATAGCGAATTGCACTGATTTTGCCTTCAATACCACGATCGCCGAAACCACCTGGAACGAGGATACCACCCACACCGCCAAGCAATTCATGTACGTTCTCGTCTGTAATTTCTTCTGCATTGACCCAACGCAATTTGACATCTGCATTCGCATGATATCCTGCATGAGACAATGATTCAACCACACTCAAGTAAGCATCATGTAAGGCTACATACTTACCAACAATCGCAATCTCGACTGTTTTTTCCAAGTTTTTGATACGATCTAATAGGCTCTGCCATTCCGTCATATCTGGTTGAGGTGTATCTAGTTTGAGATGATTTACTACGATCTCATCTAGACCTTCATCACGTAGATTTAGTGGCACTTCATAAAGAGAAGAAGCATCACGACATTCAACTACAGCATTAGCATCAATATCACAGAACAATGCAATTTTAGCTTTCATATCTTCAGACAATTCATACTCTGTACGGCATACAATCACATTCGGTTGGATACCGATACTACGTAATTCTTTAACACTATGTTGTGTTGGCTTTGTTTTCACTTCACCTGCTGCTTTGATATAAGGAATCAAAGTTACATGGATATACATCACATTGTCGCGACCTACATCGCTTTTGATCTGACGAATTGCTTCAAGGAACGGAAGGCTTTCAATATCACCTACTGTACCCCCGATTTCGGTAATTACGATATCAGAACCTGATTCACGACCTGCACGGAATACACGCTCTTTGATTTCATTTGTAATGTGTGGAATCACCTGTACTGTTCCACCCAAATATTCGCCACGACGTTCTTTGCTAATTACGGAGGAATATACTTTACCTGTTGTTACGTTACTGTTTTTGGACAAGTTAATATCAATAAAACGCTCGTAATGTCCTAGATCTAGATCTGTCTCTGCACCATCATCAGTTACGAATACTTCACCATGCTGGTAAGGACTCATTGTACCTGGATCGATATTGATATACGGGTCAAACTTCTGAATCGTTACTTTCAAACCTCTGTTCTTTAACAACCTACCAAGTGATGCCGCTGTGATACCTTTGCCGAGTGATGATACGACTCCGCCTGTTACAAAAATATACTTTGCCACTGTATGACCTCCTAATTATTTTCCAGAAATTCCGGCGATATATGGGGGGTTACACAGCCCCTTTTCCTTATAAAAAACAAAAAAAGTGACACCCGTAGCTACGGGGCACTTTTATTTATTACAGCATTTGAGAAAATGCGTATACGTTTAGTTATAGGTTTAAATGATAAGCCCAAGCAATAGTTTACTCTGTATCTTAATACCGTGTCAAGACATATCCTCAAGAAAAAAAGCCTGCCTAAAACAGGCAGACTTTGATCCTTATTGATAGAAGATTAATCTTTCTTATCTTCTTCTACATATTCTTCATCTTCGTCTTCATCGTCGTCATCATCTTCGTCGTCGATAACAAGATCAGCTTTATCTTCATCATCATCTTCACCGTCAACAAAGATATCATCGGAATCTTCATCTACTGCATCGTAGTTCTCATCTTCCGGCTCATCTGCATCAACAACATCTTCGTTATTGAATTCTTCGTCTTCGATATCATCGTCTTCTTCATCGTTGATAATACGAGGACGCTTCGCATTAGCGATTGGATCTTCTGCACGCTCAAGCGGATACCAACGTTTAAGACCCCATAGGTTTGTACCTACACAGGCAAAACGACCATCTACATTAATTTCAGTATATAGTTGAGCGATATATTCATCAGTTTGTGCTTTAGTAAAGCCACGTAGTTCTGCAACTTCCTTCATAAGGTCACGGTAGTATAGAGGCGTATTGATTTTTTTCAAAATAGCAACAGCCAAATCTACCATCGGAATTTCGTGTACCTTTTCCGGATCGATTTTTAATTCTTGCGGTGTACTCACTTACGGACACTTCCTCTCGGATCCATTTTCACGCTTTATCATTCACGTTTTTTCGCACAAAAAATGCAAAATGCTGAGTTAAGTAAAACCTATTTATCAGCAAAAATCAAGTTTTTTACAAAAAATCGGATGATTTGCATGTTTTGAGATATAACGTTTTAAATTTGTACCAATATTCGTCGATTACATACGCTCTGGTGCAGATACTCCAACAAGTCGAAGTACGTTCACAATAACAGTACGAACGCTACCTAACAAAGCCAGACGAGCAGCTGTTTGTGCTTCGTTGTCTGTCAGTGTACGCTCTGCTTTGTAATAACTATGCATCATAGATGCTAGCTCGTAGACATAGCGAATCAGGCGGTGTGGAGCATAGTTCTCAGCTGCTAGGGCAACTTCTTGAGGCAATTCGCCCATTTTGTGCAATAGATTATATTCATGCTCACTTGTTAATAAGCTGTAATCAATTGCAGATAACTCAGGCAACTGGATACCTTGCTCTTCGGCTTGACGATAAATACTACAAATCCGTGCATGTGCATATTGAACATAGAACACAGGATTTTCGTTAGAAGTCGAGATCGCCAAATCCATATCAAAATCAAGATGAGAATCGATACTGCGCATCGTGAAGAAATAACGAATAGCATCTACGCCTACTTCTGCCATCAAGTCTTCCATCGTTACAGCTTTACCTGTACGTTTGGACATTTTGACTTTCTCGCCATCTTGGAAAAGACTAACCATTTGCGCAATCAGCACGACCAATTTCTCAGGATCGTTACCCAATCCCTGCATCGCTGCTTTCATCCGTGGAATATATCCATGATGATCTGCACCCCAGATATTGATCATTTTATCGTAACCACGACCGTATTTATCTTTGTGATAAGCGATATCTGGTGTCAAATACGTATACGTACCATCGTTTTTGATCAATACGCGGTCTTTATCATCGCCATAAGCAGTCGTACGAAGCCATGTTGCGCCATCCAGTTCATAGACTTCTCCACGCTCACGTAGCTCATCCAATGCGTCTAGTACTTGACCTGTCTCATATAGCGAAGTCTCACTAAACCAGATATCGAACTTCACGCGGAATGCTTCTAGATCACGCTGAATTTTTTGCAATTCTTTCTCAAGACCATATTGACGGAAAAAGGCAGCTCGCTCACCCGGTGATTGCGATAATAGACGGTCGCCTTCTTGTGCTACTAATTCTTTAGCGAAGCCTTTGATATCTGCACCATGATAACCATCTTCGGGCATCGCTGCATCTTGTCCAAGTTCTTGCAAATAACGAGCTTCAATCGAGCTACTCAAGTTCGATACCTGATTACCTGCATCATTAATATAGTATTCACGAGTGACTTGGTAACCTGCAAAGTCAAAAATATTACACAATGCGTCACCAAAAGCAGCTCCACGAGCATGTCCTAAATGTAGACTACCTGTTGGGTTCGCACTAACAAACTCAACTTCGACTTTTTCGCCTTTACCATGTTCGATACGTCCATAGTTTTCACCTTGTTCTGCGACAACTTGGATAACAGGATATAGATAACTTTTGTTCAGCGTAAAGTTGATAAATCCAGGTCCTGCAATCTCAGCGTGTTCAATATCGCCTTGTTTAAGATCGAGGTTAGCGATAATATCTTCGGCGATCTGACGTGGATTCTTTTTAGCGATTCGAGTTAACTGCATCGCAATATTGGTTGCTAAGTCTCCGTGCGCTTTGTCTTTAGGTACTTCAAGCACCACTTCAGGTACTTCTTCACTACTTACAATATTAGCTGCGATTACTGCTGCATGCACAGCTTCTTTCACTGCACTGCGGCTTTGTTCCAATGGATTACGTGTCATCTTCTACTGCTCCTCCTGTGTTCGCATGGTTCACACTTCGTCTATTTCGTGCGTATCCAATGCCTGTATATGTAAACTGATCTTAAATGTCCCTGTAAGCTCTTCATGCACATACAATTCGTATTCCCAGTTTACACGTCCAAGATGTCCATCTAGCTCTTGTGTCAATTGTGTGGTGTGTGTCGAAAGTGCAAATGTCATAAACGGCGAACGATACGAACCAGGTAGTTGCTTTTCTTGACGAAAAGTCTGATCTGATTCTACCCCACCACGTCTCATAATTTTCACTTCGTGATCATCGATCTTCACGACAGTACGAACTTCCTGCTGAAGAGTATCTGCGGATTCAGTGTAACGAATATATAAACTGCTGCCTTTTTGAAAAGCCTGCCCGATAAATTGAGTTGTGCTTTGCTCTCCATCTTGATCGCTATGCAATGTCAATTGTACCTGATTGAATTCAGTCATAAGATCCAGCTCCATTTTTGATGATGCGCCATGTTAGCTTGTTGAATATAGAACATTTTCACGATTAATTCAATAAGCTCAATCTCTTCTATTGTACCATTATATTGAACCGTACGTAGAGATTCTAAGCAAAAAAATACGTTTTTATTGTAATATGCTTTAGATTCTGATCCATGTCATTGACTTCTGTCTCTACAAAATATACACGAAAAGAAAAGCGACTCCGTATAGAGTCGCTTCTACTTTATGCTTACTGTTTATCTGTAGCTACAAATTTTAATGTAGCAGACCATGTTTTACCACCGTCTTTGGTCGTATAGATCGCTGGCGTTAACGAATCGGTTACAGCCAGATAGCCTACATTTTGACTTAAAAACGAAATGTCTGCGCTGATACCATCAATTGTAGCTGGCATATTGTTCCACGTTTTGCCACTGTCCAGAGATCGTCCAACCGCTACTTTACCACCCGCTGGTGATCCGCCTGCAAGATAAGCAATCGTACTGCCTACAAATTGCATATTACCTGGATGTCCACCCGGTTGGGCAGGTCCTTCACCATTACCTAGAGCGCCTGTACCCGGTGCTTTGCCACCGCCGGCTGTCGATTGTCCAAAGACTTGACGCCAACTTTTGCCGCTATCTGAGCTTGCATAGACCGAGTAAGAAACTTGAGACATACCTGCTCCGCCATACAAGATTGCCCATACTTGCTTACCACTCGCATAAATTTCTCCACCAGAGACTTCAAGTGAACCTACGCTAAGCGCTGTTGTCCATTTGTTACCACCATCGATTGTCTGCATAATACGGTAGCCACTGTTGCTACCTGATACTGTTTTGACTACCCAACCTGTATTGCTATCCTGAAAATAACCACCGCGCGTATTCGCAGGTGTAGGAATCGCTGTCCATGCTGCGCCACCATTTATCGTTTTGTATACACCTGATGTGGTATATGCAAAACCTGTACTGCCTGATTTCTTATCGATTTTGTTAAATCTAATATTACCTTTATACGGACTTTTCCAAGTTGCTCCGCCATCGGTTGTCGTTAAAAATACAGGTTTTTGTCCAGATTTTGCACTGGCCAATGCCCATCCTTGTGTATTGTTACTAAATTCAATCTGACTGAACTGCCATGTACCCGTATAAATTTTTTGCCAGTGACATCCACTATCCGATGTACCGATCAAAAATCCATTTCCTGCTGCTCGACCTGTCGTCTGACTCAGAAAATCGGTATCGGTAAAATGAATATCTTCTTGAATGCTAGATGAACGCCCTTGCTCCAACTGAGATTGAAGAGTAGAACTATTCACATCACATGCTTTTGACGTTTTGGCAGATACAGGAGTTGCACTGAATCCAACCATTCCTAGTAACAAAACTAATACCATCATTATACTTAACGATGGATACGATCCATATGAAACACGATTATTGTTCATCTTCATCTATTCATCCTCCTAGAATATGTTACATACATGGAATATTCGTCTATGTACTATATAATATTACCCTTATTCATACAAAAAGAAGACCTGTCTTCTTCTATATTATATAAAAGAGGATACAGATCTTCTCAATTCACTCACTTATTTCTAAAATAAATCTCTTATTTGCACAGATCTTCTACAAATTTAGGCAAAACAAATGCCGCTTTATGTAGACGTGGTGTATAATATTTGTTGCTTTCCATTTCAGGAATAGACGCTTCGTCAACTTGAAGTGGATCATGTACTTTGCTACCCATTGTAAATGTCCATAGACCACTAGGATATGTCGGAATATTAGCACCGTATACATGTACGATTGGGAAAATTTCTTTTACATCTTTATTAACTTGTTGAATCAGATCAGCTTTGAACCAAGGATTATCGGTTTGCGCTACAAAGATTCCGTCTTCTTTCAGTGCTTCATAGATTCCTTGATAGAATCCACGTTCAAATAGTGGAGCAGCAGGTCCTACAGGCTCTGTAGAATCAACCATAATCACATCATATTTATTTTTGTTTTCAATAATGTGCATATAACCGTCGTTAACCAATACTTCAACACGCGGGTTGTCGAGTTCGCCAGCGATTTCAGGTAGGTATTTTTTGGAATATTCGATCACTTTACCATCGATTTCAACCAATACTGCTTTTTCTACTTCTGGGTGCTTCAATACTTCACGAATAACGCCACCATCGCCGCCGCCAACAACTAATACATGCTTAGGGTTAGGGTGCGTATTCAATGCAGGATGAGCAACCATTTCATGATAAACGAATTCATCTTTAACGGTAGTCATAACCATGCCATCCAGTACGAGCATGCGTCCGAATTCTTCTGTATCGATCATCGCTAAATCTTGAAATTCTGTTTTTTCAGTAACAAGTGTCTCACGAATTTTTGCTGTAATGCCGAATACCGGCGTTTGTTTTTCGGTATACCATAATTCCATATTTATTACCTTCTTTCACATATATTTATCGGAATCGAAAAGGTCGATGTTACCACATTCATTTCGCATTATACGCGATATAAGACTAGACTGCAAAAGGAACTTTAAAGCCATTCGTATAGAATCCTACGATACAAAAAGATCATACATTTTAAAAAAGGAGTCGAATCCATGAACATCTCAGATATTGTCCAAATGAAGGCACTTGATGCGGCTCCACGTCTACTGGGTCAAATCATTAGCCGAATAACTCCAGCAGGTGAAATACGCTGTCGCATCGTTGAGACAGAGAGCTATGGTGGTGCTGAAGATAAAGGAAGTCATGCTTATGGTAATCGTCGAACAGCTCGTACTGAAATGATGTTTAGACAAGGTGGAACTTCTTACGTCTATCTGATCTATGGTATGTATCATTGTGTAAATGTAGTCACTGGCGATGTTGATGATCCACAAGCTGTACTTATTCGTGCCGTAGAACCTTTAACAAAGCGAGACGAGCAATTAATGACTACTTTAAGACCCACCGATTCACGCCGTATGCGCAATCTATCCAATGGCCCAGGTAAGCTCTGTCAGGCATTAGCGATTGATAAGTCTTTAAATGGTATAAATTTGCTCGCTAGTGGGGGCTTACTTCGCCTAGAACAATCGCCTGATCTGGAAAACGAGTCATTTGAAATTGAATGTGGACCTCGAATCAATATAGATTATGCTGAAGAATACGCAAGTAAACCTTGGCGCTTTTATATCAAAAATCATCTTTATGTTTCTGCCAAAAATGCGATGCCTACTACACTACTATTGGATTCTTAATCTAAAAAAAGATGTCGCTATAGGCAGAAGATTTACTCTGCTAGCGACATCTTTTGATTAGAAGCTTGTATCCATTGATCCATTTGTGAAATGGTCATGGGCCGACCATAATAGTAACCTTGCATCACATAACAGCCTTTAGATTGCAAAAATTCGACTTGTTCTTGGGTCTCTACACCTTCTGCCACTAAATCTAAATTTAGATTATCAGCAATAGCGACAATCGTGCTAATAATGGCTTGCTTGGAAGGAATATCGCTTTTTCGAATAAAGATCTGATCGATCTTCAGAATATCAATCGGAATTTCATCCAAAATGCCTAATGATGAATAACCGGTGCCAAAATCATCTAGTGAAATCTTGACTCCCAATTGCTGTATATATTGCAACTGTTCTACAGTGCCTTCGATACCGTTCATCGCAATGGATTCAGTAATCTCTAGCTCTACATAACGAGCTTCAATGCCTGTGTCTTGGATCACCTTTTCTACATTGCTTGCAAATTTGGGACATTCAAACATCCGCGCTGACATATTCACTGAAATAGGGACATAGATATGATGTTGCGTTTGCCAGGTCAAATTCTGCTGACACGTTTCTTCTAGCATCCAATGAGTAATCAACATGATCAAACCTGTTTCTTCTGCAACAGGAATAAACTCTGCTGGAGATACCATCCCCAATTCTGGATGGTTCCAGCGTAATAAAGCTTCCATTCCTGTCAAACGATCATGCAATGAATCCCATTTCGGCTGATACACAATAAAGAGTTGTTTACTTTCAAACGCTCGCCGTAGATCATTTTCCAATTCCATTCTTCGAATCTGACGACGATTCATATCTTCACTAAATATACTGTATTTGTTTTTTCCTGAACTTTTGGATACATACATAGCTGTATCTGCTGCACGCATCAGAAAAGAACGTTCATACCCGTGTTGAGGCACTAGAGCAATACCTATACTGCCAGTGACAAATAACTCAATGCCTCCTAATTGATAGGGCTTCTTAATCACCTCTAAAATTTGTTCTGCAAGCTGTTCAATCTCTTCGGTCATCCCTTTATTTGTTGCAATCAAAAACTCATCCCCACCTAAGCGGAAAACAACGCCCTGATCCATCATATACAGTTTAAGTCTGCGTGCTACTTCGACCAGTAATTCATCACCGATATCATGTCCAAGCGTATCATTGATTGACTTGAACCGATCTAAGTCTAGAAAAAGAACAGCACCTGCTTTTTGCGACTTAAATTCTTTTTCAAAATAACGGTGTAATCCATGTCGATTCGGTAAACCTGTTAATGGATCACTATAGGCCATACGTTCCAGAATATGACGTTCTACAAAAATCGCAGCCCATGAAACAGCCAAAATCAAAAACGTCACAACAGCAACCCCTGTAATCAAAAACAGTTGTCCTTTCATCGACTCATCTGCTGAATCGGTATGTGTATAGTGAAATTGAGCTGCCGCCATCCCTGTATAATGCATACCAGATATTGCAAACCCCATCACAATCGAACTATACAATTTCCAGAGACTGAAGTTCGGTCGATTCCGAAAACGACGGAATAAAAATAAAGCAGCATACGACGCTCCCAAAGCCACAAGAACAGATAACATCAAATAAAAAGGATTGTACGTAATTTCAGCATCCATCTCCATGGCGGCCATTCCGGTATAATGCATGGTTACAATCCCTATACCCATCGCTGCTCCACCTACGGCTATTTTCCACAAGCGCATCACAGAATCTAACGTGACATAAAAGGCTATGAAAGACGCACTTATGCTGGCAAAAGCAGATAAAAAGGTAGTCCCTACATCATAACGAATATTGACACCTGTATGAAAAGCCAGCATCCCTACAAAATGCATCGCCCAGATCCCGCCACCCATTACAAAAGAACCTGAACCTAACCATATGATTTTATGTGTACCTCTCGATTGAGAGACTTTATTTGCCAGATTCAATGCGATATAAGACGCCAATATCGAAATGACTAAAGATAATGCGACAATTGTAAAATTGTAATGAATATACATGTGTTCCATACTCAACCTCCTTGTACACAGCTCTATACTTAATAGAACGGTTACTTCACTTATTTTCGTTATAGCAAATTATCCCAATTTTTGATTTTAAAAAAATAGATGGCAGATTCTTTTACGAATCGTACCATCTATTTTTAATAAAAAGATATCATGTGACTTTGCTTATTCTGTGATGTTAAATTTTTCTGCCATTTTTTGCATTAAGCGTGAGATCGTCATTGCTGCTTCTGCACGTGTTGTATTGTCTTTTGGTGAGATTAATCCATTAGGTCTACCTTGCATAATACCTTCGTTTACTGTTGTTGCAAGGCTTTCTTTTGCCCAATCGGATGTGTTATTACTATCTCTAAATGGTGTAAGCGTCTGATTAGCATCTGTGTCAAACGATGTCGATGGCTCTAAATAGCTTAATGTGTTAGTAAGGATATTCGACATTTCTTCACGTGTAATCTGTTGATCTGGTTGGTAAGAATCGTCTGTATATCCTTTCGTGATGCCTGTAGCAGATACTGCATTGATAGCATTGTAGTACCATTTGTCTGTTGTAACGTCTGAATATGCTTTACTGGATGTGTTTGGTGATAGCTTCAATAAGTTATTGATCATTTGTGTGAACTGCGCACGCGTAATCAATGCATTTGGATCATAATTATTATCGCCGACACCATTCAAAATAGACAAATCTTGTAGTCGGTTAATCTCTGCTTCTGCCCAATGTCCACTCACATCGCTGAAGTTCTGTTTATCTGTCGTCACTAGAGTAATCTTGTCAGCATTATCTAGTTCTACATCTGTTGCCTCTCCACTAGCTGCTTCAACAGCATTATCTGTTGGAGGGGTTACTGGCTCTTCTACAGCGGGTACTGGTGTATCTACAGTTGCTGCTGTGACAGGTGCCGGTATTCCTAGAACTCCTGGTGTACGATTAGATCCTACATTGTCGTCATCATCCGATGTTCCTGGGTTCGTTGGTGGATTGGTTGGCGGCGGTGTTTCTCCTTCACGATAATTAATCGTCTGAAGAACACTTGTATTGCCGTTACGATTCAGTGTAATTACCAATTGTCCTTCAGAAGCTGGAAGTTGGATATTAACATTTCCATTTCCGTCTGCTCCAATCGTAATAGTTCCTAACTGAACTGTACCTTGTCCATAGACATCACTTTGTACGGTGACTACATCTCCTGCTTGTAATCCACTTAACTCAATCGTTCCTTGTGTCCCTTGAACATCAACTAGATTTACAACTGGTGTTGCAGGTGTAGTAGGGTCTGTTGGAACTTCAACTCCACTATATGGCAGTGTACCAATCTCTGTTTCGGTTCCATTAGCTGTTACACGTACCGACAACTCACCTTGTGCATTCGGGAAGGTAAATGTTAATACTGCTTCTCCATTGGCATTAGCTGTTCCCGTTGCTAATACTTCATTAGCTTCGCTATAGATCGAAACTGTATTTCCAACAGCTACTCCACTTACGGTTACTGTTCCTTGATCTCCCGTAATGGTTGTAATGTCAGCGGCTGGTGCTGGGGTCGTTGGAATATCGATCCCACTGTACGGTAATGTTGTGATTTCAGTCTCGGTTCCATTAATCGTTATACGTACAGATAACTCACCTTGTGCATTCGGGAAAGTAAATGTTAATACTGCTTCTCCATTAGCATTAGCTGTTCCCGTTGCTAATACGTTATTGGCTTCACTATAGATTGAAATTGTATTTCCAACAGCTACTCCACTTACAGTCACTGTTCCTTGATCTCCCGTAATATTAGTAAGATCAGCGGCTGGTGTTGGTGTTGTTGGAATATCAATTCCGCTGTATGGCAAGGTTGCAATTTCGGTATCAGTTCCATTGATGTTCACTCGTACTGACAATTCTCCTTGTGCATTCGGGAATGTAAATACGATTTGCGCTGTTCCATTACTTCCAGTTACGGCTGTTCCTAGAGCGTTGTCGTCTGCGTCATACACGGTTACTGTTTCGCCGATTGCTACTCCTGTGATACTGACGGTTCCTTGATCACCTGTAATGTCTGATAATGTTGCGCTTGGTGTTGGTGTCGTTGGAATGTCAATGCCGCTGTATGGCAAGGTTGCAATTTCGGTATCAGTTCCATTGATGTTCACTCGTACTGACAATTCTCCTTGTGCATTCGGGAATGTGAATACGATTTGCGCTGTTCCATTACTTCCAGTTACGGCTGTGCCTAGAGCGTTGTCGTCTGCGTCATATACTGTTACTGTTTCGCCGATTGCTACTCCTGTGATACTGACGGTTCCTTGATCACCTGTAATGTCTGATAATGTTGCGCTTGGTGTTGGTGTCGTTGGAATGTCAATGCCGCTGTATGGCAAGGTTGCAATTTCGGTATCAGTTCCATTGATGTTCACTCGTACTGACAATTCTCCTTGTGCGTTCGGGAATGTGAATACGATTTGTGCTGTTCCATTACTTCCGGCTACTGCTGTTCCTAATACGTTGTTGTCTGCGTCGTATACTTTCACCACTTCGCCGACTGCTATTCCAGTGATGTTCACTGTTCCTTGGTCACCTACGATGTCTGATAATACTGCATCAGGCGTTGGAGTCGTTGGAATGACAACTCCACTGTATGGTAATGTTGCGATTTCCGTTTCCGTTCCATTCAGTGTTACTCGTACTGACAATTCCCCTTGTGCGTTCGGGAATGTGAATACGATCTGTGCTGTTCCATTGCTTCCAGCTACGGCTGTGCCTAAAACGTTATCGTCTGCGTCGTATACTTTTACGACTTCGCCGACTGCTACTCCTGTGATATTGACGGTTCCTTGATCACCTGTGATGTCTGATAATGTTGCGCTTGGTGTTGGTGTCGTTGGAATATCAATACCGCTGTATGGTAAGGACGCAACTTCAGTTTCCAATCCATTTGTCGTTACTCGCACTGACAATTCTCCTTGAGCATCTGGGAATACAAATGTCAATGTTACTTGTCCGCTTCCATCTGCTGTTCCTGTAGCAAGCAATTCATTATTAGCACTATAAATATTGACTGGAGCTGCTGCTGTAACACCAGTAATTCTTACTGTTCCTCGATCACCGATGATATCTGTAATTACAGCATCAGGTGTTGGTGTCGTTGGAATGTCAATTCCACTGTATGGCAATGTTGTAATTTCGGTCTCGGTTCCATTGATGGTTACTCGTACTGACAATTCTCCTTGTGCATCTGGGAATGTAAATACGATTTGTGCTGTTCCATTACTTCCAGCTACGGCTGTGCCTAGAACGTTGTCGTCTGTATCGTATACTTTGACGACTTCACCAACAGCTACTCCAGTAATATTGACCGTTCCTTGATCACCTGTGATGTCTGTCAATGCTGCGCTTGGTGTTGGTGTCGTTGGAATATCAATGCCACTGTATGGCAACGTTGCGATTTCTGTGTCCGTTCCATTGATGTTCACTCGTACTGACAATTCTCCTTGTGCATCTGGGAATGTGAATACGATTTGTGCTGTTCCATTATTTCCAGCTACTGCTGTTCCTAATACGTTGTCGTCTGTGTCGTATACTTTCACGACTTCACCAACAGCTACTCCTGTGATATTGACCGTTCCTTGATCACCTGTGATGTCTGTCAATGCTGCACTTGGTGTTGGTGTCGTTGGAATGTCGATTCCACTGTATGGCAATGTTGTAATCTCAGTTTCGGTTCCATTAATAACTACTCGTACTGACAATTCTCCTTGTGCGTTCGGGAATGTAAATACGATTTGTGCTGTTCCATTATTTCCAGCTACTGCTGTTCCTAATACGTTGTCGTCTGTGTCGTATACTTTCACGACTTCACCAACAGCTACTCCTGTGATATTGACGGTTCCTTGATCACCTGTGATGTCTGTCAATGCTGCGCTTGGTGTTGGTGTCGTTGGAATGTCGATTCCACTGTATGGCAATGTTGTAATTTCAGTTTCCGTTCCATTAATGTTCACTCGTACTGACAATTCCCCTTGTGCATTCGGGAAAGTAAATACGATTTGTGCTGTTCCATTGCTTCCGGCTACTGCTGTTCCTAATACATTGTCGTCTGCGTCGTATACTTTCACCACTTCGCCGACTGCTATTCCAGTGATGTTCACTGTTCCTTGGTCACCTGCGATGTCTGACAATACAGCATCAGGCGTTGGTGTCGTTGGAATGACAACTCCACTGTATGGTAATATTGCGATTTCCGTTTCCGTTCCATTAATGTTCACTCGTACTGACAATTCCCCTTGTGCGTTCGGGAATGTAAATACGATTTGTGCTGTTCCATTACTTCCAGCTACGGCTGTTCCTAGAACGTTGTCGTCTGCATCGTATACTTTCACGACTTCGCCGACTGCCACTCCAGTGATGTTCACTGTTCCTTGATCACCTGTGATATCTGACAATACAGCATCAGGCGTTGGTGTCGTTGGAATATCAATACCGCTGTATGGCAAGGTTGTAATTTCAGTTTCAGTTCCATTGATGGTTACTCGTACTGACAATTCTCCTTGTGCGTTCGGGAATGTAAATACGATTTGTGCTGTTCCATTATTTCCTGCTACGGCTGTTCCTAATACATTGTCGTCTGCGTCGTATACTTTCACCACTTCGCCGACTGCTACTCCAGTAATATTGACGGTTCCTTGGTCACCTGTGATATCTGACAATACAGCATCAGGCGTTGGCGTTGTTGGAATATCAATGCCACTGTATGGCAATGTTGCAATTTCCGTTTCTGTTCCATTCACTGTCACTCGTACTGACAATTCTCCTTGTGCGTTCGGGAATGTAAATACGATTTGTGCTGTTCCATTATTTCCAGCTACGGCTGTTCCTAATACGTTGTCGTCTGCGTCGTATACTTTCACCACTTCGCCGACTGCCACTCCAGTGATGTTCACTGTTCCTTGATCACCTGTAATATCTGACAATACAGCATCAGGTGTTGGTGTCGTTGGAATATCGATGCCACTGTATGGCAATGTTGCGATCTCAGTCTCTGTTCCATTAATAACTACTCGTACTGACAATTCTCCTTGTGCGTTCGGGAACGTGAATATAATTTGTGCTGTTCCATTATTTCCAGCTACGGCTGTTCCTAATACGTTGTTGTCTGCGTCGTATACTTTCACCACTTCGCCGACTGCCACACCAGTGATATCCACTGTTCCTTGATCTCCTGTAATATCTGACAATACAGCATCAGGTGTTGGTGTCGTTGGAATATCGATGCCACTGTATGGTAATGTTGCGATTTCCGTTTCCGTTCCATTCACTGTCACTCGCACTGACAATTCGCCTTGAGTATTTGGAAAAGTAAAGTTCAAGATAATAGTACCATCCGTACCCACTATCGCTGTACCTAATACCTGCTCATCTTCACTGTATACTTTCACTGTAGAGCCGTTTGTAGCATTAGCTACACTAACTGTTCCTTGATCTCCAACAATATCAGATAACACTGCTGTTGGTGTCGCTGGATCAACTGGCACTTGAATACCTTGATAATCAAATGTATTCACTGTCGTTTCTACACCATTAATTATTACACGAGCAAACAATCTACCTTGAGCTTTCAAGAATTTAAAATTAACAATTGCTTGTCCATCCAAGTTAGCTACACCTGTACCTAAAATCTGATCATCGTCGTCGTATACTTTGGCTATTTCTCCTTCGACCATACCTATCACCGTAACAACTCCATCAACACCTTGAACTTGTGTGAACTCGGCTGTCGGTGTATCTGCTGGTGGAGCAACTGCTTCTGCTGCATACGTAACATTTACAATATTACTGTTTACTTGGTTACGAGATAGAATTACGGATACTTGTCCGCCTGCTGGTAATAATTCAAGTTGAATAGTTACTAGACCACTACCATCTGCAATGCCTGTTCCCAAAACAGTATTATTTGAATCCAGTATCCAAATCATATCGCCTGATTGAACATTACTTACTTTAATCGTATCGCTATTACCAACATTATTGAGCACTTGAATATCTGGTAGTGCCAAGACAGGAGTCGGTTCAGCCAGATACACAACAGGTGTTGGTACACTATCAATAGAACTGTGTGTATTTGTAGCTGAGATCGTACCGCCTGTTGAATTCAAAGTCACATTTAAAGTAACACTTCCGCTTGCAGCTACAGTTCCTGTACCTAAAATGGAACCCGCTTCTGCTATTGTAACTTTATTTCCTTCTGGTAAACCCGTAACTGTAACGGTATCTGAGTTACCTGTATTATTCACAACAGTAATCGAAGCTGCTGGAATAGGAGGTACGATTTCTGTCGGATAATTAACAGAAACCGGTTCACTTTCTAATCCCAAATATTCTACAGTAGCACTAATTGCACCACCTGTTGGGATTAAGATTACATCAATAACCGTTATACCATTAGCTAAAGCCGTTCCAGTACCGATTAAATCTGACCCTGAGTAAATATTTATTTTTTGACCTTCATCTAGATTTTCTATTGTGACTGTGTCGTTATCGCCATAATTATTGGCAGGTACAATATCTTGCGAAGGAATAGCTGGAATTAAGATAGAGCCATATCCAACCTGGATTGCTGCACTTTCTACTGTATTACGAACAAGACTTACACTGATCACGCCACCATTAGGTGCTAGATCGGTAGCTACTTTTGCTATGCCATTGCCATCTGCTGGCGCTGTTCCAATTAAAGAACCGTCAGCATAAACGTTGATGATATCTCCATTTTGTAATGCTTTTACAGTCACTGCTGAGTTGCCTGCAATATCATTAACAATAGAGACATTTGCTTGTAAAAGGGAAGCTACAACTTCAGTTGAATAATTGACCAGTGTTGCAGCACTTTCTACACCGTTGCGAACCAAAGTAACTCCAACTGTACCACCTATAGGTAGCAATGTTGTATTTAATGTTGCTTTTCCATCTGCTTGTACAGTTGCAGTTCCTAATAGGGAGCCTGCTCCGTATACTTCAATACTATCGCCTGTTGTTAATCCACTTACTTGGACAACATCGTTATTACCCGAGTTATTGGTAACCAAGATAGCATTAGCAGAAATAGCAGGTGTCACTTCTGCTCCATAAAGAACTGGTGTTGCAATACTTTCAACACCTTGATGGGTTATCGTTACACCAATAGCACCTCCAAGAGGAACTAAGGTGACATTGAGTAATGCAGTACCTTGAGCGTTCGCGATCTCTGTTCCAATCACTGATCCATTTCCATATACCGTTACAATGTCTCCAGGAGTCTGGCCTGTAATTCGAACCGTATCTGCATTACCTGAAAGATTGTTCACCGTAATATTAGCTACTGGAATAGCAGGAACAACAATCCCACCATACGTGATCGAAGTGGTTACACTATCAATTCCATTTCGTGTAATTCCTACTCCTAGACTTCCGCCCAAAGGATTCACAGCTACTGGAATATTAACAATACCTGTTGCTCCTGCAGTTGCTGTGCCTAAGACCGTACCATTTCCATAGACCTTCACAATATCTCCATTGGTCAGACCACTAATCGTTGCGGTTGCATTGCCTGCAACAATAGGAGAAAGCGAAATCTGATTACTAAGTAGTGGCGTAACCACTTCAGCCAGATAACCTATTGCTGTTGGAGAACTATCTACTCCATTATGATTCAAACTGATACTTACACTTCCACCAAGAGGAGTTAAAACGACAGGAATCGTGACTGTACCTTGAGCATTTACAGTTCCTGTGCCTAACAAACCGTCTGAATTATATACGTTCACGGTATCTCCAGCTAATTGACCTGTAACAACAACTGTATCTGAAGTATTACCTGAACGATTATTAACTTGAATATTAGCTGTTCCAATAAGCGGAACCGTAATTGAAGGATAGTTCACAGTCGTTGCTGCACTTTGTACTAATCCTTGCTTAATCGTTACACTTAAGCTACCACCTGTAGGTGTCAAAACAACAGGTAAACTCAAGCTACTTGTAAGTGCTGGCGCTGTCGCCAATACTGTGTTTCCAGATGATACTGTAACGATATCGCCTATAGTCAAACCATCTACTTTAACAATAGAAGCTCCACCATAAGAATTGGTTACTGTAATATTTCCAGAAACAATCGGAGGAATAACCTGTGCTCCATAACTAACTGTTGTTGGGGTACTTTCAATAGTATTACGCTTTAAAGTAACACCTACACTTCCACCTTCTGGTGCTAATGTAGTTGTAATAGTAGCAACACCGCTAGCATTAGCTGTAGCATTTCCGATAGCTGTTGCACCATTGTATACTGTTACGACATCTCCTGAGCTGACACCTGTAACCGTTACTGTATCTTGATCACCATATTTATTATCGACTGCGATATTAGCAGCTGGGATTGAATTTAAAACAGCACTGCCATACGTAAAAGAAGTTTTAGTACTCTCGGCAGTACCACGAACGGTACTCACATTGATTGTGCCACCACTTGGAACCAGTGTTGCTGTAATAGTAGCTGTTCCTTGCGCGTTGACTACACCCGAGCCGAGTAAAGTATTACTAGCATTATATACAGAGATTGTATCTCCTGAAGTCTGTCCGATAACTGTAACCGTGGAAGAGCCTACGACTACATTATTTACACTAATTTGAGCTGAAGAAGGGGCAGTTGGAGCAGCAAGTACTGTAAAGCTACCCTGTTGTGTTGCACTACCGATAGAAACATTTAATGTATTTTTAGAGGTTCCGGTAAATTGATACGTACCAGCGGCTGGTAATGTTTTATTATTAAGAGTCAATGTTGTAGACGGTAATAAAAGCAAAGCGACTGTAGAAATTGTAACTGTCTGTCCATTATTGGTAATTTCACTAGCTACCAGATTTCTACCATTGATCTGGTCAGTCGTTGTGGCTTTAATCCCTGCGGGTAACGTATACGTAATACTCCCCAGAAGACTAAGAACCTCCCCTAAATTATAAGTGACAGACAAATTAGCTGATTGTCCAACAACTTGTACTCCATTTGCAGAAGTAACTGTCATTGAGCCAACAGCAGCATTCGCATATCGAGGTAGGCCTGTAAAAATTAAAGTTACAATTAAAAATACTACAAAGGCCGAATAGCTCTGCTTCTTCATATTTTTCTCCCCTTTTGTTTTAGTCAAATTACCTGTCCCAACAAATAACATACCCTGTTAAGCTTACAGATTCATTCTCCTAGAAACAGCCCCAGTTATATATAGACTTTATTTCCTATTTTATACATATAAGTAAATAGGAAAACCCTCCTCTTCCTTTTATCGCCATAAATAGAAAAAAAGATCACCCTTTTTTAAAAAAAGATGATCTTTTTTTCTAACCTATACTTTTGTTAAATACAGCAGCAATCGCTTGAGCGCGATCAGTCACACTCATTTTGTTGAAAATATTAGTTAAATGATTTTTGACAGTATGTTCACTGATAAATAAAGCAGCAGCAATCTCTTTATTACTAGAAGCTTTTACTACTAATTCTAATACTTCTTTTTCCCGTGGGGATAATCCAAATTCTTTAACGATTGCATCCAGACCACGACCTTCTGCCACCTCAGCAGTTAATGCCCGAGGAACAGGCTTCTCTTCCATTAAGCTGATTTCAGTTTGCAAAGTATGGCGGCTAAGCATAAATAAACGGAATTGACTTATTAATGCTGGATCAATATTAGTAAATTGGGAATCATTCATCAGCTGTATATCATTATCGGCAGAAGCAGCTAAGGCAAATACCAATACCATAATCTGCCCGCCTTTACAGTATGCCTGAGAAGACGATTGGTTAGGATTCTGTTGAATTTGCTTAAAGTCTTCTATCATTGCTGCTTCTTGTTCAAACAAGTGCGGGAAGCTACGCAACGTCTTCGGATCAGAGAACGACATGAGACAAGCACGTGCTGTCGTTTCACCTTCCTCTTTACTTAAGCCACCCCATAAAGCAAATTCCATCACAATTTTCTGAGCATCGGTTGCTAATTGATATTGAGCCACATTCCATTCACGAATCGACTCATGTAAAATATGAGCAAATCGATTGCTATTCGACAAAAATTGCTGTCGATCATAGAGAAGTTTCATAATTACGCTACCCATGGTTGCCAGAGCCGATAAAATCTCACGACATTCTTCGCCTTCTTGTTCATCTCCTATAGCGACTGCTAAGACAGCTCTCGTTTTATCCGCATAGACAATTGGATACTCTATCATCAATGCGGATGGGACAGAACGATTCAGATAGGAACTTGTTGCTGGCTGATTGTTTCCATTTTCCAAATAACGACGTGCAATATCTCTGGCATATGCTTCTCCACCCGGGCTTTCCATACCACGAGCTACCATCTGAACTTTCTCATCTTCACTCGCCCGATGAACTACAATAGAAGCAGATGGAGTCCACACTAGATTCAAGCTCATATCCACCAACATAAATAAAACGCGCTGAATATCCTGTACAGATACCATAACGCTAGCTAATTCCATTAAAGGCTTAAAGCGTTGAATCTGCTTTTCCATTCGACCATGTGTAATATGGTTACCAATATACCAACCGATCAGAGAAATCAATGTTTCTTCAAAGCGCACATTCGTTGTTGCCGATAATTTTTCTTCCAATCCAATACCGAATAATAGACCATAATTCTCGTCATCATAACGAATAGGGAAACATTGGACTTCATAGATCGAAGCTAACCCTTTTTGTAGAAAAAAGTGACTTCGTGGATCTCTACCTACATCTTTCCAATGGCTGAGTTGTTCACTCAATACCGCTTGCCCTAAGAACCCTTCACCCTCATGGAAAATAGCTCCTTTTAACTCTGCCGCCGCAGGTCCAGTACTACTCACTATTCGATACGTGCCAGGCGATGTTTTTAAAGCAAAACCAAATACGTCTGCCAGATCACTCGAAGCCAGTACTGCACGGGTCACTTCTTCAATCGGCATATTTCGACTAGTATCAGAGCGTAATGTTTCGTTGAGTGTTGTTAACCGCTGTGCAAACTGCTTTTCTTTATATCCTGCTTTCAAAATCAAAGCAATCGCTTTAGACAACTTGCTAATTTTTTCTTTTTTGTATTCGATCTGTGTGGGCTGATCTTCAGGGATACGTTGAATACGTTCTCGCATCATACGGAACACTTCACTAGGCCCGTTCAAATCTGGACTATTATAGTTCACATGATCGATAATCGCTTGACGGGTATTTTCTTGAATCATAATACCTGCCCAGATATACATTTCAATCGGTTGCTGATCAATACTAACCGGTGCAATAATCCACTTGATTCCGGGTATCCATTGATCCGACAAAGCAGTCACTCGAAGACCTTTGAGCTTATCGATCTCGGCTTTTAATGAATCTTCAAGTTCTTTAGGATACGTTACAAAAAGAGAAGCAATTTCAGCATCTGAAGGCGTACTTAATAAATGCCCTTGATCATTCGTGATAAAAATAAACAAACCGGTAAGTTCCGCATATACATTTTGGAGTTCCTGACAGCTGTCTGCGTTATCATCTATAAAGTAACTTTCAATCATAAGCATTCATGTCCACTTCTGTCTGAATGTACGGTGTTTTATAACGGTAAATAGCACGCGTACCTTGACCGTTTTTTTCAAGAATAGACAATTCAGTCAAACGATTTAAAGCACGTTCAATCAAATTTGCATTTCGTCCAAGTCTTTTGGACATGCCCGTACTGGTTTCTAATGCGTAAGGATTATTTTCAAAAAATAAGGTACATTCCATCTGTAGTGTGATTACATCGCTTTCTGCTACCATAAAAGCTTAATCCCTCCTTATACCAGCCGGACAAATGGTGTTTCTGAGATATTAGCTACGATGTGTGGGGCTGACACTCTTCCGCTTGGTGATTTAGTTACCTGCAAATACTGATAATTCCCATCTACCCATGTTCTAATAACACCATTACAGGTACGTTCCAAAAAGGAAGCCGTCTCTGTTCCGATTTCACTAAAGTTACAATGAGCCATAACTGTAATACCAAGTGCACGCCAGAGCGAAATTTCTTCAGAAAAGTATTTCACAACAAATTCTTTACCACGTTCTGAAATGATCGTATTCAGGTCGTAATAAATAAACCAGCGCTTATCGCAAAGCTCTTCACATTCAAAAATAGGAGAAAGCTTGTCATTCAGCGTATTGGCATATTCATCATTTTCAACATCGTCTACCCGAATCAGTGCTTTTTCCAATCCACTATCTACAGCCCGCTTGTAATGCTCAATAAAGTGAGCTTTACCTTCATCGACCGCCTGACGCAAAGAAACGCCAAACAAATCAATCGTATCGGCAAACATATCAAGTGTCGTATTACCAGACATCATCGTGACGGTACAATCATCATCTTTGATTCGTTGTGCATAAATAGAAGAAAGAAGATATCTATAGTTGGCTTTACTATTCGTATCGATCATAAAGACACTACCTTTAGGAATACCACCCATCAGAAGTTCATCTAGCGAATCAATACCTGTCGATAATACTTCGGTTTCTTGTACCAGTATCTTGTCTTCTGCCATTGATAAAGAAGGAATAATATAGACGCCGTCTTCAACAAACTTATACGTATGTTCACCTTCCAAAATTCGAGTACCGCGCATTTTGAGTACTTCGATCGTCCGCTTACGATATTTTTCCATTAAAGGCTTCAAAGAAAGCCTGACAATACCATCACAGATATAATTCTCGAAAGGAATATGCATACCTTCCACTTCGGAATATTCTCTAATAAAAAAAGAAGTCAACGCATGTTTTCGCATAATATTGCGAATGGTATATACGTTTGTCCTGGCTTCTTGTTCACTACTCATTAATCTAAATAAACTAATACTATCCATAACTACACGCTTACAACCAATTTCTTTGATCATATATTCAAATAATCCATTGGGTTCAAGCATCTGTTCTAATAAAATTTCCGGTTCTATACAGATCACACGTAATAAGTTACGCCGTTCCAAATCTTTCAAATTCCATCCAAACCGTTCCATATCATCGTAGATTTGTTCAGGAAGTTCTTCGAATGTAATATAAATACCGGGCTCATTATGTTTAATAGCACCTTCAACCAAGAATTGCATACCTATCGTTGTTTTGCCTGTACCTGGCTCACCTTCCAGAATAACGACGCCTCCTGGGGGAATGCCACCGCATAAAATATCATCCAGTCCCGGGATACCTGTACTAATAGGCTGTTTTAATGTCTTGGTGTAAGCAGCTTCGCTTTTTTGCATTTAGTGTTCCCTCCATCTGTAGAATATTTTAGTCACGCAAGGGACAGCTTCCTACGATGATGACTTTCTCTTAATTATAACAAGGGTTTAGAGATAGAAGGAAGTAAATTTCCAATTTTTATAGTCATTTGACATCCCATCCTCATTCATAACCTTTTTTACCATATTTTACTTGTTATTATATGATATAAATAAAGATAATCCTACTATTTTGAATCCTTAATACTTGTTGGTGAAATATTATTCTTCTATAGAAGAAGTTTTTTTAAAGTGATACCAAAATGGTGACATGAAATGATAAAAGACCGACGATCTGAGGGTCGTCGGTCTTTTGTGTAATACGTAGACTATGTTAGTTATTATTAACCTTCTAATGCAGATTTAAACTCTTCTGAAGACTGATTCCACCACTCTTCATTATGGGCAACCAATAACTTTTTAAGCGCTGCTTTTTCTTCTGTTCCTAAGCCCTCTAACATAATGCGACGCTTGATCGCATAATCTAACTTATTCACATGCTCGGCAAGAATTTTCCAGCCTTTTTTCTCTTCTTCATTGATCCACATCTCACAAGCTGTCGCTCCTGCATAATTAACACCTTCAGCTAATTTATCTACAGCGACCCATACTAACCATACTTGGCGACCACCATTTAATTCTTCACGATTGGTAGTAAATTTGATTCCTTTTTCTACCTTACTTTTGGCATGCATAGCGCCAACATCGATTTTTGCTTCGCCATGGTCTATAATGATAGGGGAAACATTATTGAGGTTAATCGCTCCTGATCCAAACCCCTTATGTTTACTACTTTTTGCACTACTACTTACAATATTCAGTGACATTGACTTTTTACTTGCTTGATTTTCATCCATATTGTTAGAATACTCCTTTGTAGGTCAGTATAAATAAAGACTGTTATACATATAAATGGGACTTTAATCTATTACTCATATTGTAGCGAATAATGAGTTAAAAGCCAATAAAGTCGATTATTGTCACGATTTTTCATAAAAAAAGGTAAAAAACGTTCATTATTGTGATTGGTGAACCGAAGAAAGTATATATAGTGGTCATCATTCACTAATAACCACCCACATCTGATCAAAAGATTAAATTTTTTTAACTTTTAAGAACATGACAACCGTAGGCTTTGACAGAGATTACTCGTCAAAATGCTTAAGCAAATATTAAAAACAGATGAATAAACGTTTGCCAAAGTAAAAAACCTCTGGTAGAATAAATCCAGTGAGATTTTAGTAACAACTTTGTAAACTTTAAAACGAAATGCTGTAACCTTTATAGCGTAATGAAAAATTTGTCGTTTTGTCGTAATGATCCGTGAACGGTACATACCAAGCTTTGAGCCAAATTCCTTGGTACCGGGAAACGGGGGAACCGTTTTGGGTGAATTGATCTTGTTTCGGAGGGATCATAGGGGAATACCTTCTACCGAATCCTTAAGCTAACCTCGTAGGCAATTGGAAGGGGACAATTGATTTTGAACATGAAAAAGAAACTAACAGCCGCAGTAATGGGACTTGCTATTGCATTTACGTCACTTGGAGTAACAAGTGCACATGCAGATTCTAAAATGGATCAAGTAATTGATGGAGCTATTGGAACACCTTATCGTATTGGTGGAACATCTTTCAGCGGTTTTGACTGCTCTGGATTTACACAATATGTATTCGGCAAAATGAACATTGATCTTCCTCGCCAATCTAGTTCTCAATATCAAGTAGGTGAGCCTGTATCAAAAAGTGATTTAATTGCTGGAGATCTGTTATTCTTCAATACTACCGGGGCTGGAGTTTCACATGTAGCAGTTTATGTAGGAAATGGTAACTTCGCACACGCTTCTACTTCTAAAGGTGTGAGAATTGACAGTTTGAGCATGGATTACTATCAAAATCGTTACGTTGGTGCTAAACGCGTTATGAGTGATTCCACATATAACACCTTCGCAACTGACAATTAATTATCCTATTAACAACTCATATAAATGAACCTACAGACCACTTAAGATTCCCGCCAGAATCTTTGGTGGTTTTTTTATGTTTCTATATAAGTAAGACGTATCGAACGTCTAATAGGTTACATAAAATTGTGAATCTTTGAAAATTTATATTTTGTTGTGGTTATAATTATGTCTACTTATTATTAACCTACTCGTAATTATGGTAAACAGGATATTGCAAATTTTTTATCTTTTTTTTATGGTATACATATGAAGTATGGTCATAGGAGGTTACTGGATGAGCTCATCACTAGATTCTGTTTTTCATACTATTCCTTTGACAGAATTACATGCCGCTGAAGTATGCACATGGATCTATGAACCACCTTATAATATCTATGGTTGGATGGCATGGGAACAAATGAAAGAATTAGGGATTGAATTTGGAGATCCGATAATTCGAGAAAAACAATATCTATCTGTTCTAGATAAACATGAACAACTAGCTGGCTTTGCTCAACTTTTTCCATTAGGAGATACGATTAGACTAGGTATAGGAATGCGTCCCGATCTTTGTGGTCATGGTTATGGAGAAGAATTTTTACGAGCAATTGTGCAGACGGCTCAGGAACGTAGTGCTACCGCAGAGATTGATTTAGAAGTATTGACCTGGAATCAACGGGCTATTCGCACCTATCAGAAAGCAGATTTTTATATTACAGATATGTATGAACGCAGAACGCCTGATGGGATGAAGCCTTTTTATTGTATGGTCTATCAAGCTCCGCCTAACGCACGTTATCCTAATCTCTAAAATAAAAGCACAGAAGGAATGATAAGACTCATTCTTCTGTGCTTTTTGTGTATTTCTTTTTTACATACCTATAATAGATGTTTTAAATTAAAGTTACGAAAGTCATTTCTTCTTTGCCAATCAGAATATCGATCCGATGGGTATCTGCATCGTAAATGACAACTCCACTACCTACATTGATCATAGACTCTGAGCCTAACGCAAAAAATAAATCTTCTGCCAATGCTTCATTCACTTCATGTCGTTCACCTTCAGCAAGTACTTCCCACTCTTGAGGTTCCATATCAAAAAATAAATAACTGTCTGGAATCATCCCTACTGCTGATGTTAAATCACTTAATATGTCCTCATAATCTCTTCCATGCTTAACGCCCATACTTAACCTCCCGATCTGTCCATATTGTTACATTTTCCAGCTTATTTACATTATAACGCAAATATACACTAAAAAACTCTTAACAATGCAGCATATCTTGTCGATAAAAGAGTATCAGATGTTTTTGGAAAACACATCATTACATGGAAGTGGATGATGAAAAAGATAAACTATTATACTCACGGACGAGGTGTATTATGCAAATTTCAACAATTATCGGTCTAGTACTTGGTTTGGGTTCACTAATATTCGGTATGCTTTTAAAGGGTGCTCCCCTAATCAATCTGGTGAATAATCCAGCCGCTTATGTCATCATTTTTGTAGGTACAGCAGCAACCATTTTTATGGCGTTCCCAATGAACGAAGTAAAACGCCTTGGTAAATTGTTTAAAGTCGTATTTGTTCAACAAAAATTAATGGACAAAAAAGATCTAGTCGGTATGTTTATGGAGTGGGCTTCAATTACGCGTCGTGAAGGTCTACTTGCATTGGAATCTAAAGTTGAAGAAATTGATCATCCTTTCCTTCGTAACGGAATGCGTATGATTATTGATGGTAATGATCAGGAATTTGTACAAGATGTATTGATGGAAGATATTAATGCGACAGAAGAACGTCACCGTTCAGGCGCACTTCTTTTCTCACAAGCAGGTATGTATGCTCCTACACTGGGTGTACTTGGAGCGGTAGTTGGTCTGATTGCTGCGATGGCAGATTTGACTGACTTAGAAAAACTTTCTCATGCGATTGCCGGTGCCTTTATGGCGACATTGCTCGGTATCTTTAGTGGTTATGTATTATGGCATCCTATGGCGACTAAGCTTAAACGCTTATCCAAAGCTGAAGTAGAAGTGAAATTGATGATGGTAGAAGGTCTACTTTCGATTCAATCCGGTGTATCTACAATTGCGATTAGTCAGAAGTTGGCAGTCTTCTTAACACCTACTGAAAATGCGAAAATGAACAGCGAAGAAAGTAGCAGTGGCAACGTAGGGGAGGCGGTACCGAGTGAGTAAAAAAAGGCATGAGCCGCACGAAGAACATCCAGATGAAAGCTGGTTACTTCCGTATTCTGATTTAATGACCCTATTGCTTGCTTTATTTATTACTCTATTTGCAATGAGTTCACTAGATGCATCCAAATTTCAACAAATGGCAGCAGCCATGAATGCAGCTTTCACCGGTGGTACAGGTGTTCTAGAGCAAAATGCTATGGAAGAAACAAGCGGTCAAACGCCTAAATCGGATGATAATGAAACACCAGCATCTGCTGCTTCACCTGCTGATAATACTCAGAAAACCAAAGAAAGTTTACGTGAAAAACTCAAACAACAAGAGCAGGAAAATCTAGAGAAGTTAAAACGTCAACTAGACAGCTACATCAAAAACAACGGATTAAGCCAACAGTTAGCGACCAAGCTTAATCAATCTCAATTAAGTATTACGATTAGTGATAATACGTTATTCGCTTCAGGACGAGCTACAGTGAAGCCTGAGTCTCGTGTACTCGCCAAATCGATCTCAAATATTTTACAACAGTTCCCGGATTACGATATTATCGTTTCAGGTCATACCGATAATGTTCCTATCTCCAATTCACAATATGAATCTAACTGGAACTTAAGTTCAGATCGTGCACTTAACTTTATGAAAATTCTATTGCTGAATAACAAACTCGATCCACGTAAATTTAGTGCGATTGGTTACGGACAGTATCGCCCTGTTGCTAGTAACTCTAACAACTTGGGACGTGCAGAAAATCGTCGTGTAGAAGTATCGATTATTCGTAAGTATGTGGATGAAGATGTGAATCCTACTCTTCAATCGATGGCGAACAACGGTAAATAATAACGATCACCCAAAGTAGACCTTAGTATATCTAAGGTCTACTTTTTTTATTTTGTTTACTGTAGATAGATTGAAAATAAATTGCAGTTTGCCTAAAATAGTAGATACGACTTATTTTTGATCGTTTTAAAATAGTTATCCACAACTTTTTGAGCTAAAACGTTATCATTTTCGTTTTTTAAGAGTTATCCACAGTTCTATCCACAACGTGTTAACAACGAATATCTGTTCGATGTACAAGTAAAGAAAGTATCCACAGTGAAAGGTTGGGTTTATTATTTCTCAAGAAGTACATGAGTACTGGATGCGAGAAGCTATAGCCGAAGCTCGCAAAGCGGAACAGCTCGGTGAAGTACCGATTGGAGCTATTGTTGTTAAAGACAATATGATCGTAGGTCGAGGTTATAATTTGCGAGAAACTTCATTCGATGCTACTGCTCATGCTGAAATTATAGCGATCCGACAAGCCAGTGAATCGTTAGGGGCATGGAGGCTACTTGATTGTACTCTTTATGTCACTTTAGAACCTTGCCCTATGTGTGCAGGCGCTATCGTGCAGAGTCGTGTCCCTACTGTTGTCTATGGAACTGTCGATCCCAAAGCTGGCTGTGCCGGCACATTAATGAATTTGCTTCAAGAACCTAGATTTAATCATCGTACGGAGATCATCACAGATATTTTACAACCTGAATGTGCTCTGCTATTAACAGACTTCTTCAAGCAGTTACGTTTGCGACTCAAAAAGCCTAAACCTTTACAATCATAATTCTGCCTAAGGAGGGATGATATGTCGCTACAATTATCGAATAGCACACTTGGTATTTATATTCGTCTGCTAGAACCAGAAGATGCTTTGGCTCTTCTGCAATTACGAGTGAACAGTCGCGAAGCGAATCAGACTTTTGAACCAAGATATCCCAAAGAGTTTTTTACACTTCCTAGCCAATTGGACTTGATCTACCGCAGACAACAAGAAGCCTGGGAAGACAAAGCTTACTTATTTGGTTTATTTGCACAAGTCGATCATCAATTGCTTGGTACGTTATCGTTAACGCATTTAGTACGTGGTGTTGGTCAATTTGCAGATATCGGTTATTCTATGGATCATCACTTTCAAGGTAAAGGGTATATGACTGGTGGTGTACAATTGCTTTTAGAGTACGCTTTTCGCTCTCTAGGGCTTCATCGGGTACAAGCAGGTATTTTGCCTCATAATATTGCTTCAAGGCGCGTACTGGAGAAATGTGGCTTCCAAGCCGAAGGAATTGCGCGTAAATTGGTTAAAATTAACGATCAGTGGGAAGATCATCAGATGTTTTCGATTTTAAAAGAAGAATTTTCCCCTCAATCTATCGACTCCACCGCAGATATAACTCACTTTTAAATGCTATTACTTCTCATACCCATTCATGTTGCACATAAAAAAAGCTCACTGCTTAAGCAGTGAGCTTTTTGTTACAACTAATTAGTAACCACCGTACATAGAACCTACTTGTTTTTGGAATTCATCCATTGTAACTACATCTGCATCTGCGGGGATACCGATAGCAAATGTTTGTTTTTCATTGATTTTGGAATACTGACTGCTACCATCTAAAGACAATTTAACATTTTGTTTAGTATCAGGGTCAGAGAATACAGCATCCATCACCATTTGTTGGTATACAGGGAAATCATCTTTGTTGATTGCTGTATTGATATGGAATTGGTTTAGAGTTAAATATTTATCCAATTCATTTACAGACTTGCTGAAGCTATTTTGAGAATCTTCAGATTGAAGTTCTTTTTTCATATCATCAATGTCTGTTTGTTTGATATTCAAAGCACTACGGTATTCTTCTTTAGACACAACATCCAATACTGCTGGCAATGCTTGTTTTACGAAGATCGTTACTGCTTCTTTTGCATTTTCATTCGTTACTGCGAATTGAACGACTTGTTTAGCGTCTACACCTTCAGGAAGAGCAGCATCTTTCGTATCTACATCTTTGAAGTATTTAGCTTGATCATATTTGTCTAGAACAGCAGTAGACAAATCTTGAGTTAATTGTTGTGTAGTCGCTGGGCTTAAAGGTTTGTATTCTTGACCTTCTTTAGCAGCCAATTCTTTTAGATCCACTTTCAAGAATTTACCTACCAATGTATCAGGCAATGCCAACATTGGGATTTGTGGAATCTTCACATATAGAACTTCTTGAGTCATAACCATAGGCACTGTAAATGTCATTGCCATATCGCCACTCAATTTCAATTCCATAGTCAATTCTGTTTGCATTGGGTCACCTTGGTATACCCCTGTTACATTAAATTCTGCATTTTTAAGTAAGCTTGCAATTTGTGCACTTTGAGCATCACTTGTCGCTTTTCCATCAGCAGAAGTAAACGATAATTCATTTACTTTCAATTTGGTTGCGATAGCGTAAGATGTCATTTTAGCTGCGTTGGTTGTTGCTGCCTTTACCGCTTCTTTCGGTTCAGCTTTCTTTGTACAACCTACAAGTGCCACTGTAAGTATCATGAGCATAACTAAAAGCCCAAGTGTCATTCTTTTTTTCATTTTGTTACCCCTCTCTTTTTGTACAACGATGAAGTGTTTACTCCATTTTTCAAAGCACGACAGGTATCAAGCCAGCATACATAATAACCCATTTCAGCTAATTTTGAAAGGTACAAACTCAAAAATGGTTATTATTACTTACTTTTCACTTATACCCTAACAGATAACCTTTTACCAACATACCATACATTTTGGAAAATGAAGTTACACTTTGTTAATGGATATCCTTTTTCTTGAATCTTCCACCTTTAACATCATGGATATTTCCTACTGCCATAAAAGCGGTCTCATCAAAATGATTCACGATTTCTTTTAACTTCGCTTCTTCTAGACGAGTGATGACACAGAAAATAACTTTCTTCTCTTCTCCAGAAAATCCACCTTCACCGGATAAGTATGTGACTGTTCTTCCAAGCCGATGAATAATAGCATCTCCGATATCTTGAATACGATCACTAATAATCCATACCGACTTGGATTGATCCAGGCCATCGATCGTAATATCGATCACTTTGGTGGCAATATAATAAGCAATAATCGAATACATCGCCCGATCCCATCCAAATACAAAGCCTGCTCCACACAGAATAAATACATTAATGATCATAACAATCTCGCCCACGGAGAAAATAGAACGCCGTGACAGTAAGATCGCTATAATCTCTGTGCCATCCAGTGATCCACCAGAACGCAACACTAGACCTGTACCTAACCCTAGAAACATACCTCCAAATACAAATGCAAGAACCGTTTCTTTAACAAATGCTTCTACAGGGTGCAATAAGAATGTACCGATCGACATTACTGTTATGCCCAGTAGTGTAGACAAAGCAAATGTTTTCCCTATTTGCTTATATCCAATAATCAAAAATGGAATATTAATCACAAATAAGAATAAACCTAATTGCCACTTGGTGATATAAGACAAAATAATAGATATACCTGTAATACCACCATCGGTAATATTGTTAGGTACCAGAAAAAGTTCCAATGCCACTGCTACAATCATGGCACCCAGTACAATCAGTAACGTACGTAGGATTGTACTTTTTAAAGACCTTCTTCCATGCTTAATCGGTACAAACGTTGATAAATCGGGAGGTTGATTACTATCTACCATGGTATGTCCTCCTATTCTTATGTACGTAGAGATATAGAGTTTGGTAACACATTTTTCTATAAGCCATATGGTGGGCTTAAAGTAATAACATCCTATACGATCAAAAGATCATAATAAATATGCATATTATTCACTATTTATTATGACATAAAATAGTGGGTTGTCCTACATAAATCAAATACATACTTCTAAAATTGCTTATCCTTTTTCACACTCTATAAATGAACAACAAAAAAGCCGCTCCTATAAAGGAACGACTTGGATTTAAATATATGGCGGAGAGGGTGGGATTCGAACCCACGTGGAGTTGCCCCCTAACGGTTTTCAAGACCGCCCCGTTATGACCGCTTCGGTACCTCTCCAGAAAAGCTTTATCAATCTTGCACAACATAAATATCATATCATGGATTTTAAGATTTGACAAGCTTTTTATCAAAAAAGATTTAAAAATTATTTTTTGCTTGTAATAACCTCTGCTCCACGCATATATGGACGTAATACTTCAGGGATAATTACACTGCCATCTTCTTGCTGATAATTTTCTAGAATCGCTGCAACCGTACGACCTACAGCCAATCCTGATCCATTTAACGTATGCAAAAATTCTGGCTTACTCTTAGTATCTTGGCGGAAACGGATATTTGCACGACGCGCTTGGAAATCCTCTACATTCGAGCAGGAAGAGATTTCACGGTACATGTTACTCTCAGGCAACCATACTTCCAAATCATACGTTTTAGCCGCTGTGAAGCCCATATCACCCGTACATAGAGCAAGTACACGGTAAGGCAGACCTAATAACTGTAATACACGCTCTGCATTAGCAGTCATTTTTTCTAATTCATCATAAGATGTCTCAGGTTGTACGATTTTAATCATTTCAACTTTGTTAAATTGATGTTGACGAATCAATCCACGAGTATCACGACCAGAAGCACCTGCTTCAGAACGGAAACAAGAGCTATACGCAACATAATGTTTTGGTAATTGATCTACTGGCAAAATCTCTTCACGATGATAATTCGTCACCGGTACTTCTGCTGTAGGGATCAAATAGTATTCTGTATCATTTAATTTAAATAAATCTTCTTCAAACTTAGGCAGTTGTCCTGTACCTACAAGACTATCTTTATTTACGATATAAGGAGGTAAGATCTCTTCATAACCATGCTCACTGCTATGCAGATCCATCATAAAGTTGATCAATGCACGTTCTAGTCTAGCTCCAAATCCTTTATAAAAAGCAAAACGTGAACCTGTTACTTTAGCAGCAGCTTCAAAATCGATAATATCTAGATCTTGTGCTACATCCCAATGCGCTTTCGGTGTAAAAGCAAATTCACGCGGATCGCCATGACGACGAATCTCCACATTATCCTCTTCAGAAGCACCTACAGGTACACTGCTATGAGGAATATTAGGAATAGATAGCATCATCATATCGATTTGCGCTTCCAACTGGCGAATTTCTTCATCTAATCCTTTAATCCGATCAGATACTTCACGCATTTCAAGAATCAATTCTTCCGCATCTTCTTTATTCTTTTTACGTTTAGCCACATCACCAGATACTACATTACGGCGATTTTTAAGTAATTCTGTTTCTTGCAATAATTCACGACGCTTAGAATCAAGTGCAGGGAATTCTACGATCAAATCTAATGATTTGCCACGGCTTTGTAGTGCTTGTTCTACGCGTGCATAGTCATTACGTAATATCTTTACGTCTAACATCTATAAACCCTCCTAATGAAAATAACCTTAACTCCTGGTTCTCTTTTCCGCCGTCAAGCTTCATTCTTTTACAAAAGAGTGAATGCTTTATACCGGGCAAGTGAGAACTTGCCGCCATCTGCATTAGAAGGTATTTCTAATCACAGAAGCTGCCAAGAGTTAAGGTGTAATGTATTTTAACGCTTTGGATCATTACAGCATTTAATTATTGATTAGCGATATGTTCCTGCACCATGTCTGCGAAATACTGATGCAGTCGATAATCATCGGTTAATTCGGGATGAAAAGAACAAGCTAACAAATGACCTTGTCTAGCTGTTACAATCTCATCTTGATACGTAGACAGTACTTGCACCTGTTCTCCAACTTCTTGGATAAGCGGCGCACGGATAAACACAGCTCGAATAGGTTCATCAATCCCAACCACATCAAGATCTGTTTCAAAGCTTTCCCGCTGTCTCCCAAAAGCATTACGAGAAACCGTCATATCCATCAAAGAAAGATGCGGTTGATCCTGCCCAGCAATTCGTTCTGATAATACAATCAGACCTGCACAAGTTCCGAACAATGGTTTCCCTTGTTCCGAAAATTGCTGAATCGCTTCGATAAACCCATACTTCCGCATCAGCTTACCGATTGTTGTACTTTCACCACCAGGGATAACCAATCCGTCTATCTCTTCAAGTTGCTCAGTACGTTTGATGCTGATCGCTTCTGCGCCAGCTAACTGAAGACTTCTCAGATGCTCTGCAACAGCGCCTTGTAATGCCAATACACCAATCTTCATGGTCTACCTTCTTTCTTACCAGCCGCGATCCTGCATACGTTCTGAAGGAGCTAATTTAGAGATTTCGATACCTTTCATAGGAGCACCCAAGTTTTTGGATACTTCAGCAATCAATTTATAATCATCATAATGTGTAGTTGCTTCGACAATAGCACGTGCAAATTTCTCAGGGCTATCTGATTTGAAAATACCTGAACCTACAAAGACTCCGTCTGCTCCCAAATACATCATTAACGCTGCATCTGATGGAGTTGCAATGCCGCCTGCTGCAAAGTTAACGACTGGAAGGCTACCTGCTTCATGTACACCTACCAATAGATCGTAAGAAACACCAAGGTTTTTAGCTTCAGCATACAATTCATCTTTAGACATATTCGTTACTTTACGAATTTGGCTATTGATAAAGCGCATATGACGAACAGCTTCTACAATATTACCTGTTCCTGGCTCACCTTTAGTACGAATCATAGATGCGCCTTCACCAATACGACGAAGAGCTTCTCCCAAATCTTTAGCACCGCAGACAAAAGGAACTGTAAATTCATGTTTATCAATATGGAAAACTTCATCCGCTGGAGTCAAAACTTCACTCTCATCCAGATAATCTACGCCTAGTGATTCTAATACTTTAGCTTCTACATAATGACCGATACGAGACTTAGCCATTACTGGAATGGATACAACTTTCATAACTTCTTCTACGATCGTTGGATCAGCCATACGAGCTACGCCACCAGCGGCGCGAATATCAGAAGGCACACGTTCAAGAGCCATAACTGCTGTAGCACCAGCAGCTTCTGCAATTTTAGCTTGCTCTGCATTCATGACGTCCATAATGACGCCGCCTTTTTGCATTTCTGCCATACCTCTTTTAACTCTTGATGTACCGGTTTCCATGTTCATGCCCCCTGAATTCGATATATAACATAAGATTATTCTTCGATTACAAAGACTATTTATACTCCATAAGGAATCATAAATAACTGGATGCTTATGTCTCAAATTCATCGCTAAATTTGAGACAGAATCTAACTCATCATTTTACAGTAGAGCTATTGAATATACAATACATTTGATAGGATCATCCGTATTGTAGTTACGCAACTTTTATCTATTAAAACATATTTTTAGCAGAATCGAATAAATCAACAAACAATTCTCCGATCGCACGGAAAAACAATCGAATCCAACTTCCTTTTTCAACAGGCTCTGCCGCAATCAAATTCACTGTTTCTACTTGATCTTCAGGCATATTAGAATCTTTATACGTATACGTAATCGTTCCTAATGCTTTGCCTGCTTCGATCGGTGCAGTACGTGCTGCTTCATTAGCAGGAGCTACAGTATACGTTACGTTTTTAGGTGTTGTACCTTTAGGAACAACCACATTAACAGCAGCATCTGTAACAACACCCACTTCTTTAGCCGTTCCTTTCACTACTGGAAGTGATGCTAGTCCAGATACAGCCGCTTTAGCTCCAACGACTTGCTTCACTTCAAAGTTATCAAATCCATAATCAAGGATTTTTTTGGTTTGAATAAAGCGTTCAGGTTCGGATGTCGTACCCATTACTACACTAATCAGACGCATACCATTACGTTCAGCTGTACCTGTAAAGCATTGTCCTGCTGCATTCGTATGACCTGTTTTTAGACCATCTAATCCTTTATACGCATAAGCTTTAAAGTTAGTAATAGAAGCATTCGATTCTAACATCCAGTTCCAGTTCACAACAGGATCTTTGTCTGTTGGACGGAATTTAAACGATTGAATTTTAGTAACATCGTTAAAGTCAGGATGATCATCGACAATATGTTGAGCTAATAACGCTGTATCCATTGCAGACATAATTGTTTCTTGATCCGAATCCGGTCTTGTCGCAGCAGGCATATCTGCAATGTCTAAACCTGTAGAGTTAGCAAAATGAGCTGTTTTCATCCCAAACTCTTTTGCTTTTTCATTCATAATTTTAACAAAATCTTGCTCTGTTCCACCAATAAATTCTGCTAATGCTACTGAAGCATCATTGGCTGATCCTATAGCCATCGCTTTATACAGATCAAGTACTGTATGCTTATCGCCTTTAGCCAAAAATACGCGTGATCCGATTTGAGCAGCAGCATTTTCAGATACTGTGACAACATCGTCCCATTTAATTTTACCTTGTTTTACATAATCAGATACCAGATACTCTGTCATCATTTTGGACATACTAGCAGGTGGCAAAGCTTCATCTGCATTAATAGATAATAAAATCTTACCTGTAGAAGCTTCCATCAATACTGCGGATTTTACATCCAGCCCAAGTGATTCAGCTGTTGGTAATTTCCCGGTAGCATTTGAAGTCGCTGCTGTAGATTTGCTATCTGTTGTCGTACTCTTCGAATCTGTAGCAGCGGCTGCAGCTAATGTAACTGTAGGAACGACTGCCATACAGAACATGTTTGCCAACATCAGAACTGTAATTCCCTGTTTAACCATTTGACGTTTCGACTTATTCCAAATTCCTTTTTCCAACCCTTTGTTGCGTTTCAATGTGCTGATGCTCCCCTCAAATGTTTAAGCATGTAAATCGTGTTCAAAAGACTCCCGCTACTTCATTACAGTTATACTCCGAATAAGCCTGCTATCACTTACAATGACCAGACTTATAAAGAGTCTATTCCAACCAAGTAGCTTACAGTTATATGAACGATATAATTTAACCTAAATTAAATTCAAACATAGTCATACAATCCAATACATTCATATCATTCTCTACAATTTCTTGTTCCTGGTCATTATGTATTGCCATATAGAGGTTTAGACTACAAATTACCGAATATCGCAATGACTTTCTCATTTTAACATACGGTTAAACGCAAAAAAAGACAAGCTTGTCTTAAAATCACAAGCTTGTCTAAACGTCAATTAAAATGTAAAAGGAGAAGATATCAAATCCTTCTCCTTTTGCTCATTTCTAGCTTATTATATCGTAATTTAATCTTAAGATTAGTTACATTTAGCTAAAACACTAAATGGATCTGATTTACATCGAATAATTAGGTGCTTCTTTGGTAATTTGGATATCATGTGGATGGCTTTCACGCAATCCTGCACCTGTAATACGGATAAATTGTGTATCGTTACGCAATTCATCAAGATTAGCTGTACCACAATAACCCATACCCGAACGAAGACCACCAATCAACTGATGAATCGTTTCAGACAATGGCCCTTTATAAGCGACACGTCCTTCGATACCTTCAGGAACAAGTTTTTTATCGTCATCTTGGAAATAACGATCTTTACTTCCCTGTTTCATCGCAGCCATAGAACCCATACCGCGATATACTTTAAAGCGGCGACCTTGATAGATTTCAGACTCGCCCGGGCTTTCTTCTGTTCCTGCAAATAGACTTCCTAACATAACTGCATCAGCACCAGCAGCCAAAGCTTTAGTGATTTCTCCAGAATACTTGATACCACCATCAGCAATAATAGGAATACCATATTCACGAGCTACTGTTGCACAATCGTAAATAGCTGTGATTTGAGGTACACCAATACCTGCAATAACGCGTGTGGTACAGATCGAACCTGGACCAATTCCTACTTTAACTACAGAAGCTCCTGCTTGAATGAGATCACGAGTCGCTTCACCTGTTGCTACATTACCTGCTACAATTGTAAGTTCAGGGAACATCGAGCGTAGTTTGCGGACAGCATCTAGAATATTAATATGATGGCCATGAGCAGAATCGACGACTAACAAATCAACACCTGCATTTACTAATGCTTCAGCACGTACAAAGGAATCTTGAGATACACCAATAGCTGCACCTACTAATAGACGACCTTGAGCATCTTTCGCTGCATTAGGGAACTGAATTGCTTTTTCGATATCTTTAATCGTAATAAGACCTTTAAGAATATTGTTTTCATCTACTAAAGGTAATTTTTCGATTTTGTGTTGTTGCAATAGTACTTCTGCTTCTTGTAAAGTAGTGCCTACAGGAGCAGTAACCAATTTTTCACTAGTCATAACTTCAGTAATATCAATATTATAGTCATGAATAAAACGTAGATCACGGTTAGTTATAATACCGACTAAAGTATTATTCTCATCTACGATAGGTACACCAGAGATACGGTATTTTGCCATAACTGCTTCTGCATCAGATACTTTTTTATCGGGTGTCAAAGAAAATGGATTAGTGATAACACCACTTTCAGAACGTTTTACACGATCTACTTCTTCTGCTTGTTGTTCGACAGACATGTTTTTGTGAATGATACCGATACCGCCTTCACGAGCCATAGCAATAGCTAGAGCAGCTTCGGTGACTGTATCCATTCCTGCACTAATTAAAGGAATATTCAATTTCACATGCTTACTAAGAACAGTAGCGACACTTACCTCTTTTGGTAAAACTTCAGACTTACGGGGTACCAACAATACATCGTCAAATGTTAGTCCCTCTTTAGCAAATTTTGTTTCCCACACAAGGATGTTCCTCCCTTATTCTTTTTCATTCTATAATAAAAAAACCTTACACAAATAAGGCGTTAAAATAGCTTAGAATTAGTTTCTGCAACAGTTTCTGAAAATATATTATTGCAATCTTAGCAAAGCGTATTACAGACTGTCAAGAATGTTAAAGCATTATCTTGATTTGACTTCTCCCCGCAAACTAATGTCCATCCAATAGAGACACTCAAGCATTTTTTTCCTTATTTATCAACTAAAAGCAATATAAGTATTTTGTGAAAATCTTATTTTATCTGTATATAATCTAAGTTGTATTCGTACTCTCCATATTTAATCGAAAGTAAAAGTTAATAGAACTCAAACACAACCCGTACTAATCATTTGGATATACTTCAATTGTTGTTCAAACCAAATATAGCTAAAAGATCACTTAGATATTCTTAGAATGTAGTCCATGCAATCTTTCTCAAGCGGTTTATACCTGAATCTCATACTCTTCTCTAAAAGTAAATCCTATACATCTACATATCTACATATCTACACAGAGAAGAGATTGCCCTAACCCGTTGCCGTTGGAATCCATGCTATGTCTCTCTACCCATCCTTGAAAACCATAGATAGAGATGCTATTGGAGTTCTAGTCTGCCTTACCTATTATTAGATATCTATGAAAAGAAATCTATAAAACAAAGCAAAAAAAGAGCGACTCCTGTAAACAGGAATCACTCTTTGGGTCTTGCTCGTTGCTTGGCAACGTCCTACTCTCCCAGGACCCTGCGGTCCAAGTACCATCGGCGCTGGAGGGCTTAACGGTCGTGTTCGGGATGGGTACGTGTGGAACCCCTCCGCCATCATTACCAAACAGTCAGGCTGTGTTGCTCCCTGAAAACTGAATCCGAAAACTGAAACATCGCGTTTGTAGATTTGGATAAGCCCTCGACCGATTAGTATTGGTCAGCTCCATGCCTTGCGGCACTTCCACCCC
>NZ_QGAD01000023.1:0-54235 GCF_005233705.1 Paenibacillus sp. CFBP13512 | reverse complement strand
TTCTTAAATACTGATAATTCTTTTTTTTCATTTAAATTAAGACTATCTTTGAGTAATTTCAGCTCTTGTATTACAGAACTATCCAATCCGATTATATTATTAGAATTCCACTTTTCATATAATTTCTCAATTCTATGACTTGCTGCTATTTTAAAATGTTCATCATTGAAATGTTCACAACAAAAAGCCACAGCTTCTAATATATATTGAGGTATTTCGGTATCTTCATCAATAAAATCAGCTAAAGTCAAAGCAAACCAACCTTTACCTAGATAATTTGCAAGTCGTAAAACCTCTTTATAACTAATTTCTGTATTTTCATTTTTTAATTTAGATAATGAATTATCAATAGCATTTTGTTTTGTATATATAAAATTTACAACATTTAAAAATTCCTCTAAATTATTAGCCATAAAAAGATCAACTTCGAAGGTATGAATAGCAAAAAATGATTCTACCCATAAATTTTCAGCAAATTCCTTTTCTAATTTTTCCTTCCTCTCTTTTCCTGATTTCTCTGAGTTAAAGCATTTTCTTACAAACTCATCCTTTGTATCATTTTGCTCACTTTCCTTTATTATTGATTTATCTAAATCTGTAATTATAGCGCATTTTCTTTGAATTCTATCCTCATGAAAAAGCATAGCAATGTGTTTAAAAACTGTACTATTCATATTAATCAAACTAATTCCAATTTCGTCTAAACTAATTCCAAATATTTTTTTAAATAATACTGGAATCAAAATTAATTCAGCATCGCCCTCCACTAAAATTACACTTTTAGCAAAAAGTAAAGTGCTTCGAAGAGAATCCAAATATCTTTCAATTTTAATACACTCTGACTTTTCTAAACCCACACTTGGTTGGAACACTAAGGCTTCTTTTTTATTCTTAGACAAAATATTTATAGAACTAATTTTGTTAGCAGCAGAAATATGTGTAGAATGAGTGGAAACTATAACTTGAGTATTATGATAATTATATTTATCAAATAAAGTTTTTTGTATATGATTATGAATATGAGCTTCTGGCTCTTCAATGAGTAAAAAGTGTGCTAATTTTTGAGTAGATTGTTTAATCTCATATTCTAATAATTTCAAACTAATATATAAAAGATTTGCCCCTCCCAAACTTAATTCATTAATCTGCCCTTGATAACCAATGTCTTCTGAATCCCCTACCCAAAGTGTTAGTGTTTGCAATAATTTATTCATATCTTCTGGTAGTTGCGACTTTATATCAATCGTTGGAGCATAAGTTGTCCCAATTGTATTTTGCATAGTATTACGAACCTGACTTCTGAGTTTTTTGATTTCTTCTAATCCACCTATTGAAGAGTTCAAATTTCTAACCTGTTCAATAATTACAGTTCCATCAATTTTGTGACTAAAATCTTTCACCAAGTTCATTAACGGATTACTACGCAAATTTTTAAGTTCATATTCAGCATCACGAAGTGCTTTGATATACGTGCATGTCACTTCTTCATAAATAGAAAACTTATGAGAAATGAAGCCTAATTCATCTTGCGCTTCTATTTCAGGATCTGGAAATTCATAGTAATCAAAATTACCAACATATTGCTTATAAATTTCTGGATTATTAAAATTTGCTTTTGATCTACAAGTAAAAACTAATTCATAATCATCTATAGATATTTTATCTAAGAATTCTTGAAAGCAATTTGTTTCTGCAAAATCTTGAGTAAGTTCGAATAATTTTTTTCTAATTTCTTTAGAGGGTCTAAAATATAAAGCGTAAGAACCAATTTTACTATCATCCATTCTTTCGATAGAATGAGATAACATTTGTGCTCCTTCATCATCACTTAGATCTGAAAATTCGATTTGTATAATTATCCAGTGACCTCTCCAACTTGTTAAATTTCTATTAAAATCGTTCTCTGTTATTTTTATACTTCTTGGTAAAGTTGCATCTAATAACATTCTTATCGCATAAAAAGCATTAGATTTTCCTGCTCCATTTTCTCCTATTAAAGTATTTACACCCTCATTAAAAGTAAATTTTGCATTATTAAAGTTTCTAAAATTTTTGATACTAAGTTTAGAAATATACATAATATCCTCCTTACAATTTTCATCCTATTTTCTTACTTTCCTTCACCCTCAAAATCATCTCAACCAATTCCTCACGATCAACTAATCGAACGTTATTTGACCTCGCCAATGTCCTTGCTTGCGGAGTATATCTACTGTTCGTCACAACCCAACCTGCCGAAGCTTTGTAATGTGCAATGGCTCCATAGACTTCCTGTACTGCTTTCAACCCTACATTCTTGCTATACCGCTTCGCTTGAACTACAATCCGCTTGCCATCTTTGTTCAATACCAGATCAGCACCATAATCGCCTTGTGACTGTGTTACTTTGGCGTTGTATCCTTGAAGGTGAAAAAGTTGACCTAGATAATGCTCAAATTGATCGCCTGTCATTTTGTCTATTTCAGCTATCCCTGATCTTCTTAATTTGTTGATTCTCGCCTGATTGATCGAGTAGCTAATCAGTGCAAATACAATAATGCCTAAGATGACGGCAACAACACCTACCGCAATACTTTTAGCAAAATAACTAAAGCCTATTCCCCCGAATATAATCAGTCCACCGATTGCATTGGCAGATTCTTGCTGTTGTTTCTTTTTGCTCTTTCTACGTGCCATGTGTAACTCCCCTTTGAGAATGTTCTAAGTGTTCTATGATTGGAATCGTTGTTGCTTCTTCTGTTCGACTGCATCACTTGCCTCGACAACCTTCTCTTCTAACCACCCTGCAAATCCCTCAACCTTGCTATAACTCAAGAACAACCAGTCCATAGCTCTGGTCATCCCGATATAAAATAACGATACTTCTCGCTCTGGATGTTCTTCTAGCTTGAACGGCATGCTATCAATATTGACGATAAACACAGCTTTGAAGTCCAGCCCTTTAGAGCTGTCGAGTGTAGATAGCTTGACCGCTTCTTGTTGACGTTCGAATTTTCGCTTGGCGGCTGTATTTTCGGTGAACCAGTTGTATGGAATCCCGTGCTTGGATAGTTCTTTTTGCAATACATCGATATAAGAGTACGAATAGCGCTTTTGTACCCGATATAGAACAGCCATTTCGGCATAAGGTACCTTTTTCTCGTTATGCAATGTCTTCATCTGCTCAGCTACCCATGAGACTTCTTCTGCAAAAGAAGCACAGTGCTTGATCTGTGGTTCGATCCCTTTACGCTTGGTGCTTTGCGGTGGGATAATCTCTACCCCTTCTATACTTGTGCCTTCTTTGACCTTTTCCCCTAAGCTGGAATGGGTACGATAGAAGTCCCATGCGAAGTTGACGATCTGAGCGGTATTGCGGTAGTTGATACTGAGAATCTTAGAGCGTCCACGGAAGTCCAGTCCTGTATTCTGGCTCAGACTGGTTTTGCGTTTGTAAATATTTTGCGCTTTGTCCTCTACTAGCAATAATGATTGCGTCTCCGGGTTAAGCACCTTACTTAGCAATTCTAGCCATGACGGTTCAAAGTCTTGTCCTTCGTCGATCAGAATCGCATCGTATTGCGGTAAGATGGTCTCGCCTCGATTAATCTTTTCCAAGTAGGATTCGATTAGCTCGTCTTTGATACGCATCGTGCTCCATAGCCATTCATGGAATGTAGCAATCTGTAGCTGTGATCGCTTTTCAATAGAAGGTGTAGAAGATAGATTCTCCTGACTGTTGGCAAAGTCGAACAAATCTTCCGGTTCTTCAAGCATCCGATGGATCTGGCTACGAATCACACGGGATAATGGAATCCCATAGCAGAGAACAAGGATTTTCCAATCGGGATGTTCTTTGATTAGTATCTTTGCTCTAGCAGCTAGAATTAAGGTTTTACCACTTCCTGCCACACCACGAATTAAGCGGTTCTTATCCCCTAATTGTCTGGCAAGTGATTCCTGATGCAAGTCCATCGCTTGTATATTATGAAGCGATAGTAATAATTGATCTTGGTAATACACCGGTTCACGGTACTGTGCACTGATCCGTACTTCCGGGAATAGATGATAACGAATCGCTTTGATATCTTCGTCGGTCAACATCTGATTCATATGGAAAGGTGTATCGAACATATTGGTAATGCGCTCTAGTAGATGGTCTGCGGTACAATTTGCATCTTCGAGGTCTATTTCTTCTCGGGTTAACATATATCTAGGGTCGATCACCCGATGTAGACTATGCTTTACGATATGTGTCTGCTTGAGACGTGTAAAGACTACTCCATGTCCGTAGCGGAACTTGAGATTATTCGCATAGACACCACTTTGTTGAGTCAGGTTCTGATCTTTTTTGAGCTTATTGTTAATACGAAAAGCATAGTCTCTTGCTTGAAGCAGTGGGTTCTTGACCGTTTCTACTGATCCTGTTCCTTTTTGAGTATGTAGCTGCCATTCATGAGTATTGAGTTCGTAGAGGGTATTTTCGGTATAATCTTTGACTTCGAGTACAAGCAGTCCTAGATCGGGTCCGATAATGACGTAATCTGGTCGTCTGCCGCCGATCTCTGGTTCGTAGTAGACAATATAATCGTCTGGAAGATGTTCTTTGAGGGTCTGGAAAAGAAGGCGTTCGCCTGCGGTTGCTTTTCTAGGAATCGTGTCTGGTATCGTATACGCCATAGATGTATTCTCCTTAGTGCAGGCAGAAGATATAGATAGAGTCCAGTTCTTCTGGAAATCTGCGATGAATTTGCTTCCAATTAAAACTGTTAAATTTTTAGGTCTTAAGTTGGGAGCTTATTTACCTACATCATACTTTGTTTGGACGATATTGGAAATACTTTTTTTCAAAATAATGGTTCAAATCCAAAAAAGAAGGACATCCCCCATATGAGTCTGGAAATGTCCTCTTCATGCAAATCATGATGGCTGAATCCCTAGCAGGTATGCTCATTTCATTAAATATTTCATTTCAATCTTCTATAAATTTTTTACTTTAATTGTAATATTTAATAATCAAATATAAACAAACAGCGAAATTTGTCGATATAGATATTACATTATATGTTTAAACAATCATAGGGAGTGGAATTATGCGTATTAGTATTCAGACTAAATTATTACTTGGATTTCTAAGTGTTATTTTATTATTAGTTTTAGTTAGTATCCTATCTTTATGGAGTATGAAAACGATGGGAGATCAGACCAAAGCGATTGATAACAAATGGATGCCAAGTGTTACTTTGCTAGGCACGATGAATGGAGATGTATCTGATGTAGAACGTTTGGTTCTGAATATGGTGATTGAAACGGATCCTACTGAACTGACTGCAATCAAAACAAGTTACGAGGAATTATTGAAAAAGATCGAAATCGAACGTAAAGAATATCAGGCATTGATTCAATCTGAAGATGAGAAGAAATTGTATGAACAATTTTCTACTAATTATGATAGCTATCTAACAACACTACCTGCACTTGTTCAGGCTGCTATGACTAATAATGCGGAACAATCTCAACAATTGCATCGTGCTTCTTATGATGAATGGTCTACAGCCAATAATACCATCTTTCAATTAATCACTTTAGATAATACACAAGCCGCTTTGATCACAGCCGAGTCTGTCGATACAGCTGCAACATCAAGCAGAAACATTATTATTTTGAGTATTCTAGCGGTTCTGATTGGTATCGCTATCGCTTACTTGATTGCTCGCTCGATTTCTCGCCCTGTCAAACAAATCCAGCAAGCAGCAGAACGTATCTCTGGTGGTGATCTTACAGGAGAAGCGATTGTTATTCGCAACAAAGATGAAGTGGGCTTACTGTCTGTCGCTTTCAACCAAATGGTAGCTAATCTACGTGGCTTGATTGAGTCAGTAGCCGCAACTTCCGAGATCGTTGCCGCTTCATCCGAGCAATTAACAGCTAGCAGTGAGCAAAATAAACAAGCTTCTGAACAGATCGCTGAAACGGTACAAGAAAATGCAAATGGTGCTGCCAAACAAGTCGATATTGCAACGAAGTCTTCGCAAGCGATGCAAGAAATGGCAATTGGTGTAGAGCAGATTGCAGTTCGTGCACAGACGGTATCGAGTTCTGCTACCAATGCAGCAAGTAAATCATCTAATGGTAACAAAGCGATTCAACAAGCTGTTACACAGATGGATTCTATTCAGACTTCCCTCCATTCTCTAGGAACTGTAGTCAAAGAGTTGGGTAATCGTTCAGAAGAAATTGGGAATATTACTAAAGTCATCACCGGTATTGCGACACAGACCAATCTTCTTGCTCTGAATGCTTCAATAGAAGCAGCTCGTGCAGGTGAAGCTGGTCGTGGATTCGCAGTCGTCGCAGAAGAAGTTGGCAAACTAGCAGAACAATCTTCTCAATCGGCGAAGCAAATTATTGAACTGGTTACTTTTATTCAAAAAGACACGACAGAAGCGATCCATGCTGTTGAATTGAATAATCGAGAATTTGATAAAGGTCTTGCTTCAGTATCTATCGCTGGTGAAGCATTCGAAGATATCTTACAAGCGGTCAATCAAGTGGCTGGAGATATTGAAGAAGTATCGGCTGGTGCTGAACAACTATCTGCAAGCACGACAGAGATTGTTGAATACTCTAGACAGATCACTCATATTGCTGAAGAAGCTTCTGAAGGTATGCTTAGTGTATCTGCCGCGACTCAAGAACAATTAGCATCGATGGAAGAAATCACTACCTCTTCTTCTTCGCTAGCACAGACAGCAGAACAACTTCACGCAGAAGTGAGTGAATTCAAAGTATAATCTTTCATTAATACCAGTTAACAATAAAACAATACCCCTTATCTTGTATGATCAGAAGATCGTTTATACAGGATAAGGGGTATTTTAGTTGTCTATATGCCTAATCGTTTTACATTTTGATCTTTTTACTTTTCTTCCCTTTATCATCCAAAGTCGAGAGTTTGCCTTCTGCTCGCTCCATCTCAATAATCTTTTCTGCTAAAATTTTGCTAGAGTTCGCCAATACCGCCATTTTGAGCGAAAGATTGCTGAGCATTTCTTGCTCTGTTGCTGCCGTCTGTCCCAATAATTCGCTTTCGGCTTTGGCTTGTGCCATCGTATAGACCGAAGCTTGTTCTTGCTCAATCGCAAAGTGATCATAGACCTCAGCAAATGTTTTGGTCTGTAATTGAAACTCGATAATCCCTTGCACTACAGCCAAAGGCAAGACTGGCTTAAGTGTGCAGAGCATCATCAGATAAGCAATATGGGTACGGGAATATCGCTTTTTGATTGTAGGCGGAATAATCCCTTGTTTGACATAATTATTAATCATCGAAGGTGATATCAACTTGCCTGCACTATCTCCTGGGAACTTGTGAAAATGCTTTTCCAGTAAGGCAATCACTTGATCCATATACAACTCTATATCTGGAATCTGCTCCCACCGAGGAAATGTATATGCTACTTTCTCTTTGCCCCATGCTTCTAATTCTTGAGCAAGTTTGTCTTCCATATGTAATCCTCCTTGAGCTAAATAAATATTGTAGGTTGTATAGTACGAAGTTTGTGTTTATATCTCTATATGGTTATAATAACTATATCACAAAGTTATTAGTTTTATATGTTAAAATTTTAATAATCTTAATATAGCCTTTCTACTATATTATATCCCTGTGTACAGAAAGAGTGGTTTGAATGAAATCGATTGCTTGGATAACAGACAGTACAGCTATGATTGATAAAGACTTTGCAGCAGAGAATCATATTTATATTGTACCTCTACGTCTGATTGTGAACAACGAAGCTTACAAAGAAAATGTAGAAATTACCTCAGAACAGTTCTATGAGAAAATGCGTCAACATGAAAGTGTCAGTAGTTCACAACCTCCCATTGGCGAGTTTATGGAACTCTATGAATCACTTAAAGGCAAGTATGACGATATTATTGTGATTCATTGTTCTTCTGAATTAAGTGGTACGTATCACACTTCTCTACAAGCAGCTGAGATTACCGAAACAGAAGTGATCGGTATTGATTCTAGAGTAGGTGCTTTCCCTTTACGTGAAATGGTCATGCAAGGAATCAAATGGCAACAACAAGGTGATACTGCCCTGGAGATCAAAGCCAAAATTGATATGATCATCGAAAATATGGACTTCTATCTCATTCCAGCTAGTCTTTCTCAATTGCATCGTAGTGGACGGGTATCTGGTACTCAACTGGTGATTAGCCAATTGCTACGTATTCATTTATTGCTACGTTTTGTAGAGGGTAAGATTATTGTAGAAGACAAAATTCGTACATTTAAAAAAGCCAAATTCAAATTAATGGATATATTAAAAAGAGATATCAACGTTGTTAAAAGTGTCTGTATTATGCATGCTAACAATATTGAAGAAGCATTCCAGATGGAAAAAGAAATTAGTCTTTTTGCTCCTTTCCTCAAAATCGAGATTGCTCCTTTTATTCCAGTTGTAGGTGTTCATGCAGGTGAAGGTACGATGGCATTAGCATGGATTCGTCAGAAGTAATTGTTTGATACACCGCTTTAAATTTATCGTACAAAATGAAATATCAATAGCATAATCGAAAGCAATTTATAGGTAACCACTATAGATTGCTTTTTTTGTTATGGGCTACTCGCTTGCATTGTGAGTAATAGTACATCCCTAAAAATAAAGAATGGATATATTAATATGTAAGCATTTACAAATACAAACCTCCGAACTACGCCCTTAGCACTAATATTTCCAAAAAAAACTAAATTATAAAAATATTTTGTCGATATAGATAAAGTTAAGAACGTTACCATTACATATTGGGGGATCATATTATGAAACAATTACGTATAGGCAAAGTTGGCAGAATCAAAATGAGTATACAAACTAAGCTATTAACTGGATTTTTGAGTGTAATCTTGTTATTAGTTATTGTTAGCTTACTTGCTCTAACAAGTACCAGAACAATGGGAAATCAAGCAACAGATATCAATACCAAATGGATGCCAAGTGTGACTTTGTTAGGTACACTTAATGGAGATATATCTGATCTAGAGCGTCTACTGATCAATATTATTATCGAAGATAATGCAGATGAAGTGACTAAATTAAATCAAGACTATACTGCATTATTAGCCAAAATCCAAACGGAACGTACAACTTATGAAAAATTAATTCAAAGTGATGATGAGCAACGATTGTATGAACGCTTCTCTACTCAGTACGAAGCTTATGTCAAAGTTTCTCCTAATGTACTAAATGCAGGGCTGAACAATGAGTTGAATAAAGCCATCTCGTTGCACCGTAATGCATACGCTTTCTGGTATAATGCGAATTCAACGATTGCTGAATTAGTCGCTTATGATAACAAGCAAGCAACGCAACTTACTAATGAATCTGTAGATATCTCTCGGACAGCAAGCTTTAATATTATTGTCTTGAGTGTCATCGCTGTTATTGTTGCTCTTGTTATTGCTTTCCTTATTGCGCGCTCGATCTCCAAACCTGCCAAATCATTGCAACAAGCGGCTGAACAGATCGCTGCTGGTGATCTGACAGGCGCTGATCTTGTCATCAAAAATAAAGATGAAATCGGTTCACTTGCCGTTTCCTTTAATCTAATGAAGCAAAATCTACGTCAGGTGATTGAATCGGTCGCTTCTACGTCCGAGTTGGTAGCCGCTTCGTCCGAACAATTAACAGCAAGTAGTGAACAGAACAAACAAGCAGCTGAACAAATCGCTGAAACGGTGCAGGAAAATGCGATCGGAACCGCCAAACAAGTCGATATTGCAACAAAATCTTCTCAAGCGATGCAAGAAATGGCAATTGGAGTTGAACAAATCGCTGTTCGTGCACAGACGGTATCCAGTTCTGCGGTAGATGCAGCAAGTAAGTCTTCCGATGGTAATCAGGCGATTCAGCAAGCGGTTGCCCAAATGGATTCGATCCAACAATCTCTTCATTCTTTGGGATCTGTCGTGAAAGAGTTAGGTAATCGTTCACAAGAAATCGGTAATATTACCAAAGTGATCACTGGGATCTCTTCACAGACCAATCTACTCGCTCTGAATGCTTCGATTGAAGCGGCTCGTGCAGGTGAAGCAGGTCGTGGATTTGCAGTCGTAGCTGATGAAGTCGGTAAGCTTGCTGAACAATCTTCTCAATCGGCGAAGCAAATTATAGAACTGGTTTCGTTTATCCAGAAAGATACATTAAATGCGATTGAAGCTGTTGAATTGAACAATCGTGAATTTGATAAAGGGATGGCTTCGGTTGCAGTTGCAGGTACAGCATTCCAGGATATTTTACAAGCTGTTAATCAAGTTGCAAGTGATATTGAAGAAGTATCTGCCGGTGCTGAAGAAATGTCTGCTAGCACAACAGAGATTGTCGAGTATTCTAGACAGATTTCTCATATTGCTCAAGAGTCTGCTGAAGGTATGCTTAGTGTATCCGCTGCGACACAAGAGCAATTAGCATCGATGGAAGAAATCAATGCTTCTTCGTCTTCTCTAGCCGAGACCGCAGAACAACTGCATAGTGAAATGAACGAATTCAAAATTTAATACAGATCCGTATCGGCAACCTCTATGCTTACTATAAAATAGATATTAAAACCTATAGATCAAACAGCCCTAATTCTCTAAAATGAAAAGGATTGCTTTTCAAAAGAGATTAGGGCTGTTGTCGGTCTGCTTGTAATGCTTCTTAGTAGTAAGATAGAATAAAGAGAGATTTTCCTTCTGACTTCTCGTAGAACCGTAACAAAAGTAGATTTACCACCGATATATACAATAAGTACTTAGAAGAAGTAGACATAAAAAGATACAAATGCATCCTACAATCAGTCTTTATAATAATTAAGCAACTTTGTAAATCATTCTGAATCAGGAGGAATAGTCATTATGAGTACATCCAAACAAGAACATTCTAAATCATCTAGCACTCCATTACATACACAGACGCCTTCTGTATCGGAAATGTCTCATACCCCTACTCCAACAGATGAAGAAGCTCTATTCGAAGCCAAACGCATGCGCTCACGTTTCCCCTGGTTAGATGCTCGATTACTGGTTGTGGTCGGTTTTACCTCTGTTGTGATGTTGATCTTACTTATTGTGCCTATGCCTACCGAAAGTACCAACACTACCGCCTCTTCTTGGGGCAAATTAGAACCTTTTCAGCAATATCAATCGGAAGTCATTCAGAACCAAAGCTTAATCTCGGCTATCAAACATAATTATATTCAGTATGTGAATGAAAGCGCTGAGAAAGACGGTTATATTGTCACGGTCAATGCTGTAACAGCCGATGAGAATCAGTTAATCCTTCTGTATACTGCCAAAAGCTTAAATGGACAAGAAATCTATGGGATGAACAGTGTCAAATTAAGCAGTATCGCTACCGGTAAATCGTTAGGGCATTCACGCAATAATGGAACACATGATGCCGATCGGGAGAATGTATTCCGTGGCACGACCACTATTCGTTTGAAATCTAGAGAACCTTTTCCACAAGAAATTGCAGCCAAATTCCAGATCGCTTCTGTTGATGAAGGTCGACTTAGCGATCCAGTGACCAATACCAGTACAGAAGATATGCATCATTCACCTACCTTACTTATCCACTTCTCATTAGCCAGTCAATTCAAGCGACCTGAGACTGAAATTGTTTATCCGAATCATACGATTACTTTAGGAGATCATACTGTTGCTTTAGCTCGTGTAGAAATGTCTCCACTGGAGATGCGTGTACGCTTCACATCAGATCAGCCTTTCGAGCCGTACAACACCAGTAGACAATGGGTTGAGGCTACAGGTATCCTTGCTGGCGAAGGCGATCAGGAAGTGCTGTTACGTGCGCTTAATCGCAAAGTCGCTTTCGATGATCCCAACAGTTATGAATATATTTTCTATAGCAATTTATTAGATCAACCGAAAACATTACAGTTACAAGTCGTAACACGAGATGCCGATCGTGTAGGAGATCCAACACTAATCCAGATCAAATAAATGAAGTATCGTTTCACTCTATAATGTCTATTATGAGAATCATGGAATAATACAAATAGACGCAGTATAACTATCGGGTTGATATACAGCGATCCGATAGGTATACTGCGTCTACTTTTGGTATCTATTTATGGAATATTAAATATTCGCTTCTAACGTTTTTCTTAGTTGTACAGGTGCGGATACAGATGCTGTATGTATTCCAGCAGACAACGCCTGACATTCATGAAAAGCAAAATGCTGACAACCACGACACTGTTCCAGGTTCAGATGGTCTAATGCTTTGTTAATAGCCACTCCTGTACGCTCATAGAAATGGTTAGCTCCGATTATCGTATATAGTCCTGTTTTGCGCATCAGTTCAAGTGGTTGATGCTGAATACCTGAGATGATAACGATTCCGCCATAAGCTTGTACTTTATATACCAATGTCAGTACATTTGCATCCCCTGTCGTATCAATCATCGGCACTCTAGCCATCCGAAGCAACACCACACGAGGTTGATTAGTGATAGCTTCATCTATAGCAGATTCAATTATATGGGTTCCGCCGAAAAAAAGAGCTCCTTCTACTGTATAAATACTAATCTGCGGACAATCATGATTTTCGGTGACCATGTGACTGTGTACTTGTTGATGCTTGGAATCAGGATCAGGCAACACTTTAGTGATCGTTAAGCCTTGACTCATCCGCTGGACAAATAAAACCACAGCTAACAATAATCCAACTTCTACAGCAGTCGTCAGATCAGCAAATACCGTTAGTAGAAAAGTAATTGCTAATACAAGCGAATCACTGGTTTTGATTTTTAACATATGCATAAAATGCTTACGTTCACTCATATTCCATGCGACTAACATAAGAATAGGCGCCATACTGGCAAGCGGAATATGAGAAGCATACGGAGCAAAAAGAAGCAATACTAACAAAACCACTATTCCATGTACTACACCGGAAATCGGCGATACAGCGCCATTTTTGATATTTGTAGCTGTACGAGCAATAGCACCTGTAGCTGGAATCCCACCGAATAAAGGTGTAATCATATTGGCAATTCCTTGTCCGATTAACTCCCGATTACTATTATGACGCGTCCCTGTCATACCATCGGCTACAACAGCAGATAGTAATGACTCAATACTGCCTAACATCGCAATCACTAGAGCAGGACGAATCAAGAGTGTCATGTTGTCCAACGTTAAGTTAGGAATATGAAATTGAGGAAGTGCGCCCGAGATAGCGCCAAATGAAGATTCGATCGTAGACACTTTGCCTTGAAAAAAGAGTACCGCTACAGCTGTAGAAATACATAAGCCGATTAATGATCCTGGTACTTTGGGGAAAAATCGTGCCGTCAATATCATCGCCAAAAAACAGATTAATCCGGTGATTAAGCTATAGATATTAAATGTATTCAAATGAGTAACGATTTCTCGCATATTCGAGAAAAAATCTTCATGCTTAGTGAGTCCTGTTAGACCGAGAAAATTAGCAATCTGTCCTCCAAAAATCGTGACAGCAATCCCTGCGGTAAAGCCAATCGTTACTGGTCTAGGGATAAATGAGATCAATTTACCCAATCGGCATAATCCCAAAATCAATAAAAATACCCCTGCCATAAAGCCGGCTATCAATAAATTCTCATAGCCATACTGCATAACGACTGCGAATAATATCGGAATAAATGCACCTGTCGGGCCGCCAATCTGAAATTTGGAACCGCCAAACAAAGAAATACATATCCCTGCAATAATAGTGGTATAGATTCCGTATTCCGGCTTCACTCCTGAAGCAATCGCAAAAGCCATTCCAAGTGGAATCGCAATAATACCTACAATCAAGCCTGAAATTAAGTCTTTACGCAAACTATTCTTATTGTATCCTGCAAATCTCCCTGTCCACTTCATCCAGTTACCTTCTCTTTTTAGATATTTGATCATTATTTTAAATATCTGATTATTTGAATATACAGAGATAGTACGCCTATGTATAGATCATGTCAATGATATTGTGTACACACCAAAAAGTACCTCCAATCAAACGAGAGATACTTTATTTTTATCATTCTATTCTATTGATTTTATCCTCAATCCAGATGCTTGATCGATTCTGGCTCATTTCGCATTCCTTCAAGTAAGGAGATCGCATCTACAAGATGATTGTCAAAAATCTGCTTCGCCACTGCTAACAAATCCTGAATCAATGGATCACGTAAAGAATAGATCACAGACGTGCCTTCTTTCACACCCTGCACCACATTTTTACTACGCAATATTGATAATTGTTGAGAAACGGCTGATCCTTCTGAACCGACAATCGTTTGCAGTTCATTCACAGTCTTGTCTCCAGTACATAGAGCTTCTAAAATTTGAATCCGCATCGGATGAGCTAAAGCTTTGAAGAAATCAGCTTTGAATTGCTGTATATTTTGATTCATGAATCCATACCCCTTACTGTATTATCTTCAACAGATACGGATATCATAACACAAAATAATCATCATACCACCAGATGACCTCGCTTCTCAGCTAGACCGATCGTCGCTGTCATCCCTGAATTGAATTCTAGAAAGTCGCTTTCTACCCCATCGCTAAAGATCACTCCATTTTCAGGCATCTGCGATATAATCCGTAACGGTTGATTCTGATTAATTTGTCCGAATACACAGTTCGTCGATGTAGTACGACTAGGAAAAGGTTCTCTGACTGTAAAATATAATTGCGGTGTATCCCATGCTAATGAATTCGTAGTGACTGATTGTGTCTCTTCGTACTGGACACTACCCGTAATCTGCTGATAACTTTCGCTATGCACAATACCACTTGCACCAGCGAGCACACTTTTGAACCATCCGGTGGCTCCCATCCCTGTAGATACAATAATCCCACTTGAAGATTGCTGTTCAGTATGCCCTGCTAACTGTAATTGATACCGTGCAGAGACATGCGTTTTGCGTCCGATAAATAAATCGTTGACTCCATACAATGTCTGCCCATCATTCAGCTCTGCTTTGGCAAGCATCACTTCTTGAATCGTACGACGCTTGCTCAATACTTCCGGTACAATCTTAATCAGATCACGCACTTGAAAAGGAAGCAATACTCCATCCCAGCGTAGTGGATCAGGATTCACTCCGATCAATGGTTGATGCGTGACATACTTCATCGTATTAGCGACTAATCCATCTTGACCGAGTACCACTACAATATCATCATCCCCAAAAATAAAGTTGGGTACATGTTCGCGTTCTAGCAATTGTACTCTGCCTATACTTTGCAATGTCATTACTGATTGCTCTACAGCATGGCGGTAATTCTGATCTTCTTGAATATAGTCGGTAAAATCAACACCGAGACGCTCAATATAAAATTGTGCTTGCTGGATCGTATTATAACGAACAATCAATTCTTCTAATCGTGTTTTACGCTTTACGAGTACAATTTTATTTTCGCTCATCCGGCTATTCATCTACTCCGACCTCCTTGCTGTTGTTGATGGTTATTCGATTCTGATAACAGTCCTTGCAATAGATCCGGCGTAATGTTTAGTTGCCCGATTCGTCCTGCATTTTCAGCTAATCCCTGGAAAGCAATAGCGATTAACTTATCAGGATTCATGCCCATATTCGCCATGGATTGTAACAGCGCAGGATTAACACCTTCAAGCGACTTCATCACCGCAGACATTTCGTATGCTTTGGCATCGGCTTGTGATTTGGCATTGGCAATAGACAATTCTGTTAACTGTTGTTTCTTTTCTTCCATCATCGTATCGAATTGCAATTGTTCTTCTTTGATTTCGTTCTTTTTCACACTCACTGAACGTTCAGCATCTAATTGTGTTTCACGAATTTGTTTTTTCTTGGTTTCTACTGCAATCTCTGTATTTAGTTCGTTTTCTTTGACCCGGCGTTCTTGCTCAATCGATGCATTACGTCGTTCATATAGTGCATCATCCGCATTACGTAGAATCTGCTCACGAGCTTGTGCTTCTAACGCTCTCATTGTTTCTTTATTAGGTAGAATCGCTAATACAGAGAAACCCATCAATTCAATTCCTAGCTTTTCCAATTCTTCATTTTGCATAATTTCGCGTGTAATACTTTGGGCTAATCGTTCACTAGATTGAATCGCTTCTCGTAATGGCATTTGTTCCAGATGCTTTTTGGTCAATACTTTCGCAATATTAATCACCCGTTGAGCCAGCTTATTCGGATCATCTGAAATATATTGATTTTTACGTAAATTGTAAGTGTAGTTGAGGATTTGAGTTGTTTTGCGATAATCGATAATACGGTAAGTTAATTGCCCTTGCACGGTTACCGTCTGATAATCATTTGTTATTTCTTCAAAGATAAATGGAACATCAATAGAAGATACAGGTACTACAATTACCGAAGTGGTCGGCGCATAATAACGGAATGATAAGCCTACGCCTTCTTTAACTATTTTACCGTTTCTTACTTTCATCACATATTCACTCGGTTGAAATTTGACGAAGCGGAATCCAAACATAATCACTCTCTCCTTTGTTATTTCCTTTTTGTTAATAACAATATAACATCCTTTATTGATATTTACAATATGATAATAACAAATTGTTAATTATTATTGTGATAACGGTAATTGTAGATCATGTTACAATCAAATAAGATATAGAGAAAGGGAGTGTTCGGATGATCTATCGCCCTATTCAGCCACCCAAATTGCAATCTCATTTGCTCCATTCCTATTATGATTATCAAGAATATGCTCCACGACTAGCATTACAAAATACAGTAGCTTGTTACTGGTCATCCACTTTTCAGATGTCTTCTTCTACTCTATCTCATGCTTCGGAATACCGTATTATTCCTGACGGATGTATTGATATTATTTTCGATATGGATGCTGTGTCTGCAACTCAAGGTGCTTTTGTATCTTCATGGATGTCTACTTATGAAGTTTTTTATCCTCAACAATCAATGAATTTTTTCGGTATTCGAATGTATATCGAAGCCGTACAAGCTATACTTGGTTATCCTATTGCTGAACTACGTGGACAGATGTTGTTAGAGGAATTATGGGGTTACGCAGCAAGTGATTTTTGGGAACAGACGTTAGATGCACCTGATATAAAGTCTCGAATCGATCGTATTGAACAACGACTACTTCAAGTGCTATATACATATGATATTCACTCTCGCTCGATTCATCCCTTACTTTCTAATAGTTTGCAATTGATGTACGCCCAGCGTGGACAAATGGATCTAGCCGCTCTTGCTCATGAAGTTCATTATAGTGAACGAACGATTCGTCGTATTTTCCAACAGGAGCTAGGTATTCGTCCCAAAGAAGTACTTGATATTATTCGTTTTCAGTCGGTTTTGCAGGCGATGTACCGTTTCCCACAGCTACCGATGAGTGAATTAGCCACCTCTTATGGTTATTATGATCAATCGCATTTCATTAATAACTTTCAGCGTTATTATGGACTATCTCCTAGCCAACTTTGAAAATGAATGAATCGTATTGACGTATCTCGATCACAAGCATGTACAGCAACGTTCGATATTGACCGTTTTTTCCAATGCTTATTCCATCTAAGCAGGCATAATAGATATAGATTCTTTGATTGATAACGTCACTGAATGTAAATAACGATAAGAAAGTTGGATGAGTAGATGAAATTAGCTATGAAGTATATTATTTTGTATGTTCGCAATGTAGAAGAAACGATGCATTTTTACAGAGATGTTTTGCAATTGCCAGTCAAAATGCAAGTCGATACTTATGTTGAATTCGATACAGGCATGACTACTTTATCGTTTAACACTCGTGAATCGGTTCGACAAGATATTGGACTGGATGTTGCTGAGAATTTGATGGCATCCAGTACATTTGAGATTGGTTTTGTCGTTGAGGACGTTGTTGCCACGATTGAACACTTACGCCAGCAACAGGTCGTTATTGCTAAAGAACCTGTCGTCAAACCATGGGGACAGACAGTTGCTTATATTACCGATCCTGATGGACATTTTATTGAAATATGTAGTGCTATAGAATAGTATTACAGTTGTTATCCGCATGTATTGATCGAATGGTTCTATTTATATTCAAGCTACAAACAACTTGTCCAATGATGGATAAGTTGTTTTTTTATTAGAAAGTGATTGAAATTCCCATTATTGCTTTATATAGTACAGGAACTTAATTTAAGATATACAAGTCAATATTACTTATTATCATTATGTCTTAATACCTACATATTCAGGATTATTTTTATTTTTCGACAAAATTTGTGATTATTATGATATGTCTATTGTTATATTGTATGCTGTATAGTATTATGTACCTATATCTAAAAGACTAAAAAAAAGATGTAAGGGGTGATCGTGTTGACTCTAATGGTGGATTATTGTTCAAAATGTGGTTCTATTTTCCAAAAAAATATGCGCAACTTATGTTCTTCTTGTAGTAATCAGTTAGATAATGCTCTGAAAAACTGTATGGATTACATGTGGAGATTTCCTAAAGCAACAACCGAAGCTTTAAGCGAAGCGACTAAAGTTCCACTAACAGAATTGCACGATCTGATTAAACAAGGTAAATTATCCAATGGTTACAAAAATTTGATGTATCCTTGCGAATGTTGCTTACAGCCTATCGCTCAAGGTCGCTTATGCTCAGGTTGCTCTACTTCGTTCAAAGATGCTTTCCAAGCTACACCAAAATCACAACCTCATGTCGTTCATGGTGCACCTAGCCTGAATAGCACGGGACAAAAAGTATTGTTTACTTCACAGACGCGTTCACCTCGTCGTTAATTTTATATACTTTTTTTATATACTTGCAGTTTATTCATAACATAGATAAAAGCCTGAATTCTGATAAAAGAATTCAGGCTTTTTGTTGTTTATTGTTCTAGATTATATTTATCATTTCAGCATATTGTCGTCTTTAATTAGTCTTAGTAAGCTGTCCAACCTGCATCAGCCACGATCACTGTACCATTCACAAAGCTTGAATCATCGGAAGCTAGAAACAAGGCTACTTTTGCAATATCATGAGACTCGCCTGTTTTGGGATTCAGATTCATACCGATCATGGCACGTTCCATTCCAAATGCATTTGGTTCATTAATTGTACTGCTAATATTCGTAGCTACTCCCCCCGGTGCAATCGCATTACAACGTATACCTAGTGGAGCATATTGGAATCCCACATTTTTAGTTAAGCCCACTACAGCGTGTTTGGAAGCGGTATAAGCGGCTCCTGCTCTAGATCCATTTAATCCACCGGCAGAAGCAATATTAATAATCACACCACTACTTTTTTCTGTGAAAATCGGTAAAGCTTGACGAATCGTACGCATCGTTCCTGTCGTATTGATTGCAAAAACACGTTCCCACAAATCGTCTGTTACATCAGCTGCCGGTACAAAATTATCCATAATGCCTGCATTATTTACGAGGATATCCAGTGTTCCATATTCTTTGACTGCTTTTTGAATTAATTGTTGTACTTCTTGCTCTTGTGTCACATTGGTAGCGATTGCAACAGCTTGTCCGCCACTGGCTTCTATTTCATCCACTGTGATCTGAGCCGCTTCTTTTTGAATATCAGATACGACTACTTTTGCTCCTTCTTGTGCAAATAATAAAGCAATCGCTTTGCCCATTCCTGAAGCCGCTCCTGTAATAACTGCTACTTTGTGTTCAAGTCTCATCTATACAACCTCCATAGCTTTTGTCTCTAATCTTCAACAGTTGTTGATTAACATACATCTGTTATATTATCTTAGAGCGAGACCCGTAGAGATACAATCAGCAAATGATTCGACTTTTGTTGAAAAATAAACAAATATCCTCTATTTTGTTCATTTTGTGCCCATTGGACTTGCTTATGTCTGTCATTAAAGGAGCCTATCTATGAGTGATCGTCGTATTCGTAAAAGCAAACAAGCTTTGACTGCTGCTCTGATTGAACTGTTACAGCAAAAAGAATTTCGCAGTATTTCGATCACAGATATTGTAGCTGTCGCTGATGTGAACCGAGGTACATTTTACAAACATTATACATACAAAGAAGACTTGCTTGATGAGCTTGTAGAGAGTGTGATAATCGATCTTCGAGACTCGTATGAAGAACCTTATCGACATGTTACTACGCTTATTATTCAAGAATTAGTTGCTTCAGCTGTCAAAATTTTTGATCATGTGTATAAACATCGTAGCTTCTATCAACTGATCTCTAATTCTAATGCGTTACCCGGTTTTCAGCAGCGACTTTGTAACGAGTTACAGAATCTATCCCTGCAAGATTACCGCAATGAAGAAGCCCGAAATGCCATGATTGAGCTAGGAATTAATCCGGAATTATACGCTAGTTATCAAGCGTATGCGATCTGGGGATTGATTATCGCTTGGATTCAGAATGACTTTGAGCATAGTGCGCACTATATGTCTGAGCAATTGCTAAAGATCCTAAATCAACAGTCTACTTTCCGCCCTACTCATGAATAAAATAGCTTTTTACGATTGGTTACGATGATGGTGAAGGTGGTAATAGTATCGGCTGATACGCTAAAGCCTTATCTACAATTTCTGCGGCTGAGTAGTCTTTATCATTCCAGAAAATCAGGTTACTAATCTCCGGATGAGGGACATTTTGCTCAAGTGTAACAAGCCATTGATCGATCTCTTGCTCATTACCTCGATCTTGCATAATTCGCTCGACAAGATCAATACATTCGTTACGGGAAAGAGTCATCATCCACATCTCCTTATGTCTTTGAAGTATTACTCTCTATCCTAACTTTCAAATTCAGGTATTGCAATTCTAAAAAAGAGGGATTATACTAAGCCTACGATTTTGATCGATCAATCGTTAATCGTTTTCTTTATGACCTATAATGATTTCACTTATAAATAATGATGAAGTATATACACATTCTATGACGAGAAAGAGTACGCTTTTAATCTGATCCACAGAGAGTTGGGTACGGTGCAAACCAACGTTCAGATGCTAGCTGAAGCCATCTCCGAGAAGCAGGCTGAAATAACCAACTAGGTGCTGCCGCATGTCCAGCGTTAACGGGAACACGTATTGATAGATACGTAGCAGAGTGTCACTTTGTGTACGCACAAAGTGGAACTAGGGTGGTAACACGGGTAAAAGACTCGTCCCTTTTTAGGGACGGGTCTTTTTTGTTTTCTTTTCCCTATTCCTCTACCGAATCTTACACATACGTGAACAGATGAGCATTCACTATTTAGAGACTTTTGAGGAGGAACAACCATGACAACTTCAACAATCAGCCAATTTTTGACCCCTTCTATTCAACAAATGCAACCTTCAGGTATTCGCAAATTTTTCGATTATTCTTCAGAACGTACCGATATTATTTCGCTCGGCATCGGCGAACCTGACTTTCCGACCCCACGTTTAGTTCGTGAAGCTTGTGTGCGTGCTTTGGAAGAAGGTAGAACGACGTATACTCATAATGCAGGCTTGCCTGAATTGCGTGAAAGTATCGCTGAATACCTGCATACGAATTTCCAAGTCCATTACAATCCTACGCATGAATTGATGGTCACGATCGGTAGCAGTGAAGCACTGGATCTTGCACTACGTGTCTTGATCAACGAAGGTGATGAGATTCTAGTACCTGCGCCTTGTTATGTATCGTATTCACCGATTACGAATCTAGGTGGTGGTGTCGCTGTCGAGGTGGAGACATTTGCTCATAATAATTTCAAATTGACGCCGGATTCCTTACTTGCAAGTCTGACACCACGTTCGAAAGTATTGATTTTGAGCTATCCGAGTAACCCCACAGGCGGAATCATGACATATGAAGATTGGTTGCCGATTGCTAAGATCGCCGAAGAACATAATCTAGTGGTGATTACAGATGAAGTATATGCAGAATTAACGTACGGGCAAAAGCATGTTAGTTTTGCAAGTCTACCGGGTATGAAAGAACGTACATTGTTATTAAGTGGATTTTCCAAAGCTTTTGCGATGACAGGATGGCGAATTGGATATGCTTGTGGCCCTGAAGAGTTGATTCAAGCGATGCTCAAAATTCATCAATATACGGTCATGTGTGCGCCGATACTGGGTCAGATTGCTGCGCTCGAATCGCTCAAACCTCATGGACTTGCTGCAAAAGATGAAATGATGGCTTCGTATAATGCACGCCGTATATCTTTTGTACAAGGATTACGTCAGATCGGGTTACAATGCCATGAACCGCTGGGTTCCTTTTTCGCTTTCCCTTCTATCGCTCATACCGGTTTAACATCAGAACAATTTGCTCAGCGATTGTTACAAGAAGTCGGCGTGCTCGCTGTTCCGGGTACAGCATTTGGTAAAGGTGGCGAAGGATTTATACGTTGTTCTTATGCTACGTCCTCTGTACAACTGGATGAAGCTTTAGAACGGATGCGTCAATTTTTACAGACCCTTTAATCAGAGCATGATAAATGCTATTGAAATGATCTCTAGAGAGATGAATAACATCATACCTCTTCATTATCTAGAGATCATCTATAGTGATTGATTTACTTTATATGGCCTACTATTTCATGGATACCTTAATCCGTTCTGTTCATGTTTCTTTTCTTCTATAGATAACGCCTTATACTTTGATCCTGTACTGTATTTAAGCTTCTAAGCGACAGATCATTCTCATTCAGCACTAGAGCGAAATTGGTCATAGCTATATAGCTTCTGGTATAATCGGTAACTATTATCAAGTATAAGCCTTATTTGAAGATAACTATCCTACAACTACGGGATGTGTACAAAAGAGATGTAGACCGAACTTTATTGAAATCCAGAAAAGGTAGGCGATATATATGAATACACAGACTTATATGCAAAAGCTTGAATTACTAGCGGAACGTTCTATTTCTTCTTACTCTTATATTCATTCATTATTAGAAGAATTAAAGCCCCTTCTTCCTTTTGCAGGTGCATGTTGTACGAATATTGATCCGTATCGTTTACTCTCTACAGGAGCTGTTGTAGCACATAATATGGAATCGATTCACCATCAATTACTAACATATGCGTATGGACAAGAAGGTATTCATAGCTATGATAATATGACTCTCTCGCATACATCTGTGATGACATTGCATTGTGCGACAGAAGGTCAACCGGAACAGAGTTCAAGATATCAGGATATTTTACAGCCTGCTGGATTCGGTGATGAGCTACGTGCGGCATTATTGTATAAAGGTAGTTGTTGGGGATATTTAACGTTATTTCGCAAACAAGATCAATCGTTATTCAGTGAGCAAGAATGTCAGTGGATGGTGGAGATTGCTCCTATCATCGCAAAACATCTGCGCCAGTTCAGCCTCGCGATTCCTTTTGTCAATGAAGTCAAATTACGTTCACCCGAAATTCTGATGCTGTCTCAGCAATTGGAATTATTATCTTCTAATTCAGATACACATCACTGGTTAGACGTGTTACGCCAACATGAAGGAATAACAACGTCTGCACTCCCACGCTCTATTCTAACGGTTGCCAGTATGGCATTAACAGATGATACAATATTCGATCAACGATTACATACAGATTGCTGTTCATCTTCTCTACCATGTTCTCCTATTCAAGTATGTGTGCCTGTACGTGAACATGACTATATCGATATTACAGCTTATGCGCTGTATAGTCACACCTCAAGTATTCAGTTGATGATTGCCATTCAATCTGCTTCTCCACTTGATATCTTGCCGTCGATGATGGAGGATTACCATTTATCTGAACGTGAAAAGCAGATCGTCGATCAAGTGATCGAAGGATTGTCTACACGCAAGATTGCTGATATTCTGCATCTTTCTCCTTGTGCTGTGGAAGAACATCTTCAATCTATTTTTGCCAAAACAAAAACGACCAGTCGTAGAGAACTGATCGCTCGTTTATTATCCCAAACCGATTGTATTATTTCCAGATAGCTGTTATATGTTTTGTTTTTCTTCTCATGTATCGTTTGAGTGCACTCTCACTTTTGCGAGACGCTAGTGTTTGTTTTACACCTTGCATGAGTAGTTTATAGCGCCAGTCATCATCATGGCTAATTTTGTGTAATTCATCCAAAAATTCTTCACTCATTATAATCACTCCAGCTCCAAAATATGAACTCTATACTTATAATATACCCAATGTATATGAATTCTTTATGGAAACTAGCTTAAAATAAGATGAAAAATGTATGAAGAATGTAAGGCTGATGTGATGATGTGTGAGCATATGGTTCAATAAACCTTCTGATTATCCGATATATAGTACTGAAGGTATACGAATATAATCAGGAGGCACGACCATGGATACATACCCACCTTACCAAGATCCTTACCGAAAAGAAGGTCGCAATCGTTTTGGATTGGCTTTGACTTCTTTTATTTTGGGGATCATTAGCTTTTTCACTTCTTTTATCAGCTTTGCTATTATTGGAGAATTTGGACAAGAAGATAGTGGCTTTTGGAACATATTACTTGCTTTAAGTGCATTTGTAGCGATTGTCCTACTTATTCTTGTGCTCACATTTAGTCTTATTTCGATTCGTACTACCCATGGTAGAGCATTTGCGATTACAGGGCTTGTATTAGGATCCATACAGATCCTTTTTGTACTGCTACTGATTTTTGTAGTCAATTAAGTCGATAGATATTAACCTTTGATCGCACCTTCTGCCATTCCAGCTAAGACTTGTTTGTTAAACACAGCGAATAAGACCACTGTTGGAATGGTAGCGATCATAATCGCTGCGAACATCGGCGCATAATCGGTTGTATACTCCCCTGCAAAACGGGTCAGTCCCACAGGAAGTGTTAATTTATCAGGATCAGAAATAAAGACAAGCGCCAATAACAACTCGTTCCACACCCCGACAAAACTCAGTATCGTTACGGTCATCAGAGCAGGCTTCGAGATCGGTATAACAATCCGCCAAAAAATACTATATACTGTACACCCATCCATCACAGAAGCTTCCAACATTTCTTTCGGAATACCTGTAAAAAATCCGCACAGTACCAGTACAGCCGCTGGCAATCCAAATGAAATATAAATCAGAATCAGACCGAACTGCGAATCGACCAATCCAACTTTCGTAAAATACACAAACAGTGGAATCAATGTCGCATGAATCGGAACCATCATCCCTAGTAGAAAATAAACAAAAGTCGCTTTTGATAATTTCCAACGTAACTTGGTCAGAGCGTATGCTGACATAGCACTAAATACCAGTACAGCAACCAAAGTAGCTGAAGAAATCCAGACCGAGTTCAACAGATATCTGCCTGTATTCCCTGTTGTCCAAGCATTCCAATAATTACTCCACATCCAGTGTTGAGGTAATCCCCATGGATTGGTATAGATCTCCGGGGTCTGCTTCAGTGAATTTAGCAATAACCATAATAATGGATAGACATAGAAAATCGCTACAAAACACAATACAGCATAAATCATGATTTTACCTATAGGAAAAAAACGTCGTGTATCTACGTTAGTTTGCTGTTTGGTTGTCTCTACATAAGGCGAAGATTTCATCCTTCCTGTTCACCCCCATCACGATACGATTTAATATTCAATACTTGATTTGCGGAAAATCATATTGATCAATACGGTTGCCACCAGACACATCAACAGCAAGATAACAGATAGAGCGTCTCCGTACCCGTATTCGAATTGACGGAAAGATCTACCGTACAAGTAAGAAGCTAATACCTGTGTCTGATTGGCTGGACCTCCACCTGTCATGACAAATACGAGATCAAAGAACTTAAGTGAACCAATTGTTATCAGAATCGTAGTTACTTTCATAATTGGTTGTACCAGCGGAATCGTCATATGCCAGACCACTTTCCACCCTACAGCTCCATCTATACGTGCTGATTCAAAGATATGTGCTGGAATATTCTGAATCGCCGCAATATATAGAATCATCGTATACCCCAGATATTGCCAACCAACTACAAAAGATACTGCCCACATCGCTGTATCCGGTTGAGATAACCAATCATTAGCCAGTGAAGACATGCCAAGCACTTCTAACAATTTATTAAGCATCCCGATTTCTGGATTATAGATAAAGCTCCACATCATCCCTACAGCCACACTAGAAATAACAGCCGGGAAAAAGAAAATATTTTTAAACCACTCTTTGCCTTTAATCGAGCCGGTAATCAGAATAGCTAGTAAAAAACCCAATCCTTGTTGAATAACCAGACTCACAAATAGTAAAATCATCATATTTTTGATACTGGTAAAAAAGACAGAGTCTCTGGTAAACATACGAGTATAATTATCCATACCGATAAACTTCATCGGGCTAATCACATCCCATTTAAAAAAGCTAAAGTAAATCGAAGCCACAATAGGGATAAATACAATCGCTGTATACAGCAATAACGCTGGCAACAAAAATAGAATAATCGCTGATTTGTTCCGTAGCATTCGTTCCATGATTTTCCGCCTTTCCAGAACTTCATTCTTTGCAACTTATAAATTCGCTTAGAACATGTATCTGTTGAGAAGATCAGTCAGAAATCACTAACCACTGTTGCTACCTATCACCACAGTAACTTCGTTGTTATCATGATTCCTGACCTCATCTTTATACAGTGCTTACTAAGGAATGATTTACTCTTTATTATCTTGCGTAAACTGCTCTAGACTTTGAAACGCTTCTTCAGGTGCTTGACCTGCTAAGATCGCTTGGATCGTTGTATTGTATTCGTCTCCGATCTTCGCGCCCAGCCCTACATCGTAGAAGATAAACATACCTTTCATATCTGACATTTCTTTTTGCAGTTCTTGAGCAACCGCAGGCACTTTATCTTTGTTGAGCTTAACGTTGACCGCTGGAATATCACCATTTTCTTCAGCTAACTTTGTCTGAATATCATTGCTTGTCCATGCTTTGATATATTCTAATGCTTGATCTTTATTCTCTGTATTGGCACGAATGACTAGATTGTAACTCGGTTGCCCTAGCCATGTATCTAGATCGCCTTTACCACCTTCAAAAGTAGGGAATTTGGCTACGCCTACTTTTCCTTTGACTTTAGAGTCTGCGGCTTCTACTGAACCTACCGCCCAGCTTCCCATTACAAACATAGCCGCTTCACCATTTTTGAACATATTGGTAATGGCTGTATTATCCAATCCTAAGAATCCCGAAGGGAATGCCCCCATATCTCGTAATTCATTCATCACATTTCCTGTCTGAATATAAGAAGGGTCCATCCAAGATCCTGTGCCATCCATCAATTTGTTAAATGGCTCGTCTCCACCAATTCGATTCGCTACCATTTCGCTAAATAGAGCGCTTGTCCATGATTCTTTCGCTCCAAAAGCAAATGGAGTTACGCCATTGTCTTTAAGTACTTTAATTACATTTTTGAGTTCTTCATAAGTAGTCGGTGGTGTTAGATTATATTTAGCAAAAATTTCTTTGTTATAAAAAAGCGGTACAGTTGCAAATGCAGTCGGGATCGCATACACTTTATCGTCAAAAGTCAGTAGATTAAACGCTCCAGAAGTAAAGCTTTTTTTCCACTCAGGATCTGCATTTAAAATCTCTGTCAAATCCATAATTCTACCGGAGTCAGCGTATGTTTTTAATTTACCAGCGGCATGACTTACAAATACATCTGGCCCGGCATTCGCAGCAAGTTCTGCATTTAATTTGGGGTAATAACGATCTGTTCCCGGAATATGTTGTACTTTCATCGTCGTTGTGGCATCTTTGCGTGCATTGTAATCTTTAGCTAGTTGTTCCGACATCTTATACACAAAACTATCTGCATTCTGCCAATCATAGATCACCATTTCACCTTTAGCGCCTGCCGAACCTGATCCTGTGGCTGATTCAGAGCTGTTGCCGCAACCTGCGAGTACACTACTCAATAAGAGAACACCTGTCAGCACACCTATACTTTTTTTCCAATACCCCTTTGCCATGACTCATTTCATCCTCTCATGCTTTCGGTATAGAATACGCTTTCATCATATAAGGTGTTTGGAATATCGACCATGTGGTATTTCTGACATTTAACTTGAAAATTCCGACCTCTTTTCCAAAAAGTGGTCTCTAGGAATATGCAATATAACGGTTGTTCCTTGATTGTCTAGACTTTCAATTTGTAGTCCATAATCTTCTCCATAATGCAGTTGGATTCGCTGATGCACATTGAGCAGCCCTATACCTGACAAGCTCGAATCTGAAGGATGATCTAGATAATGGCGTAATGTTTCCAGATGAGCAGTATTCATTCCCAGTCCATCATCGTGGATCGATAGGATTAAAGTATCTTCACTTTGATGTGCATGAATACAGATCATTCCATTTTCCATTTGCATTTCTAATCCGTGAACAATTGCATTCTCAATGATTGGTTGCAAAATAAATCTCGGCACAATCAATGATAAGACTGCCGGATCGATATCATATTGCATATCGAACTTATCTACATACCGCACTTTTTGAATATAAATGTATTTTTTGACACTCTCTAATTCTTCGCTCAGTGTAATAAATTCTTTCCCTTTGATCCCTTCACGCATCAGATCACCTAACGCTTTGGACAACTTGCCTACTTCCGGGACACCTTCGATCCGTGCCATCCAATTCATCGTTTCTAGCGTATTGAATAAAAAATGAGGATTGATCTGGAACATTAGAAATTTCAGTTGTGATTGTTGCCGTAGACGTTCTTCTTCATACACTTGATTGATCAAATAATGAATACGTGCAATCATTCGATTGAAATTTAGACTGAGAATACCAATCTCATCTCGCGAAGGATAATTAAAGCTAATCGACCAATTATCACGTTCCGTATTTTTCATAATAGACGATAACTGACGAATCGGTCTGGAAATACTGACAGATAAGGAATAGCCTAATATCAACGTGATAAGCGCAACAACGATAAACAAAATTAACATCCATTGCTGCAACACAATCGATTGTTCTGAATAACGTGCAGTCGGAATAATACTGACGATTTTCCAATCAGTATTCTGAATACGTTGATACGATACAATCTGCTGTTTATCATCAATATGATCTGCAAAATCACCTGTATCTCCACTGGTAATAATCTTCTGTAGATATGCTTCAGTAGGTGTATGATGAATACTTGCTTTATTTCCACTTGAAATAATCTGTCCATGACTGTCGATAATAAATAGCTCACCTTGTTCATTAAGCTTGATCTGACTATACACCTTGTACAGAGCTTCTTCATGATAAGTCAACAAAAAATAGCCTATCTTTTGCAGGCTATCTACGTCATAAATAGTACTTACTGCGGCTACGACCGATTGCTGTCCTGACGGATTGAACCAGGTTAGATCACCACGGTTACGCTGTAATACTTGCCAGTTCTGATCTCGCAAATCTAACTTTCTTGGATAGGTACTGGTCTGAAAAGAAGTACCATCCAGTGCATATAGACTGACACCTTCAACATCTTCTCGATCACTTATTAACCCGTACAGAATATTACGTATGCGCTTATCTGCTGAGACATGTTGAAGTGGCGACCATTGCTGTCGATTAACAGCTTTGAGCGATTCACGAATCTCTTGATTGGTAAAAATAGCATAATACAGACGTTCAATATCATGCATATGCAGTTCAATATTTTTACTGACTTCACTTAACATATCCATTGTATAAATATTCGTCTGCTCTTGAATCAGTGAACTCGATTTCTGATACGTCCAGACACTAATGACCGCTAATGGAATCAGATTAAGTACGATAAAGGCGATAAATAATTTATTGCGAATATTGAGATCACGAGCCGCTTGAATCAGTCGATGTAACCACACTTCAAGCATGGGATTGATCTCCTTTTTTACGAAATTCATTCGGAGTTAGTCCATATCTTTTTTTGAATACTTGTCCAAAATAACGAGCATCTCGAATCCCTACCTGCTCTGCTATTTTGTAAATTTCAAGATGAGGATTGGCAAGCAATTGAACAGCCTTTTGCATCCGAATTCTTGTAAGCGTATTCAAGAAATTGTCGCCTGTTTCTTTTTTGAATAATCGGCTAAGATAATCGGCATTAAAGTGATTTTTGTCTGCAATATGTTCTATCGTAATATCTTTCATATACTGCTTTTCCATCGTCTGAAGCATTTGCTGAATAACAGGATGTATCGACGGTGATTCTTGATGAGCAGTATGTTTACCTTGTAAAGTCAGTGCATATTCTTCGAGTTGATCCCGTAATTCTTCTTCAGTATGCTGGCGTTGACGTTCTTCTAGAATCGTTGCTTTGGCTTTGAGACAAGCCGTTATAATTTCATCTGGATCTGTCGGTTTCAAAACAAACCCTAATGCTCCTAATTGAATCGCTTTGAGTGCGTAATCCAACTGATGATAAGCTGTAATAAAAATGACTTTAGGTGCACACAGTTGCTGATTAAGACTATCCATTAGCGCTAATCCATCCAGACCGGGCATCCGAATATCTGTAAGCAATAAATCTGGCTTTTGCGAAAGACTGAGTTGTCTGGCTTCGATTCCATTAGCAGCTATTCCGACCAATTGAAATCCATGATCGTTCCAGTTGAGCATTTCCAATCCCCGGCGAGTCATGACTTCATCGTCTGCGATCATTAGTGTAATCATGCTTTCTCCTCCTTAACTATTTTGATCAAACAATGAAAAGGGACACTTGTAGCTTCATTCCACAAAGGCGAACGTTCGATATGATCGTTATAACTCCATACAAATTTGAAATGATGTCCATAATCCCAATCTACACTGGCTAAATTCTGTTGCCAAAATCGTATATCTGTATATTCAAAAGGTGCAGGAGTGGCATACTGAAGAGGTAATCGGTCGACAGGAGAATACAACCCAACTGCTTCTACTGTACTTCCATCCCAATTCCGACTATACCGTAGAATTTTGACCATTTTCCATAAAGGATGTAATCCACGTTGAAATAATTCTAGTTGCCCCAGATCGTGTAATATATTCAGTGCATGAGCAAAAGTTAACGTATGTCCGATCAGATCATGATGTGCTTCTGCTAGATAGATCCGCTCTGTTGCTGCTAACTCCTGCAAAATAAAAGCAGATAATTCCGCAGGAGATGTTATAGCTGGAAAATGATCCTCTGTAGTGATTTCTAACTTTTTGACTTCTGATACTTTATATCCGATCCACGAACGTCCCGGAATCGTGCGATCAAAAGCAGTAATCAATTGCTGAATACGTTCTATATCTGCTCGACATTCCCATACGTTCTGTTCACGCATAGCGAGCAATGATACAGCGGCATAGATAACATTGTGACCTACCCAATGCAGTTGATCGATATTAGCTTGTAATGCTTCTAGAATGAAGGTGGATGCATCTGCATATAAAATAAGTCCGTCTGGAGCAGAAACACTAGATTTCAATTCCTGTTCTGGATTATGTGAAGATAGCGATGTAGTGGAATCATGTATCGATGCCTTTTCTTTGACCGATTGATTTTCACTTAAATACGTAGTAGATGTTAATCCATATTGAGTGATCATCTGCTCCGCTTGGTTCAATAACGCGGTTGCTACTTCATCTGTGATCGTAGGCGATTGGGCTAAGAAGTAAGCGGCAATACTAGCTGTTCCATAATGAGCATCCCAGATATCTCCTGACTGTTGCTGACAATCAGCGATTATTTTTAATCCACTTGTCAAAAAAGATGAGCGTAACATTAATATCCTTCCTTTCTGAATCTCATGTAATGTTGACGAATCTATTTTTTTCGTTAATGATAAAAGAAGTGAGTTGTTAGCTTGGCTGACAATTCGATACTTAATCTACATACACAGAGGAGCGCTTATCATGAAATATCGTAATCTGGGTCAAACCGGTCTAAAAGTGAGCGAAATTAGTCTTGGAAGCTGGTTAACTTATGGCACGGCGGCAGAACAACAAGCAGCCGATGATTGTATACGTACTGCGTTTGATTTAGGGATTAACTTTTTCGATACCGCAAACGCTTACAACCGTGGTGAAGGGGAAAAAGCGATTGGATCTGCGCTTCGTTCGTATGAACGTTCAAGCTATGTACTAAGCACGAAAGTCTTTTTCCCGATGGGTGAAGGTCCCAACGATCGTGGATTATCACGTAAACATATTATGGAACAATGCGAAGCCAGCCTCAAGCGTCTGGGTACAGATTATATTGATATTTATTTCTGCCATCGCTTTGATCAAGAGACTCCTACTGAAGAAACATTGCGTGCACTAGATGATCTTACATCACAAGGTAAAATTTTGTATAGTGCAGTGAGTGAATGGACAGCAGCTCAGATCAGTGATGCGGCTCATATAGCAGATCGTCTGCGCTTACGTCCACTTGCAGCCAATCAACCGATCTATAATTTATTTGAACGTTATATCGAACATGAAGTTCTTCCTGTTTCTCAGCAACATGGATTAGGACAAGTCGTCTTCTCCCCGCTTGCTCAAGGTATTCTGACAGGTAAATACAAGCCGGGTCAAGCTCCCGCAGCAGGCACACGAGCAGCAGACGATTCGGTAAACCATGTGATTAACAGTTATCTACGAGATGATGTATTAGAGGTGGTTGGTCAGTTGGATCAATTAGCGCAAGGACTGAACATCAAATTGTCTCAATTGGCTTTAGCTTGGGTTCTTCGTCAACCGGGTGTAAGTTCAGCTATTATCGGAGCATCCAAACCCCATCAGATTCAAGAAAATGTAGAAGCGGTAAATATTACTTTGAGCGAAGATACATTATCACAAATCGATCAGATCATGGAAAATGTTCATGATTTCTCACCGATGCGTTAATATGATAGATGGGTCTGTGAGTACATCTGAATATTAGAAATTGCTCTGGTCCATCATTGGTAGGAGGATAAGAAGATGAATGATATTCAGATGGGACAGACACATATTGTATTGCTTCAAGGAGATATTACTGTGCAACACGTTGATGCAATTGTAAACGCGGCTAACTCTAGTCTGTTAGGAGGTGGCGGAGTTGATGGTGCTATTCATCGTGCAGGTGGTTCTGCAATTCTTGAAGAATGTCAACAGATTCGTAATCGTCAAGGAGGATGTCCTACAGGTGAAGCGGTCATTACAACAGCTGGACGCTTACCAGCCAAGCATGTGATCCATACGGTAGGCCCTGTCTGGAATGGTGGTTCTAATCATGAGCAACAATTACTGGCTCAATGCTATAGCCATTCTCTTCAGCTAGCAGATGAACATCAACTGACTTCGATTGCTTTTCCCAATATCAGTACAGGAATTTACCATTTCCCTAAAAAAGAAGCAGCTACGATCGCTTTAAATACGGTAAAAGAGTATATCGAGCAACATCCTACAACTTCCTTAAAGCAGATTATGTTTGTATGTTATGATGTCGATAATTTATCATTGTATCAACAACAACTGCAAGCGATGAATGTCTAGCACGCTATTCTTTTAGCAAAATAAAAACACCCTGCTCTTTACATCACAGTTATTCTCTGTGAGAAAAAGGCAGGGTGTTTTTATTTACAGATATGATTAACGTTCGTCATTCCAGAAATTCACAGGATGATTTTGTTTGTTCAATACTTTAAACGTATATCCATCTTTTTTGAGTGTTTCTAACACCAATGGTAATACTTTCAGTGTCGCTGGCTGATCATGCATTAGTACGACTGGAGCGGTACCACGTTTCTCAACGGAGTTAACTTGACTCATAATATTTTTGTAGACACGTTGATGATCTTTTTTGTATTTCCAATCCAGTGAATCGACGTTCCAATCCCATAAATGGAATCCACCTTGATTCAACATTACATCACGATACCCTTTCTTCATATAAGGTTTACTGCCGTAAGGTGTACGTACAAGACTGGTACGAACACCTGCCACTTGGAATAGACTTTCGTTAGCATCACGCATTTCTTTGTAAGCGCTGAATGGTGAACTATAGAATTTTTTAACCACATGCGTTACACCGTGTAATCCAAGTCCATTGCCTTCTTTAACAATTCGTTTCGTTGCTGTCTGGTATTGTTCCATATGCGGTCCTAACATAAAGAAGGTTGCTTTCGCATCATATTTACCTAAGATATCCAACAGTTGCATAGTATGTGCTGTTGGCCCATCATCGAATGTTAAATAAATAACTTTTTCTGCTTTTTCTGAACGTGTTGTAGTTGCACTTTTTGTAGCTGTTTTACTTGCACTAGCAACTGCTGTTTGTGTAGCCCATTGAGGAATTAACAATCCAATTAAAATCGTAACCAGTATCCATTTTTGATAGCGTAACATAATAATCTTCTCTCTCCCTTGTCCTATGTAATTTCGACATCTCTCGTCATTATTATATCTAATGTGCAGAGTCCATTTCATCCTTCAATAGCTACTTTCATATCACATTTTTGTTACGATTGAGAAAAACAAAAAACAATTTCGTAAATTAATTGTTATGATCACGAACAAAAAGGCTACATTTTGACGTGTAGCCCTTCTGTTCTATTCTATATATCGTACTTGATATTCAATCTGTTTTGACCAATCTATAATATGATTATTTGCGTCTCATACTTCGTATATGATGTTTGGTCTCTGGGTCAATCCGGTAAGATTCTGTGATTTTCTGCAATGCTTTGTTGTACGTAAATCGATCCAATTGATTATGTTGCAAATAGTGCATCGTTGGTTCAGGTAAATGAATATAACAAATCGAGATTGCCCATGCGACAGCCATTTTCACATAATATCCTTCATGTTGAATACGATCCAAATGACTTAGCACATCTTGAATATAATATTCGTCTACATAATAAGTAAGTAACATTACAACTGCAAATCTCACCTCATATTCGTGCTCTGAAGAAAGATAAGGCAAAATAAATTCCCATACTGGCTGTTGATGGGTTGAAGTGAATTTTAGTCCACCGCAGAAGCGATCACAGACAGACCAATTATCAATTTTCGGTACAAAATCAGTCATGTATTGCAATCGTTCTTCAATATCCATCTGTGCATACCCGATAACCATCCCTTGTAACATCACTTCTTCAAAATATTCATGATCCGCTTGTTGTAAATATATACGCCAATCGTCTTTAACGATCTGCTTGGCCATAATACGAAGTGCAGGTATGCGCACCCCTAATATATTGGTGATCGTAGGCAACAAGCTAGCTGAGAATTGCTGATAATCTGAATCGACTTTTGCTAAAATTTGCTCTCGGATCATAGAACCTCCTTACGTTTTTCCAAATCTAATAACGTTGTCTTCATATTCAATCCACCACGATAGCCTGTTAACGCTCCACTTTTGCCAATCACTCGGTGACAAGGAATTGTAATTAAGAACGGATTAGCACCAATCGCTGCTCCCACCGCACGAACGGCCGCAGATCGCCCGATATGTTGTGCAATATCCGAATATGACCATGTTGCTCCATAAGGAATCTGTAACAACGCTTGCCAGACCTGTATTTGAAAAGAAGTCCCTTGAAAGTCATGTCTGATCGTAAACTGTTGTCGTTCTCCACTTAAATATTGAATCATTTCTTCAATATAAGGTTGTAATTGATGTTCATCATGTATGATCGTGCTTCCTGGTCGTCTAGCGTGAAGCCACACTTCCATTTCGTCATAAGGTTGACCTTGTGAGCCGATATAACAAAGTCCCTCTGGTGTTGCTGCAAGATAGAATTGCCATTGATCATGTTCGATACGTGCCCAGTAGATGATAGGCTTGGTGGCTATATTATGATTGTTCACTGCTAATCCCCTCCTTAATGCTATCTTTATGTTAATGTATCTTTTGATGTTGTTTACGATATTGCGCAGGCGTAATGCCCATTTTCTTTTTGAATAAAGTAACAAAATAAGACGTATTCGGTATGCCTATATTCAGTCCTATAGCCGTAATACTGTGGTGAGTCTCTTTTAATTCTTGGCAAGCTTGATGGATACGATGCTGCTGAATATAATCAACAGGCGTGATATGCATGATTTTTTTGAATGTGCGATGTAAATGATAAGGACTTCCATGACATATCTCGGCTAACTGATGTAGTGTTAATGGTTCTGTATAATGATGATCTATATATTCAGTCATTACTGATACCCACTCGCTATCTGGCAATCGCTCTCCTGTTGGTTTGCACCGTTTGCAAGGACGATATTTGGCTGTTATCGCTTGCTGAGCATCTGCAAAAATCGTTACATTTTGGGGTTTGGGTTCTTTGGATCTGCAAGAAGGACGACAAAATATACCTGTTGTACGCACCGCATAAAAAAACTGCCCATCATAAGAAGCATCATTATTAATAATCGCTTGCCACTGCTCGGTAGAAATCTGAGATTCATGATTGAACTGCGTTTGGATATCCGTCATCGGGTTCACCTCTACCTGTAGTATATCTTTTTCAATCCCCCTTTGTACGCTGTTTTGAATGTAAAAGCAAGATTACAACATTTTCAAACAAGCTTGAATCTCAAATTAGACAGCAAAAAAAGCATCCCGATCATAATGACCGAAATGCTTTTTCAAGATAGCTTTTTATTTATCTAATGTTAATTCCAATTGAACACCGATATCATTCTGTGTGCTTAATACAACAGAGTGAGGGTTTTTCATACCGAAATCTTCAAATGTGACAGTCGTTGTACCGGATAGTAGAATTTGTCCACCTTTGTATACTGCTTTACCTGCAACAGTTACATCTTTAGCAATACCTTTAACCGTCAATGTGCCTTTCATGGTGAAATCATTTGTTGCGCCTTCCGTCCATGTTGTTGGCAAGCCTTCAAAAGAAGTTGCTTTGAATGTAGCTTGTGGGAACTTAGCAACATCGAAGAAATCGGCTTCTTTCACATGCTCATCACGTTGCGCTGTTCCTGAATCAATCGCGCTCATATCAATTTGTCCTTCAGCTACCATTTTGGTAGGATCATCTACATTGATATTCCAGTTACCTGTTACTTTGTTATCTACAAAGTTAACGGTCTCTTGTGAAGTGGTAACGGAGAAGTACACTTTAGAAGCATCGGTATTGATTTTCCAATCGCCATTCAGTTGTTCGCCTGTTGCACTTGCACCTGATGCGGTTCCACTGGATTCAGTAGACGTTGCTGCGGGTATGACTTGCTCGATTGCTACTTTGTTCCCCATATAACTCTTCATAAATTGATATCCACCAATAGCTACAACCACAATAACGATAGCTGCAATAATGATGATATTTCTTGTTTTTTTATTCATCGATTTAATCTCCTTTTGTAAACTGTTCTTGTACCCCTATCATAAACGGCGAATGTGTCGAGAAGATGTCCAAATCGATGTGGAAGGTTAAAATAATAAAATATTATAAAATGGCTTGATCATTGAAGATCGGTATGTACAATAAGTAGACAACGTATCATGCTCTCATTAAACGATAGTGCAAGCTAAACGTAGATATTATGTAGATATAAGGAGCCTTTGAAATATGAACTTAATACTGATTGTAGAAGATGAAGAAGGTATTGCACGGGTACTTTCGGCTTATTTGAAAAAAGCAGGCTTCGAAACATTACGTGCAGCGGATGGTCATCAAGCGTTAGAACTATTCAATTCTTCTGCTCCTGCATTGGTTATCCTCGATATTATGTTACCCGGCATGGATGGCTGGGATTTACTCAAAATTATTCGAAGTAAAAGTGCTTGTCCGGTTATTATGCTGACTGCACGCGATGATATTCAAGATCGACTCACTGGACTGGACGGTGGAGCCGATGATTATATGACCAAGCCTTTTATGCCTGAAGAAGTGGTCGCACGGGTCAATGCGGTACTACGTCGTCGTCCACATTGGAACGATGGGGGCAGTAAACGGAACTTTGGTAATCTAGTAATTGATATGGCTGCCAAACGTGTCTATCTAAATGGTGCTGAGGTGGCACTCAGTCCACGAGATCTATCATTATTACTCTTTTTATCAGAACATCCAAATCGGACATTTACCCGTGATCACTTGATAGAGCAAGTCTGGGGAATGGATTACGATGGAAGTGATCGAGCGGTCGATCTATCGGTCAAAAGATTGCGCCAGTCACTCTCTCACTGGTCATCACAGACGGGAGAACTTCGAACATTGCGCGGAATGGGGTATCAATTTTGGCTAAGCGAGTAAAAAAATCAAAACAAACTTCGATCTTATCGTATTGGACGATTCGTTATTTTCTAATACTGTGTGTTGGATTCTTAATTATTGCGGCTGCGGCGGTCTATTGGGTACGCGATACAGCCATGGATAATCGTTTGAAAACAGCGGGTTTACTCGGACAGGAAGTTGCTGATCGAGTCACTTCGGATAATGGGACTATCGTTATTCCTCAGAGGCTGGATGGTATTATTCAAAATCGACTAAAGTTTTTTAATTTAGATGAATATATGTGTATTATGATCGCTAATGAAAAAGGGCAATTCTTATTCTCTATGCCTAATCTTCCGCAAGATAAATTAAGTAAAAAGTTAACTCCTGATCTTGCCGAACCGACAGATAAACGGTATATGGCGGTAAACACACCTATTTTCAATGAACAAGGAGTTAAGATTGGACAAGTGACTCTTCTTCAATCCAAAAAGTCGTTAACGTATAGCCCAAATGAAATTATATTAGTAGTGGTTCTGTTAAGTACGCTTATTATCTCAGGATGGCTTACCATCTACTGGCTGTCGCGCAAACTATCCAGACCGATTCAATTAGTAGCCGATGCCGCCAAGCAAATTCGTGCAGGTAACTACGATGTTAATTTGGATATTGATACACGGGAACAAGAAATCACCGAACTTGTGCAATCTTTTGAAGAAATGGCTCAACGGTTGAAGCAATTGGAAGAATGGCGTGCTTTATCGTTAGCTGGAGTTACCCATGAACTGAAAACACCTGTTACATCAATTAAAGGTCTGGTCATGGCGGTACGTGAAGAAGTTGTTACCCAAGATGAAGCCAAAGAATTTCTTGATATTGCACTGAAAGAATCAGATCGTATGGAACGTATGATTGCGGATCTGCTGGATTATAATGCTTTTACTTCAGGTAGTGTAGAGATCCAAAGTGATCGCTTGCATTTACAGTTGTTAATTTCAGAGATTGCCTACCAGTGGAAAATAACGCATGAATCCTATCCTGTAGATATGATTCTTGATCTGCCTGAAGAACCACTATATACGATGGGCGATTCGCTACGTATTCAACAAATCTTTGTCAATTTATTAAATAATGGATTACAAGCTGTTGATAAAAGTATACCGATTCAATTTCGGATTCGGATGTATGCAGAACAACAATATGTTCATGTTGAAGTAACGGATAACGGAACAGGCGTAGCACCTGAAGATCAATCTCATATTTTCGAACGCTTTTATCGTGGAGATTGTAAAAAGCGTAGTGTACGTGGATTGGGACTCGGATTAACGTATAGTCAATTGCTTGCTCGTGCTCAAGGTGGCGAATTGCGATTGCGTCAAAGTTCTTCTGCGGGTAGTACGTTTGCTTTACAGTTGCCTCGATAATCACATGCTAATTCTGTTCGATAAATCTGCTAAATCAATATATGACTCCAAAGGTGAATCTTTAGATTCGCCTTTTTGGATTGCTATAAAAATTAAATGATATGGATACAACTACAGAATAGGATATATCCACTTAACTTATTAAGTAAGTTTACCTTTTTAGAGAGTTGGTTAATTTATTATATGATCCTAAATTATGGGATTATACTATGAATTAACATTATTAGGGGGCTGTGTCATGAAAAAGAGGCAGATAGGTATAAGTATATTATCGGTAATGTTATTGGGATGGAGCCAGATTCCTGCTCACGTAGATGCTGCTTCTACGTCTTATCAAGCATCTAGCGACTTTGCTACCACACAAGGGCAACATAATTGGTATTATCAACAAGGGTCTGGCAATACATACTCTAATCTCACTTACAATACGGGTGCGAGTCGTTGGGATTTGAATCAAAGTTATCCATGGGTTTCTGCTAATGCTCAGCATCCCGGCAATACTGCTGATGCTGTTCGTACATGGATATCTCCAGGTACAGGCACGATCACGATCTCTGGAAGTATCACTAAAGGCTCCGCAGATGGCGATGGTATCCAAGCTACGATCAAAAAAGACAACACTACTTTGTGGACGCAAAAAATTACAACGACTGCTGACCAAAACCCTACCGGAGTTACTCAAATTCCAGTGGTCAAAGGCACACAAATTCATTTTGTGATCAATAAAGTACAGTCGATCAGCTTCGATCACACCCTATGGAATCCAACAATTACGTATACCACTCCAGACAATCAGTATCTATCGATAGTCGATTTTGGAGCTATCCCCAATGACGGCAAAGATGATTACGCTGCGATTACCAAAACAATTACAGAAGCTAAAAAACAAGGAAAAGAAGTCTATGTACCGGCAGGCAATTTTATACTAAGTCAAATTCTTAAAATAGATAGTGTAGCCATTCATGGAGAATCACAAGATAGCTCTATCCTGACTTCTACTGATCCTAACAATGGCTCGATTGATCTGTCTGGAACCAGCCCTGCTCTTCGCCAATTGACTCATACGTATCAGACGACCGTTGAACGTGGCAATGGTGCGAATGAGAAAAACAGTATTACTGTACATGGCGCAACTAACTTCACGATTGATCATGTGACTGTAGACAAATCGAGTGCTGCCGGAATGTTAATAAGAGGTCAAGCTAATCAAGGAACAATTACAAATAACATTGTACAAGACACAGGAGCAGATGGTATTCATACAACTGATGGGAGTTATAATATTACGATTGCAAATAATAAGGTCAATCGTACTCTGGACGATATGATTGCTGTTGTTAGCTACGGTGATGATAAAGATAGCTCAGGCAAATTACTGCCTACTCATGACGTAAAAATTCTTAACAATCAAGTTAATGGTAGTACAGAAGCACGTGGTATTTCTGTCGTTGGCGGTCATGATGTACTGATTGAAGGTAACTCTATTCAAAATACTTACATGGCTGGAATTTTAGTGGCTACAGAAGCGGGCGATTATAATACTCAAGATGTCAATAAAGTTACTGTTAATAACAACACACTAAATTCTACTGCTACTAATCTAGGCGGTGGTCATCCAAGCCTTTTGGTAACTACAGGACCGGGAAAAATCGATAATGTAACATTTAATGATAATACAATTAGTGAAGCAGGTAAGTATGTTTTCGGTACATTAGGTAGCGGAACGATGGGTACAATTAATTTTAATCGCAATAATATTATTGGAACAGGAAAAAGTGGACTATATATTTTTAAAAATGGGAACGTATTCGTAGATGGAGAAAAAAAGGTACTTACTTAATAATTAAAGACTGCATTACATTCACCATTAAATAAAAAGGAACCTTTGCTCCTACGAGGAGGACAAAGGTTCCTTTTTTTATTTTAATATAAAAAAGCTATAGACTATTCGCAAGCTATGCCGTCTTTATCACGATCTAATTTTAAACGGTATCCTGGCTCTCCTTTATACAAAGGCGCTTTACCTGCTTTGCGTACAGCACTACAGTTTTTGTAAAAGACTGTTTTGGATTTGGTATTCACATAACTTCCAGCTTGACTGGATTGTGCTTGAACCGTTGGTGCAACAGCTACTGTTAATCCTGCTAATAATGATAATGCGATTAATCCTGAACATGCTTTGTTCATTTTTTTCATGAGTACACCCCTTTACATTATAAGTTTTATTATACTTTTTTGGTACTATATGGATTATATCGGAGAGTTAGTTAAATTGTTTAGTTTAATTTATAAGTTACTTTCAAAAAATAAAAAGCATACCTTATGATGGACAAGCCACATTGGTATGCTTTGGGATATATAAGACTTGAACTTTATCTATGGAGATTGGCTGAATCCATACGCTCATTATAGTGAAAATGCTTTCTCAAAAGCTTGAATAACATGCTTCTTGGGGGATCGATCATACACAGCAAAAACAATCTGTTTAAATAAGAGTGCATATTTTTCTTCTAGTAGCACTTGACGGAACCACGCTGCTACTTCGTGCGGATCATTGCGAAATACACCACATCCGAATGCCCCTAATACCAGATACTCGTCTCCATGCTCTGCGGCTACAGCCAAAATATAGCGAATACGTTCTAACATCACTTCACCGATTCGATCTACATTTGCAGGTTCACGTTCTCTGACTACACCTGCATTAACAGCTGGTGCAGTAATCATAGATACTTGATAGGTCTGTGCTCTCAGCGAACCATCGTCTTCCCGAAAGACCGTTACTTGTGGTGAGTAGATCATATAGTCTGAATACAGACAACTTTTTTGCTTACGATTATAATCATACATTTCAGTCATTTGAATCTGACTCGGATACAGAGAAGATGAACGTGCTAGACTTTCTTCTTGCGCCTGACTTCCTCCCAGAAAGCCACCACCAGGATTACGTGCAGAAGCAAAATTGAGACAAGCGACTTTGTCACGTTGTTGTCTCATGGTGAGTTGTTCAACTGCTTTGAGCGTTGAATAAGGATTTACAATAATCTTTGACGCACAGCGCTCATCATCCGACAATGACGACTCTTCCGGTTGTAATAAATCTGCTGGATTTGGATTTCCTATATGAGTTGTATGTTGTAAAAGAGTGTTGATCTTTGCGACTACTTTTTCTTTGACTGTTGGTAATTTTTCAGGTGTATACAGAACAGAATGATTGATAGTATATTCAACCTCTGACTTGATCTCAATCTGTTTACCTGATAATACTTTGTAATGACCTCGTTCTAAAATATCTAATGTTTCTTGCGCCCACTTGGAGCGAACTTCTCGTGATGTCATGATTGGCAACTCCTTACTTCTCTATTTCTAGTTAGACTTGAGACAATAAACCTTCTCGCAATTGTGTTAAAACTTCGCCTAGCCAATTCGTTCCCCGCCATGTTGCTCGCTGATGGATACGAGGATCATCTTCAGATAATCCAATACCCCAGATACGATCAGTTGGACTGGCTTCGACTAAAGTCTGTCCAGCTGTGGCTAACAGTACCAGTAATAATTCCGGGTTCTGCGTAAACTTGGCATGATTGCCACGGTATACGATATTTTTGGCTTCTCGATTCCAAAGCTCATCATCAAATCGTTGAATCTGTCTACCTAACGCTTTTTGCTGACGCGGATGGTCGGCTTGTAAAATACGTGCAGCGATATCCCGATCACCGAATAATTGCGCTTTGCCATACATCATATATTGTTCTGCTGATGTAAATTGCTGCCCTTCCAACTCAAAAGAAGCTGGATACCACTGAGAGAATGGAGAGGCATCTCGGTAAAAAAATAAAAAACGTTCAGATTGAGAGCTTGATCTACTCATTGTATGATTCCTCTTTTCTTGATCCAGACGTTATTTGACGACCTCTTCCCAAGCGGGACGAAAACGAAACAGTTGGGACGGTCGATGTCCTGCATCTTTGGTATATTCATTCGTAGCTACGACTTGTGAAGCGATTTTACGACGAAATGCAGGTGCTAATAACTCTCGATCCAAAATAATTTCATAGACTTGTTGTAATGCAGATAATGTAAATAACGGTGGCATCAAATTAAAAGCAATATCGGTATACTCAATTTTGCTACGCAAACGTTCTACACCATAAGCAATCATTTTGGCATGGTCAAAAGCGATTCCTTCGCTCTCTACCACTTCCCAGCGTACATCGTTGATCGTACCTCGATAGACATGAGTGACTCGAACCAAGCCAGATAATTCATGTTCGCCATGCTGTAAATGAATACGAATATCCCGCTCAATCTCGCATCCATCGGGTAAACGTACTTTCTTTTCTTGCATAATCTGATAATTAAGCTTAAACCATCTTGCATCGTCTGCGTCTTCTCCTGCTTGTACTTGCTGAGTTGTAGAATCGACCAGTGCCATGTAAGAACAACTGATTACCCGTGTGCGAGGATCACGATTCACTTCGCCCCATGTGTATAATTGCTCCATATAGATGTGCTCCAGATTCGTTTCACTCCGCAATTCCCGAGCCGCCGCTTCATCCAGACTTTCGTCGATAGATACGAACCCACCCGGTAATGCCCACTGCCCCATATATGGATGTTCACCACGTTGAATCATCAGCAACTGCAATGACTTTTCTGGTAATTTGCGATAGTTATCTTGCTCTTGATTCATCACTGTAAAAATCAGCATATCGACTGTAGCTGAAGGTCGATCATATATACCAGCATCATATTGTTCCAGAAATTGTTGTTCTGTAAGACCTTTATGGTTAAGAATGGGCGTCGCATCAGTTGGCGAATCAGACATAAATATAACCTCCGTATTAGAATTAGCTATTATTAGTATTTACGTTTATTGGTTAAATGTGTTCAGCAAAATAAATCAGATATATGTTCGAATGATATTCACTTATTGTTATTAACATATAGTTATTATTAACTAAAATTACTCTCCAAGTCAACATTGATCATAAAATAAACCAAAAAGACTTTCTCTAGATAACAGAGAAAGCCTATAGTGCAAAATATCAAATCTACCGTTTATTTACGTTGATTACGCTTATTTTTACGATTCGTTTGGATCGTCATAAAACCAAAAATAATAAAGACTACTCCTGCACCTACAAGCATTTGTATCAAAAAATCCATTATTTCACCTCAAGCTTAGTCGTTATGTATACAGCTTACTTTACACTTAACCGATTACGCAGTACTTGCCACACTTTTATTAGAAAATATGCTGTAATATAGCAACCTATTAATGATACAAAAAAAGAATCTGTTTTAAAATATACTTTCTCTGTATGCATAGTGATAAACCATAGATTTTCATATCCTGTCAGATCATCACTTGTCTGCAATGTTAAAAAAGAAGAAAACTGACCAAACTGATACTGCTTTACAATATCTGAAGGGAAATTTCGTGTTATATGTACTCTATTAGGTATTAACATAAACAGTAACATCACAATTACAGTCACTAGCCAAACTCTTTTATGATCAAAAAAAGTCATATTGTCCTCCTTTTCTATCAAACGTGTAATATAAACATTGTATACCAAATAAAAAAGCCTGAAACATTATGACTCTCTCGCGATCGCAAATGGTTAGGCTATAGTTATAAGGTTAGATACTTCATTTGTTCAAAATCCTTAACGTGGTATCTATAATATCTGTTAATTTCTGCTGATCTACAGCTGTTTTCACTGTGGTACGTAGACCTAACCAGGCGTTCATAAAATAGTGAGCCAGCAGTTCAGCATCAAGGTCTGCTTGGATCTCTCCACTTCTTTGACCTGCCACCAGTAGATCCAACAAACATTGTTCAGTGTGTGTATAAGCACCTTCTACTAATGCAGAGACTTCAGGATCGAGTGTACCTAATTCTACACCAGAATTCACCATTAGACAGCCTTTCGGTAATGCTTGATTATCAACGGTTGTTTCCAGAAATATACGAATGATATCTGTAACAGGAACTTGCTGTTCCAATAAATGTTGCAGTCGTTGGGACTGAAGAAGTTGATAGCGTTGTAGCGCTTGAATAAACAGCGCATGTTTATCTCCAAATGTATCATAGATACTTCTGCGATGAATCCCCATCGTATCAACCAATTCTTGCATCGATGTTTTCTCATAACCTTGGGACCAGAATAGATACATCGCTTTATCGAGTACTTCATTGATTTCAAATTCTTTATGCCTTGCCATTGTTCTCACCTCGCTTATTTAGTATACATTGAAGTGAATGATCAGCAAACGTGAGATTGATCCCAACTCATTCCTAACAGAAACTGTTGAATCTTTAACATCATAGTATTAATCTTTTTAAATCATGGTATTATTCTTCAAAATCCAAATAATAATAGATATCAGAATTGCCTCGTTCAGATGTAAAATGGTAATCTCTTGTATTCAAACCGCCGATTTCAAAACCATATTTTAAATAGAATTTATTTGCAGCAAGATTATATGATTGGGCAATAGTACTCAAGCCTTTACAATTTTTTTCTTTGGATACGACTATTCCCAAATCAAGCATATCTGTAGAGACACCACTTCTACGATAGTTTTGATTTACTTTCAGATCACTAAGATAACAATACTTATTCCAATGGATCTCAAACACAGCGAGTCCAACACAGATCTCCTGATCAAAGGCAGCTATAGCAAAACCATTCTGATAGATTTTGGCAAATGAATAATTTTCTTCTGGAAATGTTTTCTCCTGGGTCTGATCAAAGTACTTTTCTTGATACTCCCATTGATCATTAGGCTTGGTCACGACTAATTCACCGAATATCTGAAAGGTCTCATTAGGTAATTGCAAAGAATCTTTGGTTGCTTCTGTAATCAATTCAATTCTTATATGATTCAATTTGTAGCCTCCTTCGATCTCTAACTATTCAGCTTCCAGAGTCTACAAAACTGAACGTATCAGAATTGTATAATAACTTTACCTTTTGGTCGACCATTAGCTACAAGCTCTAACGCATAATTGATATCGTTGATCGTAAATGTCTGTGGATGAAGAAGTGGAACAATATGATTGGTTTCAACGATTTGAGTAATTTCTTTCAATTGTGTACCGTCTGAGCGGACAAAGATAAATCGATATTGTATGTCTTTCTTCTTCGCTTTGTTATCGTATCTCGCACCAACAGCACCAAAAAGCTTTTGTTTCCACCAAGGAAAGCCACGATCTTCTGCAAAACGTTTATTAGGTCCAGTACGAAGAGAAAGTAATCGTCCGCCACGCTTCATCATTTGTAATTCATTATCGAACTCTTCCGGTCCTAAAGCATCGATCACATGATCAATATTCGTTAGAACGTCTACATAATTTTCTTTCGTATAATCTAAATATTGATCTGCACCAATCTGTAACGTACGTTCGCGTGTCTGTGCATTGCCGCTTACAATAACTTTTAATCCCATAGCTTTGGCGATAGGTACAGCGATTTGTCCAAAACTACCAGATCCACCGGGAATAAACACAGACTGCCCTGATTTTGCTTCTAGTTCTTCATGTAGCCCTTGATAAGCAGTAAGTCCTGTCAATGCTACCGCTGAAGCTTCTGCATAAGACAAATTTTTGGGCATGGGTGCAATAGCCGCCGCATCTACAGCTACATACTCGGCGAATGCGCCTATTTTTTTCAAAGGTAACCGTGTGTAAATATCATCGCCCACCTGAAATTCACGTACATTTTTACCTACTTTTTCAATCACACCTGCTAATTCATTACCGATTGTCAGTGGAAAGGGATAGTCTTGAATTAATTTGACACTACCTGTTATGATTAACATTTCTAGTGGATTCACAGCGGCAGCTTTGACTTTGACCAGCACTTCATGATCTTCAATATCTGGAATCGAAATCGTATTCACTTGTGCTTCTATTTGCTTGGAATACTTGCTGATCTGAGCAGCTTTCATTGTTTTGTTCATGTATGAGTACACATCCTTTTTAAATTCATTTTAGAATTTATGTTTTTAGTCACATTATACAAATATATACTATTTATGTTAAATAATCCTATTTATACTTATTAAAATATTGAATAATAGAGAGCGTACATGGTTTAAATTGTACGCTCTCTTTAAGCAGATCAAAGGAATGACTGTGTTACTGTTTTTCTAATTCTTTTAACGTAGGATAATCCGTGTAACCCTCGCTACCTCCACTAAAGAATGCAGCAGGGTTTGCTTCATTTAATGGTGCGCCTATTTGAAGTCTTTCTACCAAATCAGGATTAGCTAATGCCCATACACCAACCGGTACAAGATCAGCTAGACCACTATCTAGATCTGCACTTATATTTTCTAATGTCCGACCTGCACGATTAATCAATAACGGATTCGTCCATATGGATCGAATATCTTTTAACAATTGTTCATTTCCAAGATGCATGATATGAAGATAAGCAAGGTTTAATTGTGCTAATTCTTTGGTCAGGTAACGATAAAGATCAGGACCCTGTTCACCTTCTTCAATACCGCCAAGTGGTGTATGTGGAGAGATACGGAATCCTGTTTTGTCAGCTCCAATCTCCTCTACAATCGCTTGGGCAACTTCAATAGCAAAGCGAGCACGATTTTCGATCGAACCACCATATTCATCAGTACGTGTATTTGAATTTTCGCCTATAAATTGATTAATCAGATAACCGTTCGCACCATGAATCTCAACGCCATCGGCTCCAGCTGCAATAGCAGCCGCCGCGGCTTGACGGAACTCTTGAATCGTTATTTGAATCTCTTCTTGGCTCAACTCACGAGGTACAGGGATATTTTGCATACCATTTGCTGTAAACATGTCGACGCCAGGAGCAATTGCAGAAGGCGCTACGGCTTGACGATGATGAGGTGTATTTTCAGGATGTGACATCCGTCCAACATGCATCAATTGTATATAAACATATCCGCCTGCTTCATGAACAGAATCAATCACTTTTTTCCAGCCTGCGATATGTTGTTCTGTATAAATACCGGGTGACCATAAGTATCCTTGACCATCGTCTGAAGGCTGTGCTCCTTCTGTAATCAGAAGCCCCAAAGAAGCGCGTTGCGTATAATACTCTGCGGCTAACTCTCCAGGGGTACCATCTTCTTGTGCTCTACTGCGTGTCATCGGTGCCATAGCTAGTCGATGATGTAATTCCATATTTCCTATTTTCGTGGGGGTCCATAATTTTTCCATTTGTCTTCCTCCGATATTTGATAGGTTATAAGCTGAATACCACTTAATTGATATTTAAAATTCTGAAATGACCGGGTAGATCGGTGCTGTTAAATTAAAATCGTAATTGGTATCAACAATACCTACAGTCTCTGTACCTTCATACAGATTCACCATAAATCCAGCCATTTCTTTTGCTGTGTGATACTTAGGCATATTGGCTTGATAATCATATTCTTCAATATCGTTTGAGTTTTTCACAAAATCGGTTTCAGTGATCGCTGGAGCCAATACTTTAGCTTTCAGATGCGCACCTTTGATTTCTAATTCTTTGGCAAGACCTTCTGTAAATGCACTTACATAATATTTAGAAGCAGAGTAGGCTACACTTCCAACAGCAATCGCATAACCAAGTGCTGAAGATACATTGATCAATTGAGTGCCTTCGATATTTGCATAATCCTTAACATAAAGAGTGGAAAGAATCGTTAATGATTCGATATTAACTTTTAACATCATTTCGACTTTACTTAGATTCTGATCGACGATGAAAGAACCTTCACCAAGTCCTGCATTGTTGATCCAAGTCTCGATTTGATAATTTTTTAGACTGTTGTATAGCGTATAGGCTTGCTGAGTGATAGAAAGATCACTCTCCACGATTACAACATCTAATGCTGGATGCAATTCTTTGATTTTGGCTTGAAGTTCTTCGAGCTTTTCTACTCTTCTGGCTACGATAATTAAGTTCTTTCCTTTAGCTGCAAATGCCAATGCGCTCTCATAACCAATTCCTGAACTTGCTCCTGTGATCACTGTATATTTCATTATTATTGCTCCCTTTAATCATATTTTTAATTTGAGAACGATCATTCTATAATTGGTATAAAAGACCGTTTCTCTTTCTTTCGCCATAAGCATATCATTTCTAGAACGATCGGTAAAGTATTATTTTTAAAAATCATTTGTTGTGTCAAAAAGAAGTCATAGGATGGAATTTAACCATTACTTAAATAATAAAGTGACGCTTCTGCATCTAAAATGTAACGCTTAGTGGTTGGTGTTAGCTTGTGTAGATCTTACGAGACGAGTTGTCCATTTGCGTGGTAATAATCGTGGCATAAATGCTAATAAGCGATTGCGCGCTCCCGGTATAATCAACGTATCTCCTTTTAAAAATCCGTGATATCCTTCCTTCGCTACTTGACTAGATGTCATGACTGAACCGCTTTTTGCCATTTGCGGGGCTTCTTCCATACCGGAACGATTGAAAAATCCAGTCGCTGTCACTCCCGGACATAATGCTGTCACAGTCACACCGGTTCCACTTAGTTCATTTTCAAGGGCTTCTGTAAAAGATAATACATAGGCTTTAGACGCATAATACACAGACATCAGCGGACCCGGAAAAAATCCAACAAGAGAAGATACATTCATGATCCCGCCATGTCCTCGCTTCACCATGTCCGGTAGAAATAACTTGGTCATTACAGTTAAAGCTTTGATATTGATATCAATCATATTCACTTCTTGTTCTAGATCTGTTTCTAAAAACGTTCCATACAAGCCAAATCCAGCATTGTTAATCAGGTAATCTACGACAATTCCTTTTTCTTGGAGTTCTGCAAAAACAGCTTGAGGCATTCCTGTTGCTGAGACATCTTTGGCGATAATTATTGAGTGTGTACCGTATTTTTGTTTGTACTCTTTCGCCATTTCTTGCAGCTTGGCTTCATTGCGTGCTACCAACACCAAGTTATAGCTATCTCTTGCAAAAAGGTCAGCTAATTCTTTTCCAATCCCACCGGATACGCCTGTGATCAATACCGTTTTTTTCATTGTCATGGCTCCTTATTCATATAGTAAGTGAAAGTTAAACGTGTTCGTTGTATTCGTTTACGAGTCTGTACAAAGGATAATGGTTGCTAACATAAAAATACAAGAATGATCGTTCTAAAAAAATCAAAAAAATAAACTTTTCTTCGAATATCTTATTTGCGTATGAACATTCTTTAAATATGGTTAGTTAGCAACCTTCTGTTTTAAACTCTATCATATTGAGAACGATCGGTAAAGAAAAATATTTTTTATTTCTATATGTTAAAGAATTAGATATTAAAAAGCCTTTAGCCTGTATAAGCTAAAGACTTCTCATAGATTATTGTGATTTGTAATTACATCCTGTGTTGGACTTTAATCTCTTTCTAATCAACCTGAACTTGCATTGCGAACTACAAAAGCTAATACCAACCATAGTATAAATACGATGCCAATAATTACAATTTTAGAACGTTTGCTTCTGAACATGTATAATCTCCCTTTCTTTTTCGATCTAAAATTCAATTTGCCCACTATGTAAGTCTTCTCAAAAGCTTTAGTTATTGCCCTAATTATTCATTTATTTAATGTTAATATCGAAATTACTTTCTTCCATATTATAGAATTTAGTTAACAAAGTATAGGCAGAGATCGTTTGCAAATGATTGACTACCTTTTGCAACTGTTCTATAGAATCTGTTCCGTGAGCTACTTTAATGTATTGATGGCTATGTAATGCTCTATAAATATCCTCATGATCTGTCGGCTCAATCTGTACCAGATGAATATGAGAATTGGCTCTATGTCCACTGCCTACGATAGCATAATAATCATCAATTAGAAGGGCTTTGTCATGATGATATTGCAAATGTTTTTCATGTGGAACGACCCAGATTTGTTTCATATGTAGATGTCCTCCTAAAATTAAATACGTTTAAGTATTATTATTATACTCTATTCTTAAAACAATTAATACTTATAAATATCATTTAATAGTACGTATATATTCCTTACACCTTTGTGATTTATTGTCTACTCTTTTAGAGAGGTGTTGTATATGGATGAGGTTTTGATTAAATTAGGAAGTAAAATAAGAGAATATCGCAATCTTAAAGGATTATCTCAAGATCAATTAGGAGAATTATGCGGATTTCATTTTTCCTATATTGGCGGAGTCGAGCGTGGAGAACGAAATATTACTATTGAAAATATTGCAAAGATTTCTAAAGCTTTAGATATTGAACTTTCTAAATTATTTGAATTTCATCAAGAAACAGATGAGAATAATTTAGGAGAAAAGCAGAATCTTTTAAATGAATTAACCATCTTACTTGAAAATAAGAGTGTTAGTCAGATTACTATGATAAAGAATATTATTAATGAGATTTTCAAGACTTTTTCGAAATAAAAAAAAGATACACTAACAAATTAGTGTATCTTTTTTTTATTAAGTTAAACAGGATCGGATAAAATTTTCTGATTGTTGCATAGCATCTAATAATGACGCCTCCCAGAAATTATTTCCATATATTTTTCTTTTGCTTTCTGCTTCATCTTGTAAATCTAACTCTACATCTTCTATAGTCACTTTTGTGATTGACCTTCTAGATTTTGCTGATAAAGTCATTCTATGGGTGGTAATTGTTCCATTAGCTAACTTAGAATAGTTATCCAATAAATTGAGATACAAAAAATGACTTGAAATTATACAAAATAATGTATTGTCTATTTGTTCTCTATTGTTTAAATAAAATTTAACTGATGGTATAGGATCGTTATTGTCATATATTAATTTCGCAAATAAAAATTTCTTACTTGGTAAAATATCATAATACATATTCAAAAAAAGTCTATTGTTATTATCATCTATCCATTTCTCTCTTTTTTTAAAATTGCAACTTGCACAGCATGGAATTAAATTTAAAGGATTTATACTTAATTCAGGATATTGACTTTTAGGAAGATAATGATCAAAAGTTATAGGAGTATCTATACAGCAATACTGGCATTTCATTCCATATTCTAATGATTGCAAATTAGAAATACAAGATTTCATTTCTTCTAATGCTTTAGTACTACTATCGTAACAATGTAAAAATGCTTCTTTAATTGATATTTTTTCGCTATAATCAACTAAAAAATTTATTAAAACATGTAAAGAATCTAAATTATCATTAAACAATTTATATTGTTCACATACTATTATAAAATTTTCTTCATTTAATAATAATAATCTTGTTTCTTCTTTCTTTGAATGAGCTATTCTTTTAAAAATATCTATAGGCTCTTCCTGATATGGTATCAAGTTTTTCATATTGGTCTTATTCCTTATTATTAATAATTGTTTTCAAGTAAACTTTTGCATTAAAACTAAGTTTGTTGTTAAATAATAATAATATTTCATCGTAAGATAAATCTTGAGTTATTCTATTGAAGAAATTTTTATATAAACTATCTTTTTGACTACTATAAAAAACTTCTTCTGTAATACTAGTTAAATCCTCACCAAAACTTTCAATCCCCAATGGTCTAATTATAATTTTATTATCAATTTTTTCAAAAACTCTAACGTATTTTGCAGGTATTTCCTGTAAAATTATTGGAGAATGTGTAGAAATAATTGCATAAGAATCATACTCCTCTAATAATTCGTAAAGCATTTTTGTTAAACTTATTACTGCATCTGGATGTAAATATAGTTCAGGCTCATCATAAAGGATTAAAGAAGAATTTTTAATATTAGCCATAATATTAGTTATCATCACTAATATCATATTTTGTCCTGAGCTCAATTGTTTAAAAACTTCTTCCGGCACTCCAGTTATCAAGTACTCTAATGTCTCTAAAGGAATTATGGAAGAAAGGACTTTTTTCCATTTCATAAGTCTATCTTTCGTATTTAAACGATGTAGGGAATCATTTATTTTTACAGCCATTTGACTTTTGCTTATAATTCCATTATTAGACCTAATACCGTAGTACTTATAACTAAAATCCTCTGAAAAGTTAGGTTTATCAAATTCGTCAAAATAACTATAAGATATTGCAATTACTTGAGAAAATATCGGAGTTGATGGAATGAAAGTTTCCTCATTTATATCTACTCTACTTAAAGCGTCTGCTAATTGTATAAGCATTTTTGTCTTTCCAGTACCATTACTTCCAATCACTGCATTAATTCTGTAAGGCAAATATTTATGTTTGTTAAAGTCAAAATTTATTTTTAAATTGTTACCATAATGATAATAGTTAAAATCGAAGTAAGTGATATAGTTAGGCTTAATATTTTCCTTTTTATAGAAAATATATTTTGCAGTTTTTATTTCTTCATTATTTTCAATATTTTGAATTAAAAAATCTTTGATTTCTTTGTATGATTTTGCTTTTTCAAATAATTGTTTATCAAAAATAAGATCATTTAAATTTTTTAATAAATTAGGATATATCATATATCCTACATCTTCTAAATTCTTATAATAATCTAAATTCACTCCTACTGAAAAATAAGATTTATTTAGTTTTTCAAATGAAATAGGAAGAGAAAATTCTGAGGGACTACCAATAGAAACTATTTTTATTTCTCCTAACGTTACTATATCGCTACGAGTAGATCTTAATTCTAATTTGAACCATCTTTCATTTTTCTTTAATTTATTTCTTTTA
>NZ_QGAD01000022.1:0-56325 GCF_005233705.1 Paenibacillus sp. CFBP13512 | reverse complement strand
GTTGTCTGTGTTTCTCGGTGACAACTTTTATATCATATCATGTTTCCAACCACTTGGCAAGCACTTTTTTTGAAAAAGTTTTTTAAGTTGTTCTCACAACCTGTCTTGCACACGATGGCGCCAGTTGTTGACTGGATTTATAGAATACCACATATTTTTCATTAGTGCAACACTTTCTATAAACTTTTTTTATATTGTTGAACAGTTTAATTAATAGATGATGCATTTATATACTGCTATACTATATGTATGACAACTATTTACATAAAAAAGGATCAAGCTAGTCGTTAAGCTAGACCAGCTTGATCCTTTTTCTATTGCTATTCATTATGAACTGAAATGAAGCTTTATCTCTTCTTACTTATAAAGAACAGCTTATTCAGCTGAACGATTACGCATATGTGGGAATAGTAGTACATCACGGATAGAAGCTGCATCTGTTAACAGCATAACTAGACGATCTATACCGATACCTAATCCACCTGTAGGCGGCATACCGTATTCTAGTGCACGAATAAAGTCATCATCCATTTCATGTGCTTCATCGTTTCCTTTTTCTTTTTCAACCATTTGTGCTTCGAAACGTTGACGTTGGTCAATCGGATCATTAAGCTCTGTAAACGCGTTAGCATGTTCACGTGCCACAACAAACAGCTCAAAACGGTCTGTAAAGCGTGGATCTTCTGTGTTACGTTTAGCAAGTGGAGAGATTTCAACCGGATGTCCTGTAATAAAGGTTGGCTGAATCAATGTCTCTTCTACAAATTGTTCAAAGAACTCATTTAAAATATGACCGAATGTCATATGCGGTTCTACTTTAACATGATGTTCCTTAGCTAGTGCATGAGCTTCTTCATTCGTCATGTGTACGCCAAAGTCTACTCCTTTTACTTCTTTAACAGCATCTACCATAGACAGGCGACGCCATTGTGGAGTTAGATCAATATCTTGTCCTTGATATTGAATATGTGTTGTACCCAGTACTTCTTGAGCGATATGAGCGATCATATTCTCTGTTAGACTCATAATATCTTTGTAATCTGCATATGCTTCATACAATTCAATCATTGTGAATTCAGGGTTATGGCGCGTTGATGTTCCTTCATTACGGTATACGCGTCCGATTTCGTATACTTTCTCCAGACCGCCGACAATTAAGCGTTTCAAGTGAAGCTCAATTGCAATACGCATATACAGTTCCATATCTAGCGCATTATGATGCGTGATAAAAGGTTTGGCTGCGGCTCCACCTGCGATAGAGTGTAGTGTAGGTGTTTCCACTTCTAGATAACCTAATGAATCCAAATAACGACGCATCGATTGAATAATACGGGAACGCGTGATAAATGACTGCTGAACTTCAGGATTCACAATCAAATCTACATAACGTTGACGGTAACGCAATTCAACGTCTTTTAGACCATGATATTTCTCTGGCAATGGATATAGTGATTTGGACAATACTTCTAGATCACTTACTTTAATAGAAGTTTCGCCTGTTTTGGTTTTGAATACTTTACCTGTAACACCTACGATATCTCCAAGATCTAGAATAGAGAACGCTTGGTACTTCACTTCTGGCGTGCTGTCTTGACGAACATAGATTTGAATACGTCCGCTTAAATCTTGAATATGTGCAAAGCTTGCTTTACCCATACCACGTTTAGCCATAATACGTCCTGCTAAACTTACTGTGATACTTTTTTCTTCTAGTTCTTCTTTGGTCAAACTATCATACTCACTAATAACGTCTGCTGCTGTAGAAGTACGTACATACTTTTGACCAAATGGATCAATACCTAGACCGCGTAACTCGTCTAATTTGTCTCTACGTATCTGCAATAGCTCACTTATTTCGTTTTCGTTATCCATCTCTTCTGGATTGGGGTTTACATTTTCTTCAGACATTGCTGAACTTCAACTCCTTCAAAGTAATACCTGTTGGCTATATTTCATATCTATTAATCGCGTTACATACAGGCTATGAAATATACACTATGAGTATAGTGTAACTGATTTGGCAGTATTCATAAATCTATAAAACGATTTTAACTGATAATATCTGCTTAACCTTTGCGAAATGTCCATATATTTCGTATTCATTTCAAGAAAAAAGCTTCCCAAAGGAAGCTTTTTCATAGGATATAACATAAATACGATCTACTTATCTTAACGTACATAAGACAATCTTATTTTTTGATTTCAAGAATTTTGTACTGGATCACACCGCCAGCAGGAACGCTAACATCAACGGTTGTTCCTTTTTGCTTACCAAGAATAGCTTTACCTACAGGGCTTTCATTCGAAATCTTATTCTGTGAAGGGTTAGATTCAGCACTACCTACAATGGTATATTCCATTGTGTCGCCAAATTCCATATCTTCTACAATAACAGTAGCACCAATACTTACGATATTAGTAACGATCTCATCACTATTGATAATACGAGCGTTGCGTAGCAACTTTTCAAGTGTAATAATGCGTCCCTCGATAAATGCTTGTTCGTTCTTAGCATCTTCGTATTCAGAGTTCTCACTAATATCACCGTACCCGATAGCAACTTTGATCCGTTCTGCTACTTCACGTCTTTTTACAGATTTAAGCATTTCTAGCTCGTCTTCCAGCTTCTTCAGACCGTCCTGTGTTAAAATGACTTCTTTGTCGCTCATCTCAACCGATTCTCCTGTCATGTGAATAATTTTCGCTCATCGCGCTTCGGGGTTTCTTGTCGAAATGATGATTGCAATAGGGATTCCCCAAAGAGGCTTAATTACTGTATCTAAACCTTTAGTTCAGGCAAATTTATACTGAAAAAGTATATGGGAATGATTACGAAATGTCAATAAAAAGGCAGGAGCAGTATTAAACACTGTATCCTGCCTTTATTATTTATACCTATGACGATCATTTAGATGCTACATACTTGCTCTGCTTCTTCGATTTCATTCCCCGGAGAACTTAGCTCACCTACAGGAAGTCCTTCTAAGAAGTTGTGCAAAATCTGTACCATTTCGTCACGCTTTACTTCTTCCATAATAGAATCTTTGATTTTGGCTGATCCTTTGATTCCTTTTAAATACCAAGAAAGATGCTTACGCATTTCTCTCACAGCCACATGTTCCCCTTTGAGATCAATCAAACGATCCATATGCAAAATCGCTATTCTGATTTTCTCTTCTGCGGTTGGCTCGGATAGTAATTGACCGGTCTTAAGGTATTCGATGGTACGGTATAACATCCATGGATTCCCTAGAGCGCCCCGTCCGATCATAACCCCATCACAACCTGTGGTATCCAGCATACGCTTCGCATCTTCAGGAGTAATCACATCTCCATTACCGATTACTGGAATAGAGACTGCTTCTTTGGCTTGCTTGATATATGACCAATCAGCTTGTCCTGTGTATAGTTGTTGACGTGTACGACCGTGTACGCTGACCGCTTTACCACCTGCATCAGCTACCGCTTTGACGTTATCGACTACGAAGATATGATCACTATCCCAACCGATACGCATTTTAACGGTAACAGGCTTACTTACATTAGCAACTACAGCAGCGACCATTTCATTGATTTTATTCGGATCAAGTAGCCATTTGGCTCCTGCATCACTTTTGTTAATTTTGGGAGCCGGGCAACCCATATTGATATCAATAATATCTGCATTGGTATCTTGATCCACCACTTTGGCAGCTGCAACTAGAGATTCACGATCTCCTCCAAAAATTTGTAGACTTAGCGGCTTCTCGCGCTCATCCACAAATAACATTTCGTGTGTACGCTTATTACCATTCAAGATGGCTTTATCACTTACCATTTCAGCACAGACTAGACCTGTACCAAATTCTTTGGCTATTAAACGGAAAGCAGGATTACATACTCCAGCCATAGGTGCGAGTACGACCTGATTTTTCATTTCTATATCACCGATTTTTAACATTCGGGTTCACTCCTTGTATCTCTATCCATAATGTAGCATGCAAACAAGCGACTGATTCCCTGTATCAAACAACAGATTTTATAATCTGTATATTTATTTTAATTTTGAATTAAAGGGCATAGTAAAAGCTTTGACATAGTGAATTCCTTGTTGTTCGGCTTCAATAAGCTGTAGCGATTGCTGAACCGAATAAAATAACTCGGGGTGCTGATCAGAGGATACTATTTCTGCTAATGGCGCCAGTACAAAAGCACGTTCGTTCATCCGTGGATGAGGTAACTCTAAACGCTCGGTATGCAATTGTTGATGATCCATCCATAGTAAATCGAGATCGACTGTACGTGGGCCCCAGCGAATATCTCGTACCCTACCTAACTTATTCTCAACATCCAACATGCTCATTAATAACGGTTCCGGTTCTAATGTGGTACGTAACCTTAATACCATATTTAAAAAAGAAGGTTGATCGATATACCCGACCGGTGCTGTCTCATACAGACCTGAACAACGAACAATCTCTATATCGGAATGATCACCAAGCATCTGTATAGCTTCTGTTAAGGTCTGCTCACGATCGCCCAAATTAGCGCCTAAAGCAATATAAGCCTCTGAATATTCAGAGGGAACAGATGACTTCATGACCGACTCTCACTTTCGTGTACGCCGCAATTCCACAGTAACGCCTTGAAAATGAATATCAAACGGTGGATGAGGCTTGGTTACTCTAACAGTTAGTGCATGTACCCCAGTATAAGCGTCCAGTAAAGAGGATGCAATACATTCTGCCAGAGCTTCAATCAATTTAAAAGACTGCTTTTCGACGATTTGTTTTACTTTTTCATGAATTTCAGCGTAGTTGATCGTTGTGCTAAGATCGTCGGTCTGTCCAGCAGTTGCCAGATCCATTTCTAATTCTAAATCGACATAAAAACGTTGACCTAATCTACGTTCTTCTTCAAAAACACCATGATAACCGTAATATTCCATCCGTGTTAGAATCATTTTATCCATTGATTATTTATCCTCCTGTATATCTTATTTCATTGGTTAACTTCTATTGATTGATGGTAGACTCTAGCATCGCATCACACATCATCGCCATCCGCTTATTCTGCTTAATATCATGCACACGTATAATCTGACAGCCTTGAGCAATCCCAAAAGCAGTGGTAGCTGTTGTTCCTTCAACTACATCGTTAGCAGGTAGATCAAGTACTGTCCGAATAAACTTTTTGCGAGATGTTCCTAATAATAATGGATAGCCTAGTGAAGATAGTTGATCGAGTTGCGACATTAGTTGTAAATTGTGTTGCGCTGTTTTGGCAAATCCGATACCCGGATCTAAAATGATATGTTCAGCTTGGACTCCTGCTTGCAGAGCATGATCGATACAAGCCTGAAGATCATGACGAATATCAGATACCAGATCGGTATAATCCATGTTATCTCGATTATGCATTAAAATAATCGGACATTGGGCAGTAGCAGCTACTTGTACCAGCAGAGGGTCAGCTTGTCCGCCCCAAACATCATTAATGATATGTGCTCCGGCTTGCAGTGCTTGCTTAGCCACTTCTGCTTTGTAGGTGTCTATTGATAATGGAATATGGGGAGCTTGACGATGCAAAGCTTCAATAATAGGAATTACACGTTCTAACTCTTGCTCTGTCGATACGGGGTCATGTCCGGGACGAGTGGATTCGCCGCCAATATCAATCAGATCTGCTCCGTCTTGCATCATTTGCAAAGCATGTTCAACAGCTCGCTCTACTAATGTATATTGTCCTCCATCTGAAAAAGAATCTGGAGTGACATTCAAAATGCCCATTATTAATGTTGTATCTCCAAGTGTTAAGTTGGTCGAACCCAAATCGTATGTTCTTTTATAGCGTATAGGCTGTTTCACTGCTGATAAGCCTCCTTAAGATAAGCGTAAGCTAATTGCAAAGTCATTGAATGGGAAAGATCATGAGGAACCTCATACGTTACTGTATCTTCTAATAATTGCTTTACAGGAACAATTTCTTGAACTGAATTGGTTAAAAATATTTCATCTGCTTCAAGTAAATGCTCCCATGTATAATGACCTTCATGCACAACAATACCTGCTGCCATAGCTAATTGGATAACAAAAGCGCGTGTAATGCCGGGTAGTATGCCTGTATCTATAGCAGGCGTATACAGTTGCTGATTTTTCACAAAAAAGAGATTGCTTACAATACCTTCTGCTATATGTTGTTCTTTGGTCAGCATTAGCCCTTCTACAGCCGTAGATGGATGATCTTGATATTGCATCAATTCGCGTTTGCCCAAAATACTATTCATATAATGGAGTGACTTAAAACGAATATCGCCTTCTGGTGTGTTTCGTAATGTGTGTAAGCGACGTAATGACTTGCTATGACTATATAGATGATCGATAAGCGACATTGAATCAGGACGTGCTGGAGGTAATGATTTGGCATATATAATGATATTCGGTTGCTCATAGGCTCCAGAAGGCAAACCTAATATATCGGTTCCTGCTGAAACGGTATACCGAATGTACGCCTCTGTTAATTCATTAGCATACATGAGATCTCGAATCTGATTTTGCACCTGATCTACCGATTCGTTCCACATGATTTCGAGCGACTCACAGCTATTAGCTAGTCGGCTTAAATGTTGATTCAGTAAAAAAGGCTGTCCATTATAAGTACGAAACGTCTCAAACAATCCCATTCCATACAAAAAACCGTGATCCATGACAGAGACCACGGCTTGATCTGTAGCAATAACTTGTCCGTTTAATGATACATATTTCATAATGTGGGTGCTTTATCTACTTTACGACTCAAAAAGCTACGCAACATTTCATGTCCATGATCGGTCACAATCGATTCAGGATGGAATTGCACACCTTCGACTGCATATTCTTTATGACGTAGACCCATAATTTCGCCTTCCGCTGTCTCCGCTGTAATTTCTAAACAATCCGGTAGACTTTCACGTTCCACGATCAATGAATGATAACGAGTCGCAGTAAATGGAGAAGGTAGATTCTCAAAAACAGATTTCTTATCATGCAAAATAGGTGACGTCTTACCATGCATTAATCGCTCTGCGCGAATAACATTGCCTCCAAAAGCTTGACCAATCGCTTGATGACCCAGACAAACACCGAAGATCGGAATATCGCCTTTGAAATGGTTGATTACGTCTAAAGTAATGCCTGCTTCTGTCGGTGTACATGGACCCGGGGATAATAGAATATGATCGGGTGCCATTGTACGAATACCCGCCATATCGATCTCATCATTGCGACGAACAACAACCTCTTCACCCAATTCGCCTAAATATTGAACAAGATTATACGTAAATGAATCGTAGTTATCTATAACGAGTATCATTATATTCTCCCTTTCTCTGCTTGCACTTGATCGTATTGCTCACTTAACATAACTGCTCTTGCCATCGCTCTCGATTTGTTAAAACATTCGCGATATTCGCGATACGGTTCCGAATCGATCACCACACCTGCACCTGCTTGCATATACGCTATATGGTCTTTGACCGTTAATGTTCTAATAATAATATTTAATTCCATATTACCATTATAGTCAATCCAGCCCATCGAACCTGTATACGCATCACGACGAGTCTGTTCTAATTCTTCAATAATTTCCATCGTACGCACTTTCGGTGCGCCAGTAATTGTTCCACCGGGAAATACAGCAGCGATAACATCATACACATCTTTGGACTCGGCTAGTTCACCTTCGACTCCGGAGACTAAATGCATCACATGAGAATAACGTTCGATCGTCATCAGTTCAGGCACACGTACTGTACCGTATTTGGCGATTCGTCCGAGATCATTACGCTGAAGATCGACCAGCATAATATGTTCGGCACGTTCTTTTTCATTAGATAAAAGATCGTCTTCCATCGCTTGATCTTCAATTTCAGTTGTACCTCTACGCCTTGTACCTGCTATCGGTCGTGCAGAGACTTTGCCATCTACAACACGTACCAATAATTCGGGTGAAGCCGATACTAAATAAAAATCAGGTGTACGTAGCAATCCCATATATGGAGACGGATTGGTTAAACGAAGCCATTCATACACCGATTCTGGTGTCGAAGCTAAAGGTCGATGACTGCGTAAAGACAAATTGACTTGAAATACATCACCCTGACGGATATACTCCTGAATCGTTTGCACCGCTTTTTCAAATTGAATCTGATCAAATTCGGTCTCAAATCCATACCCATCCGTACGTGAATCGGTTAATGCTATTGGATGTTCTGTTAGAAATTGCTTACGTGCTATTGTCGATGATGCTTGAGCTTGTTGTAGAATGCTCTGCCACTGCTCTGCCATCTGCGTTGCGCATGTAGCTGCATGATTATACGAAGATTGATGATCTGTACTTTTACCTATAGAGGTATGGACACAACAGTACAACTGCTTATCTGTATGATCAATCACCCAAATTTGGTTAAATTTCATCCATAGATAATCCGGCATTTCTAGATCATTGCTTAGATGATCAGGTAGTTTTTCTAAAGAACGAGCGACATCGTAACTTAGAAAGCCAACACACCCTCCTGTAAATGGAGGCACTTCTGGTAATTTAGGAGCACGATCGGTCGACATCCATGTTCGTAATATATCTAAAGGCTTGCCTGTATAAGAGGCATCGGTTATATATTCAGGTTGTGCATTCGGTATAGCCAAAACAGGAGTGGTATCTGTGGACTTTCGAATATGTGCTTGCTGATCTTGACCACTGAGTATAGATACAGGAGAAAGTCCAACATAACTGTATCTGCCACTTTTCCCATTTTCCAATACAAAAGAATAAGGCATCTCTTCTTGCCACAATTGTTCCCAGCTATCCGGTAAAAGTTGATCTTCTAACGGGATACGAACGATATAAGGCAGTTGGGTGTATCCTTCTGCTTGCCAGTCTGTCCATTGTTGAAATGATGTATATACTTTGGTCAATCGATCTTCCTCCAACCTGATGATCTATTCATTGTCGTTAGTATACTAAAGCATGGATCGAATGAGAAGATGCGGAATATAAAAAAGCTTCTAGCCTTATGCCGTGTAGACAAAGGTAGAAGCTTGAGATCCATATATATTCGAATATAACATCTTAGAACAAAAGATCAGTGTATCATACAACTTGATCTCAATACGGAAACATCTTCATATCAATAAAGATACTGTAGATCATCCGATAGTTCTAATTACGATTCGAAGTTGTATAGCGGTGTACTAAGGTAACGTTCACCGTTACTTGCGATAATCACAACGACACGTTTACCTGTACCTAACTCTTTAGCCACTTGAAGAGCGGCTTTGATCGCTGCACCGGAAGAAATACCTGTAAGAATCCCTTCTTCTTTGGCTACACGACGAGCCCATTCAAAGGCTTCTTCATTTTCAACATGAATAATTTCATCGTAAATGTTTTGGTTCAAAATTTCAGGAATAAAGTTAGCGCCGATTCCTTGAATTTTGTGAGGGCCTGGTTGACCACCTGCCAAAATAGGAGAAGCTGCTGGTTCTACTGCATAAATTTTGATCTCTGGGAAAGATTCTTTCAAAACTTCACCCGCACCAGAGATAGTACCACCTGTACCGATACCTGCTACAAAAGCGTCCAATGTTCCACCGATCGAACCGATCGCTTCTACAATTTCAGGGCCTGTTGTTTCACGGTGAATTTTAACATTCGCTTTATTTTTAAATTGTTCTGCAATAAAGTAATCTGGATTTTCACTCAAAATCGTTTCTGCTTTTTTGACTGCTCCATTCATACCTTCTGATCCAGGAGTAAGAACCAATTCTGCTCCATATGCACGCAGCAAATTGCGACGCTCTATGCTCATTGTCTCAGGCATTACAATTACACATTTATATCCTTTAGCAGCAGCGACCATAGCTAGTCCAATACCTGTGTTACCACTAGTTGCTTCAACAATCGTACCACCAGGTTTGAGTAAACCTTGTTTTTCCGCTTCTTCTACGATGCTGATTGCAATTCGGTCTTTGACACTGGAACCCGGATTCTGATATTCAAGCTTCAGATAGATATCTGCGCTTCCTTCAGGAACGATACTATTCAACTTAACTAGCGGTGTTCCTCCGATAAGTTCTGTGATGTTATTGACGACTTTTGCCATGCCTATAGCCCTCCTTCAAATGATAGAACGTAGCTGTGAATACGAACTCTATTCTATATGTCTAATCTACGCTATTCCGAGTAAAATAGTAGGTTTTAATATACTTTTATATTATCAATCTGTCACAGCGTTGTCAATCTAGCATTTAGCAAAAATAACACGAAATCGCTAAGATTGAATAAATATTTTATTCTGCCACAGATAAAATGTACGCATTATATTTTTCTCTTAATTGTTGCTCAATTTCATTTAAAGGTTTGGCTTGTCCTAGAGCAATTTTGCGTCTTGCAGTCTCCCGGCTCATGCTCTGCTTGGCAGAAGGAGCTGGACGAATATCGGTGACTTGTACAATCGCATAATGACCTGTACTTAATGCAATCGGTCCAACAACATCACCTGCTTGCATATCGTGAATAGCTTTTAACAATTCAGGTGGTTGAAAAGGATCATCTTGATCGATCCATCCAAGTGCTCCTCCTTGTGGTGCTGAAAATGTATCCACTGACATCGATTGTGCAACTGAGGAGAACACTTCTCCTTGATCGATACGTTCTATCGCTTGTTGCGCTGATTCTTCAGTGTCTAATTCAATCCACGCCAAATCAAATTGATGTTTTTGCATCGATTGTTCGTATTGCTTCAAGTACGCATCCACTTCTGCATCTGTAATTTTGATATCTGCTGTAGCGATCTTTTCCAGTTCAATCTGATATTCAGATTCTTGTCTCAGATCATCTGCACTTAATCCAAATTGAGTATTCATTTCTTGATAAAAGTCTGCTGGTGAAGAATATCCGCTAATACGCTCTGCTAGATCATCTTGAATCTCTTCTTCAGTAACTGCGATATGGCGTACTTGCACTTCAAGCTTGACCGCTTGATGATTCAGCATTTGTGTCAAAATTTCTTTGCCATATCTTCGCTTCAATTCATTAACCCATTCTTGTTCACTGATCGACTCATTACCTACCATCGCTACTGTAGAAGAGCTAGAATGTTGAACTGCCCGGATCACCCAAAAGGCACCGAGCAGCATAATAATTACAGATAATAAGACCAAGACGGCTGTCCATACAGGTGATCTGCCTCTAGTCATATATTTCGTATTCCTTAACTTTTAGCTTCAGCAAGAATAGATTCCAGATCTTGACGATCGAATAAATGCTTTTCACCGCAGAAATGACATACTACTTCTGCTTGTCCATCTTCTTCGATCAATTGCGTCAATTCATATTCGCCTAGACTCATCAACGTCTGTTCTACACGTTCACGAGAACAAGGGCAATAGAATCGCACATCTGATGTTTCCATCACTTGAGCATCAGGCACAACACGGCGTAACAGTTCTTCTAACTCTAATCCTTCTGCTAAAAGAGTCGTTACAGGTGGCAACGTGCTGATCGATTGTTCGATTTGGTCAATTTCTGCATCGGTAAGACCGGGTAACAATTGAATAATAAATCCGCCGGCTACAATAACAGAGTTGTCTGTATCTACAAGTACGCCAATACCTACCGCAGATGGAGTCTGTTCAGACTTCGCAAAATAGTACGTGAAATCTTCGCCTAGCTCTCCTGAAATAATCGGCACACTTCCACGATAAGGATCTTTAAGTCCCAAATCTTTGATTACATATACAAAGCCTTCAGTACCTACTGCTCCTGCTACATCCAATTTACCCATCGCATTACTTGGCAAATGAACATGTGGATGATCGACATATCCACGAACTTCGCCTTTGGCATTAGCATCCGCTACAATCTGACCGATCGGGCCGTCACCTTTTACTTGTAATGTTAATTTTTCTTCGCCTTTAAGCATGGCACCCATCATTGCAGCTGTTGTTAGCGTACGACCCATTGCTGCTGTTGCTGTAGGCCATGTATCATGACGTTGACGTGCTTCCTCGACTAAATGAGTAGAGCGAATAGCAAATGCACGTACTTTACCACCTAATGCTATACCACGGACGACAAGGTCCGGTTTTGTGTGTTGTTGATTTTCCATTTGTAATGGCTCCTCTCGTTGCTCTTGCTGTATTTTCCAATGAGCATGGTTCTTCTATTTTTATTTAGACGCTTTAGGCGTGCCAAAAGTTTTGTCTATCGTTGTGGTTATTACATTACGCTCATAAATCAAACGCAATCCTTCAAGTGTAAGCATCGGATTCACTTCATCGACCGTTTCGGTTTCACTGGAAATCAGTTCTGCCAAACCACCAGTAGCCACGACTTTACCAATCACGCCCATTTCAGCATGAATTCGTTTGACGATTCCATCCACTTGTCCAGCGTATCCATATATAATACCAGATTGCATGGCATGAACGGTATTACGTCCGATGACTTTTTTAGGTTTCTCTAATTCAATATTCGGTAACTTGGAAGCTCGTCGATACAAAGCTTCTGTAGAAATCCCAATTCCAGGGACGATTGCGCCGCCTAGATAATCACCTTTACTGTCAATACAATCAAATGTAGTCGCTGTACCAAAATCAACAACAATGACAGGACCACCGTATTTTGCAACAGCGGCTACTGCGTTAACAATCCGATCTGCTCCCACTTCGCGTGGGTTCTCATAACGCAAGTTCAGACCGGTGCGTATGCCCGGTCCGACAATCATAGGAGTATGATGTAAATATTTTCTACACATTTCTTCTAGCGTGTTCATAATTGGAGGCACAACAGAAGAAATAATAATTCCTTGAATATGATCAATCACAATATTGGACATCTGAAAAAGGTTATGCACCATCACTCCATATTCATCCGGTGTAGCTTGACGATTCGTATTGATACGGAAATGATGAAGCAATTGTTCTCCTTGATATACGCCCAACACGATATTCGTATTTCCAATATCAATCACAACTATCAAAGTGCGTCACTCCCCTTTCTTCGCACCCAAATCCAGACTAATATCCAGATTTTCAAAAGAATACGTCAGTCGTCCTACAGATATAATATCAACGCCTGTGGCTGCTAAGTTATAAATTGTGTTTAACGATACATTGCCCGATGCTTCAATTTTGACATGCGGAGCTTGCTCACGAATCATATGCACTGCTTCTTGCATACGTTCTGGTGACATATTATCAAGCATAATGATATCTGCTCCAACAGTCAAAGCTTCTTGTACTTGTTCTATACTTTCAGTCTCGACTTCAATCGTCATTGTGTGCGGAATCTGGTGACGAGCTGAGTTGACCGCTTCGGTGATTCCGCCTGCTGCTTTGATATGATTATCTTTAATCATCACAGCATCATAAAGTCCAAAACGATGATTATGTCCGCCACCAATACGTACAGCATATTTCTCAAGCATACGATGTCCCGGTGTGGTCTTACGTGTATCTACCAATCTTACCGGCAAATCTTGAATAGCATCTACATATTCACGAGTACGAGTAGCGATCCCCGACATCCGTTGCAATAAATTAAGTGCTAGACGTTCTCCTGTCAGTAGATGGTGTGTACTGCCTTCTACTTCTGCAATGATATCACCTTTGTGTAGCTTTTGTCCTTCTTGAGCGATAGGTTGAAACTTCAGATCAGGATGAACTGTGCGAAATACTAACTCCGCTACCGGGAGCCCCGCAAGTATTCCATCTTGCTTAGCATGAATAACAGCGCGACTGCTATGTCCTTGTGGAACTGTGGTTGCTGTAGTGATATCTCCAGCGCCTACATCTTCGTTTAGCCATAATTTGATCCATTGTATTAGATTGTCTTCGTATCCGTTAAACATCATCACTACTCTCCTTTGTTAGCCCTTGATGAATCTGTTGCACAATATGCTGTTGCCAATCTGTATCATTACGCTCTGGAAAATCTTCTCGATAATGTCCGCCACGACTTTCTTCCCGATACAATGCTGAACGCATCACAAGCAAAGCACATGTCAACATATTGGACAGCTCGATAGCTTCCTTTGTATTCATTGGATATTCAAAAATAATCCCTAATTCTTCAAGCTTAGTTAAGCCTTCTTGAAGAGATACAGAGGTACGACGAAGTCCAGCGTACTGTCCCATAATCTGTTGGAGTTCTAAGCGCCAACTGATCCATTGTTCGGCAGAGTTTGTGAATTCAGGTACATTCTTATCATAAGAAAGCATATCTTTTGCTGATAAAGAGGATTCTTGCTCGGGTTCAACCAGTGGAGGTAGTTGAAGAATTTGCTGAACTACCCGTTTGCCAAAAACAATCGCTTCGGATAATGAATTACTTGCTAATCGATTTGCCCCATGAATACCTGTAGAAGAGACTTCACCACAAGCAAATAATCGCTGCACACTACTTGCTCCTTGAAGATCGGTTTTGATACCGCCCATCATATAATGAGCCGCAGGTGCCACAGGAATCCAGTCTTGAGCTATATTTAATCCATAACTCATACAGGTTGCAAAAATAGTAGGAAAACGGCGTTTCAATGTCTCTTCAGACTCATGTGTGATATCCAGATAGACACAAGTACTTTCTTCTTTTTCCATTTCACTGATGATCGCTCTAGCTACGATATCTCGAGGTGCCAGTTCTTTTAACAGATGGTAATTTGCCATAAAAGCTTCACCTGTATGATTACGCAAAATAGCTCCTTCGCCGCGTAATGCTTCTGAGATCAGAAATCGCGGTGCACCTGGATAACATAAAGCAGTCGGATGAAATTGAATAAATTCCATATCTCGTACCTGTGCTCCTGCGCGGTAAGCCATCGCCACTCCATCACCTGTAGCCACATCAGGATTCGTCGTATATTGATATAGCTGTCCACTACCTCCTGAACAGATCACAGTCGCTTCTGCTTGGACATAGATGAGACGATCATCTGGTTGCTTTACGATGACGCCTGTACATTCATTGTGATGCGTGACTAGATCAATTGCCAAATGCTCATCCCAAACTTCAATACGTGGATGTTCAGCCACATGCTGAGATAATGCTCTAACAATCTCATATCCTGTAGAATCCCCATTTGCATGTAAAATACGGCGATGACTATGAGCCCCTTCTCGTGTTAACTCCAATTGTCCGTCAATCGTATCAAATAAAGTGCCTAGACGAATCAGTTCCTGTACACCTGCTGGGCCTTCTTGCACAAGCACATCTACGGCAGACGAGGAACAAAGACCAGCTCCTGCAAGCAATGTATCTTGACGGTGATAAAGAGGAGAATCATCTGCTGCTATCACCGCTGCAATCCCGCCTTGAGCATAACGAGTATTACTGTCTAATAATGATTTCTTTGTGATCATAAGAACGTGCTTATATTCACTTGCCGAAATAGCAGCAAACAATCCTGCAATTCCTGAACCTATAATAATAACATCGACTTGTTTGTGAATATATTCACTCAGATGATAATCTATCAGGCAATTTGGAATCATAATCTGTTCCCTCTCAATCGTTCAAGATGAAGATACTTGTAGCATACGTTCCAAAGAAACACGAGCTTGATCAGCAACAGCAGGTGGTACATAGATTTGAGGTTTCATCTGCTCTAAGCAATTGACTAATTTTTTTAAATTGTTCACTTTCATATTAGGGCATACTAAATATTTGCTAGCAAAGCGAAATGTTTTATCAGGGCTGTCTTTGCGAAGCTGATAACCTGTACCATCTTCTGTCCCTACAATAAACTCCTGACAAGGCGATTCTTTGCAATATTTGATAATCGCTGTTGTGCTACCTACAAAGTCACCTAAAGCAACAACATCTGGCCGACATTCAGGATGAACAACAAATTCAGAATGAGGATGTTTCGCTTTCATTTCCATTACGTCTTTGACCGTCAACATATCATGGGTATTACAATATCCTTCCCAGATAATCATCTTTTTATCGGTATGCTGTTGTACATAGTGCCCTAAATTTTTATCAGGAACCCAAATGATTTCGTCGGAATCAACAGACTGAATGACTTTCACCGCATTTGCCGAAGTACAGCAGATATCTGTTTCTGCTTTGATCTCAGCAGATGAATTAATATAAGTAACCACTTTAGCATTAGGATGTTTTTCTTTTAATCGACGCAGACCATCTACATTGACCATATCTGCCATTGGACAACCTGCCCGCTCATCAGGGATAATCACTGTTTTGTTAGGTGCTAGAATTTTAGCACTTTCACCCATAAAGTGAACTCCACAAAACACAATCGTATCCGCTTCAGTCTGAGCTGCTTTTTGCGCTAACAAAAAAGAATCGCCACGGAAATCTGCCACTTCTTGAATCTCATCCCGTTGATAATAATGAGCTAGAATAATAGCATTGCGCTCCTTTTTTAATTCTAAAAGACGTTCCTTGAGCTGTGCATCCCGTTCTGCTTTCTTTTCCAGTGCTAACGCTTCCATCGTAATCACTCCTTCAAATTGATTGAGATTCATTTCACAATGTTTGGCAGAGAAGTATGTTCTAAGGTAGTTATAGCTTTCTGATCGAATAGTTTGTGAAAAATATCCCGTACTACCGTGTAAATTGTGTCAAATTTGTGATCAGGTTCAACCAATAATGTACACAATGCTATACTCACTTGTCAATCTATGAATTTGAACAAATGCTTTAAACGCAAAAAAGCCTGAAGATCCTATTGATCTTCAGGCTTTTATTTACTGCATTTTTGTTATTGATTACGAAGTGGGTGTACTTCCACCTGTTCCATTTGGTCCACGATCTTCGCCAGGGCCATTAGTAGGGCTATTCGGAATATCTCCGTCTTTGCCCAATCCAGGTGTAGATGGAGTGTTATCTTTCTCCAAGCTCAAAGAACCACCGATTGTATCTACAGTTGGTTCGCCACCTTCTGGTGTTTCGCCTGAACCGCTATTACCATCGCTATTGCCAGTATCACTTAAAGATCCAGTTTCAATCAATTCTTTGATTTGTTCTAGATCCAATGTTTCTACTTCAAGCAATGTTTGAGCAATCAAATGCATTTCTCTTGAATGCTTTTGCAATAATTCGCGACAGCGTTCGTAAGATTCCGTAATAAAACGGTGCATTTCTTGATCGATCTCATAAGCGATTTTATCACTATAGTTTTGCTCGTGTCCGATATCACGACCCAAGAATACTTGACCTTGAGCAGTACCGAATTGCATCGGTCCAAGCTTCTCACTCATACCGTATTCAACGATCATGCTACGTACGATACCAGTTGCTTGTTGGAAGTCACTATATGCTCCAGTACCAATCTCGCCGATAAATAATTCTTCAGCAACACGTCCACCTAGCAAACCAGTTACTTTATCCAACAATTCCTGTTTCGTTACAAGCATACGGTCTTCTTTAGGAAGCATAATAACATACCCGCCAGCACGTCCACGCGGTACGATTGTTACTTTGTGTACCATATCCGCATGCTCCAAGAAATAACCTACAATCGTATGACCCGCTTCATGATAAGCAACGATGCGTTTTTCACGATCACTAATAACACGACTACGTTTTTCTGTACCTACGATGATACGGTCAATAGCTTCATCAACCTCATTCATCGAAATATCACGACGATTACGACGCGCAGCAAGCAATGCTGCTTCGTTCATCAAGTTCTCCAGATCTGCACCTGTAAAACCTGTTGTACGTTTCGCAATTGTATCCAATCTTACGTTAGACGTAAGCGGTTTGTTGCGTGAGTGAACTTTCAGTACAGCTTCGCGACCTTTCACGTCTGGACGATCAACCGTAATTTGACGGTCAAAACGACCTGGACGTAACAATGCAGGATCCAAGATATCTGGACGGTTAGTTGCAGCAACGATAATAATACCTTCGTTTGCTCCAAATCCATCCATTTCAACAAGAAGTTGATTTAGCGTTTGTTCGCGCTCATCATGACCGCCACCAAGACCTGCGCCCCGTTGACGACCAACAGCATCAATTTCATCGATGAAAATAATACATGGTGCATTTTTCTTCGCATTTTCAAACAAATCACGTACACGCGACGCACCGACACCGACAAACATTTCTACGAAATCAGAACCGGAAATGCTGAAGAATGGTACGCCTGCTTCTCCTGCTACTGCACGAGCAAGCAATGTTTTACCAGTACCCGGAGGACCTACAAGAAGTACCCCTTTAGGAATACGAGCTCCAACGGCGTTAAACTTACGTGGATCTTTCAGGAAGTCAACAACTTCGACGAGTTCTTGTTTCTCTTCGTCAGCCCCTGCTACATCCTCGAATGTAATTTTTTTCTTCTCTTCGTTATACAAGCGAGCACGACTCTTACCAAAGTTCATCACTTTGCCGCCGCCACCCTGAGCTTGATTGAAGAGGAAGAAGAACAGAATAAACATAATCACAAGTGGAATCATCGAAGTGATGAATGACAACCAAATACTGTCGCCTTCCATCGGCTTAATGGTTACTTGTGTACCCCCATTGTCACTAGCTGTTTCGATCTCGTTGATCGCTGCATCAGTGGCAGGGATGTAAGAAGAAAATGCATTCGACTTCGCATCTGCTGGTTTTGTTTTGTATTCACCTGTAACTAAATACGCATAGTTATCAAACTGAACCGTAACAGAGGAGACATTACCAGCAGCAAGTGCTGCTTTAAGCTGATCATATCTTGGATTATCGGTAGCTTCGCTTCCGTCACTAACGTAACGTACAATGCCCACCACGACTAAAAAAAGAATTAAATAGAAACCCGAATTCCGGATGAACCGATTCATCCCCTACCTCCTCTCGAGACACTTAAATTATTTTACCATAGCCAGACTTACGTTCTCAATAGAGCTCGAAGCCAAATAACGGATATTGCTGCTATTCAGGCATAGGTAATTAGTTTGAATAAATTGCCGGTTTTAAAATCCCAATGTAGGGGAGATTCCGGTATTTCTCAGCATAATCTAGACCGTATCCAACAATAAAAGCATCCGGAATAACAAAACCGGTATAATCTGCTTCTAAGTCAACGGTTCTGCCTGCTGGCTTATCGAAAAGAGTAACTACACGTACGCTACTAGCACTACGACCGCGCAATACCTCCATAAGGTAACTAAGCGTGAGTCCACTGTCAATAATGTCTTCTACGATCAATACGTCCCGTCCTTCAACAGAAACATCTAGATCTTTAATGATTTTGACAACACCGGATGATTTGGTAGATGCTCCATAACTGGATACCGCCATAAAATCAATCTCAAGCGGTACATCGATCCGTTTAACCAGATCAGCCATAAATACAAAAGCACCTTTCAATACACAAATCACAAGCGGGTTGCGTCCCTTGTAATCGTCACTTAGCTTAGCGCCAAGTTCTAAAATCTTCTGCTGAATCTCTTCTTCACTGATGAGTACTTCTTCAATGTCATTGCGCAACTTGGTTGAACCTCCTACATTATACTTATCAAGCCGAATCGACGATAATCAAACATTTTCTTCAGTTTTTATTCGCCTCATATGTACTACACAAGAAGTACCCGGGTGCACCAAAGCTGATCCCGAACGTCGAATTCCTGGAATCCATAGCACTTGACCGTGAAAATCAGCCAATAAAGGCAAAGTATTACGCTGAGATAATGGTATTTTCTCATCGATAAAAAGATTTTTAACTTTCTTCGTTCCGCCTTTTCCTGTAAGTTTAAACGAGTCACCTTGACGGCGAGAACGCAAACAAAGCGGAAAAGTCAGTAAATCCGCATCAAAAAACGCTTCCTCCGAAGAAAGTTCCATCTGATCTGAATCATTCCTATTCCATGGCAATAATCGGATATCTAATTGCTCCTTGGTAAAAGGAATAGATATAACCTCATTATTACGCAAAATCGGAATACAATATGGTTCATAAAACTTGGGTACTCCTCGTATAAATCGGATATTCTGATACTCTCGGACACAAGTGACCTTATCGCCAATATCCAGACTCCAACTTGTGAGACCACTTTGCATAATCTGTCCCCGAACCATCTCAATTTTGGAAAAATCAAATTGTTCGTAAGATGGTGACAGATAACTCAATATTAGTTTAATCAACCTCCGTTGTAAAGCGACATGCACTTCCACGAAAGAAGTAACTTCAAATGAAAACGATCCTTCTTCTTCTTTAACCAATTCTGCGTATAACGTCCCTGTTTCCTGTTGAATATAATCATTTTCAGTTCCGACAATTTCAGCAAGCCTTGCCAGTGATGGCACCAACTGCTCATTAAATTGCTCCAAAAATGGTAAAACATCCAATCGGATACGGTTACGTGTATACTTGCGGTGAAGATTACTGCTATCTGTAATGTAACCAAAATCGCATTCTTCACAGGCATGAATCAAGGTCGTCTTGTATATACGTAAGAACGGACGTATAAGTTCCACATTTTTTTCAGTTCTACGCATTTTTATTCCGCTTAATCCTTCAGCCCCTGATCCACGCAAAATTCGCATCAATACCGTTTCTGCTTGATCATCCATATGATGAGCCAGTGCGATCGAATGTGCAGACCATTTCTCAGCGATTCGATGCAAAAAATCATAGCGTAATGTACGTGCAGCTTCTTGTGGTCCTTGACCCGTCTCTACCATATAATCAGGCGTACTGACTTCTTCTAGCTCAAAAGGAATGTGCAAGTCTGACGATATCTTAGCTACATATTGCGCTTCTTGTGCAGACTCTTCTGGACGAAATCCATGATTAAGATGAGCGCAGACTAGCTTCCATTGATATTCATCGGATAAAGCATGCAAAACATGAAGTAGGGCTACAGAATCTGGCCCACCTGACACAGCGACAATAATGGTATCGCCAGCTGAACCAAGACGCTGTTCTTTTACAAGTGTTCTGACATGCTCTAACAACGATTGCCATGTCTTTCCACTCATCATACTCTCCCCGTTTCTTGATCGTTTTTTACTTGGTAAAGAATAAAGCGATAAGTAATGTAATTCCTAATATAATGATCGACCAGATCAGCGCATTTTTTAGGCGCCTGGTCACTGGATCGCCATTGTCTCCATATCTATTTAATACACCTGAACCACTTACTGCTTTCCATGCATGATAAGCTTCGCCAGTACTGTCAAATTCTCCGCGCAAAGCACGCTTTAACCAAGGAGCATACCGTTTCAATCTGGGCGTCTGATCGACCAGCGTTACCAGATCGGCAGAACTTCGTATTTGTGGCAATTGAGTAGATATCACTTTTTGTAAGCCCGGTTCATTGAATAATTTGATACACATCACGGCAAAAGCAAACAAATCATAGGCGTAATCTCCTGTCCGACTGCCTGCTTTCCAGAATTTGCGATCATACCATTCTGTAAATTGATGCAGACTTCGTCCTGCTTGACTTGCACCACCGTAATCGATCAATTCTACCTGTCCTTCGTCGGTAATAATCACATGTTCTGCTTTGAGATCGCCAAATACCCAATCTGCTTCATGCAGATCACGTAAAATTTCTAGCACCCCTAGACCTGCTTTGCCTATATGTTCACTTCCTTTGGATCGAAGGAAATTACTTAATGTTTGACCTTTTACATATTTCATCACATAAAAAGGAATAATGAGTCCATCTTCTTCATAGTCATCGGCATCATATAGATAACGATTGACCTGATTTTTTCCTGTTTCTTTCCAATGCTTATGTAAAGAAAAAAGAAGTTTGATCTCTGCTTGTAACGTACGATTATAAGCTCCCATTTTCAATGCATATAGATTACCATTCGCTAGAGCAGACACTAAATAAACGGTTCCGTTGGTTCCGGTGCCCAGTACGCGCTGTATCATATACTGTTGTCCTCTGGTTCTTCCGCTAATCATCGTTCCTGGCGGCAATTCAGAATTAGTTGATATTGACACCGGGCTTCTCCTTCTCCTCTGAGGGCAGTCTCTCAATTTAGTGTACCATACCTATAGCAAAAAAACCGCAGATGCCTAGGCACCTACGGTCGTTATTGTGTTCTATATGCAAGGTAAGGATTAACTACGCTTGGCACCACGGCCTCCACGTTTGGATTCCGTATTTTTTTTGAGTGAAGAAATGCGTTCCTCACTATCTTTCATGAAGCGTGTCAATTTATCATCAAACGTAGGTTTGCCAACTGCTGGCTTGTTGAAAGAACGACCTCCACGATCACCGCCACCGCCGCGGTTAAATCCGCCACCGCCGCCTCCAGAACGTTCTCCGCCGTCTCTACCGCCGCCACCGCTGTTACGTTGCTCAAAGCTACGCTCAGGACGAGGTGGTCTAGAAGATGGTGCTGGTTCTGCTGGTTTGTCAACGGCTTGCTTGATCGAAAGTCCGATTTTACCGTCTTTGTCGACATTGATGACTTTAACAGTAACGACGTCGCCCATTTTAAGATGGTCATTAACGTCTTTTACATAGTTGTCGGCAATTTCCGAGATGTGAACAAGACCAGTGACACCTCCCGACAAATCTACAAATGCTCCAAAGTGCGTTATTCCCGTCACTTTGCCTTCTAACTTGGTGCCCACTTCAATTGCCATAGAGTAAAATAATCCTCCCTTAAAATATACAGTAAAATCCCTTACGGATTACAATCTGCGTTGATTAAATTATAACGGAAGCCGAAAATAAGGTCAACTCACTAATGCTCAGTTTTACGACTTATTTCACTTCATTATTCATTTGCTGTCTGTTGCATCGGTTGCCCAAATCGGTGTTTCACCTGGTAAATACATACCATATTGCTTACGAGCGACTTGTCCGATGTATTCAGGATCTTCCAATCGCTTCACTTCACTTTGTGATTGAGCAAATGCTGCATCTGCTTTTTGCTTCTGCACTTGATGCTGTGCGAGTTCTTCTTTTTTATCCGCTAGATGTATCGACTGCATGATGAAAGTATAGATCGCCCAGCCCAGGAATAACACCATGAAAAGCATCCAAATCCGTAGCCGTCTGCGCGCCCCATTGTTTCCTTGAGATGACTGATTATTTGTTTTGTAGCTACCGCTTCGAATCGGCGTAGGTTTTGATATCATCGGGTTGCCTCCTTGATGGTCTGTCGTTATCGTATCACCAACATTACATTTTAATTAACATTACCACAAAATAACGATTTGTAACACTTTGTCGACAAATTAAAACAAAAACAAAAAAGGCTGTCCTCCAGTCCGAAGACTTAAGGACAACCTTTTTTAAACACTGAGCAATACATGTACCATTGGATATCTCTCCAAATTACTCTTTGGAAAAAATATCATCCTGTCTGACGATAGGCTCTTCTTTAAGCAATGTATACATCGTTGCTGCTTCGTCTTTGCGCGTACTATCTGCCAACCGTTCTACTTGTACAGTGACTAGCTTTTGTCCAAATTGAACCGTAATCTCGTCACCGACTTTAAGTGTAGCACTAGGCTTGGCTTCACGTCCGTTCAACAGGACTCGTCCCTGCTCGGACACATCTTTTGCCACAGTACGGCGCTTGATCAGTCTCGATACTTTCAGGAATTTGTCCAGACGCATTAGTTTACCGCTTCTTTAAGTTTGTTACCTGCTTTAAACGCAGGAACAGTAGATTCTGAAATGTTAATTTCTTCACCTGTTTGCGGGTTGCGTCCAGTACGAGCTGCACGTTTGCGAGTTTCAAACGTACCGAAACCGATCAATTGAACTTTATCGCCTTTTGTTAATGCATCTGTAATTTCGCTAAGGAAACCGTTTAATACTGTTTCTACATCTCTTTTTGTCAATCCGCTGCTTGTAGAAATGTTGTTAATCAAGTCTGTTTTATTCATTATTCAAAGCCTCCCAAATATTCAAAGAAATATAGCTGCGTTATTCTGATTGTCTATACATGCACAATAAGTTTACGCAAAGTTGCTTGCCTACAGTATATTACATTCTTCACGACATCCCAAATTCCTCTATATTTCACTAGAGTTTTTGGTGCCATATGCATCATAGCATACCGTAAGCGTGTGCTTCAACGCTGCTAGGAAGATCATAACATAAGAACGTATGCTCTGCTTATTTTTTTCAAAATAATTGATTACCCTTTATTTTGCAATTTAGCTTCATCCCATAATTGATCCAGTTCTTCCAGTGTCATCGAACGAATATCTTTGCCTTGCGTGTGTAAAGACTGTTCGATATATTGAAATCTTTGTTTGAATTTGCGATTGACTAATGCTAAAGATTGTTCAGGATCAGCATCGATAAAGCGTGCAATATTCACTGCACAGAACAACACATCTCCAAGTTCCAACTGTTGATCTAATGCAGGATGCCCTTCACGTACTGCTTCTTTAAGCTCTAGAATTTCCTCGTCCATTTTGGCAAAAGCACCTTCGATATTTTCCCAATCAAAGCCGACTTTAGCTGCTTTTTTCTGAATTTTATAAGCAGTTAGTAGTGCAGGCAGATCACGTGGAACCCCATCCAGAAGAGAAGCGGCTACATCTAATGTACCTTTGAGTTTTTTCTCTTCTACTTTCATCGCATCCCAATTTTGGAGTGCTGTCTGTGCATCATTGGCTTCACGATCACCAAATACATGCGGATGGCGGAAGATCAATTTTTGATTCAGACTTTCGATCACATCATAAACAGTAAAAGCTCCTGTTTCTTCTTCGATCTGAGCATGAAGCATAATTTGTAATAACACATCGCCTAATTCTTCCTGCATATGTTCTGGATCATCATCATCTATCGTTTCTAACACTTCATAGGTTTCTTCAATAAAGTTCTGGCGAAGCGATTGGTGAGTCTGTTCTTGATCCCATGGACAACCACCCGGACTACGTAAAATAGCAACGATCTCATGCAAACGAGCAAATGTACGATTACGTATCTGCTCATCTTCTGTACGAGGTACATAGATCAATGATAAATTACCATAGTTTTCAGTACGATCTAATTCATATACAGGTGTACGTTCGATTATTTCTTTGCCTTGCACTCCCAAATAGTGACACACGATCACTTCAAAATCATCAGGATACAGTTCCATTAAGCTTAATTTGACATCTGAAGCGGTAAACGTATCATACACTTGTCCAATGACCGTATGAAGCTGAGGCTGAAGCAATTGAGCATTCAACTGCGCCGCATCTAATAACTGAAATCCTTCGATAGGATCGAAGCCTAGACGGGTAAATGCCTCATCCAAAAAGCTTTCTCCACCCAGTACATTCACAGTAATATTCAGCGCTTGTCCCTGCTCACGCAAAATCTGAACTGTTTTCTCAGCCACCATCGGATGACCGGGTACAGCATAGATGATTTCTTCTGTATCTAGTCCCTCTACTGCTGCTTGTAACAATCGATTAGCAATCTCTGCGTACACTTCTGGAAATGAATTTTTCGATTCATATACATCATCAAATGTGACAAAATCAGCCTGTAAAGCTTCTAATGCTGGATGATCTTTGGTGCGAACAAATAGCTTTTCAGCTTGTTCTAATTTGCGAAAAATTCCGACAGTCAATTGATCAACATCGCCTGAACCCAATCCAACTATTGTAATTTGAGCACTCATATTGTTCCTCCTTACATTTCTCAATAATGTCCCTATTTTCACGAAATTAATTTGAATTTTTGAAGTAATTTTGCTAGTTTTTTGCCTATTTTCGGCAGAGCAATAATCTCTGCTGTTGTCATGATTTTCAACTGGAATATCCCGCCGGCAAACACAACACCACCGATACATACCCCGCCTAAAGTGATCAGTGAAGCTTGAATACGTCCATCTAATCCCCAACGATCAAATAGATATTCAGCGCCGAACATCCATGCGATTACAGCACCAGACATCACAGCCACTAAAAATAAAGGCTTCACTACATCTTGCTTCCAGGTAACTTGCAAACGTGTTAATCGTATCAATAACCATGTATTCAATACAGCAGCTACCGCATACCCAACAATACCCGCAAAAGCAGCCCCATTAATACCAAAGTACGGTACCAATATAATATTCAGCACTGCTTTGACCACAGTAGCAAGTAGTAGATGTACTGCTGGCGCTTTGACAGAACCCATTCCTTGCAATAATGCAGCGGTCACGATAGATACGGTAGCTCCTACACCTGTAAATGCTAACCAGCGCATCGCTTCGCTACCTGCATCATCTTGATACAACATAATATCTAGCGGAACTGCTAATACAGCTACACCCGCTGAAGCAGCAAGCCCCAGTAACCAAAACCAGCTTAATGCCTGCCGACTCTGCGATTGCACTAGATCCATCCGATCACGCACTCTAGCATCCGCCAGCGCAGGAATAAATAGCACTGATAAGGAAGTCGCTAACATCGACATTAACTGCACTAAAGGCATACCTCGATTGTATATCCCGAATTGTACCATAGCTTCTGCTTCGCTCCAGCCGATCCCTTTTAATAAGCGTGGTACGGTAAAAGTATCCACCAGACTGATTAAAGGAGCAGACAAAGAACCTAAGCAGATCGGGAGTGCATATAATGATAAAGCTTTAAGTAGCGGAAATACAGGTTCATGCACGCTATGTGATTGAGAGGATAAAGACAACTTGTTCGCTGATTTCTGCCGATAAATCCACCAGTAGATCAGCATCACGAATAGTCCAGCGGCTCCACCAGCAGCAGAACCAAATGTAGCGCCTGCGGCGATCCAATCATCTGCGGCTCCATTACGATCTAACATCAGTAGTAGAATAACCATAGCGGCTACTCGAATCGTCTGTTCAGCAACCTGAGAGACAGCTGTAGGAATCATATTGTGCATTCCTTGGAAGTACCCTCTTAACCCTGCCATGATCGGTACTAACGGCAAAGCGAGTGCTGAACTACGTATCGCGGCTTCTGTATGTCGGTTATCAATCCAATCTGCTAGTAAAGGTGCTCCTATGTACATCAGAATGCCACCCACTACGCCTAACACGATCAACATCACGGATGAGATCGTAAGTACGCGCCTTGCTCCTTCTTCATTACCTGCGGCGATACGTTCAGCTACAAATTTGGAGACGGCAGCTGGAAAACCAGCAGTGGCTACAAGAAGAACGAGTGTATAAAAAGGATACACCGCATTATAAATACCGAATACTCCATCGCCTCCGATATTCTGCAACGGTATTTTTTGGATCGTGCCGATTAATTTAGACAATACAGCAGCTAACGCTAATATAAATGCTCCCTTGAGCATGCGGGACGATGGAGATGATTCTTTCATATGCACGGTGCTCCTTTCTAGCCAGTCGTGGCATTCTTTTTTCGGAATAAATTACACAAAAATAGCGCGGAGACTCCGCGCTATTTGTTTTGCTCATTCAATCTACTTTTTGCTATAGAAGCCAATCAGTCATCAAATATTATTTACTGCTTTCTGCTGGTGCTTCTGTAGCAGGTGCAGTTGTTGTTGGAGCTGTTGTTCCCTCTGTAGCTGGTGCTGTTGTACCTTCTGTCGGCGCTGTTGGAGCTGTAGTTGCTGGAGCCGCTTCAGATTTAGGTAGATTTTTCTTCGTAATCATACCTGGTACTTCTTTAGACATATACTCACTGAATTTTTGAGAAGCAATTTGAGATTTAATCGTTTCTTTTTCTTCTGTTGTAAGATCAGCAAATGCTTTTTCTGTACGAGATTCAACTTCGATTACATGATAACCGTAATCTGTTTTAACCGGATCACCGATCACACCGATTTTTTGTTCTAGTACTGCATTTTTGAAACCTTCAACCCAGTTTCCGACTTTCTCATTTTCGTAAAGACCACCTTTGTCTTTAGAACCTGTATCGTCAGAATATTTTTTAGCGATGGTTGCAAAGTCTGCTCCGCCATCCAATTTAGCTTTAACTTCTTTAGCTAATTTCAATGCTTGAGCATCTGTACGAGTCGTTTTGCCATCAGCACTTTGTAGTCCGATTAATACATGACGTACAGTCGCTGTTGCATAATCTTTTTTGTTATCAGTGTAGTATTTCTCTACATCTGCATCGGTTACTTTTTCTTTCATCACTTCAGAAGCAGTCAATACACGTGTCATATAATCTTTAACATCTTGCTCTGTCAAATTAGCTTCTTTGAGCATAGTAGCAAGTTGTTCAGGATCTACACTTGTTTTAAATTGCTTAAGTTGTTCTTCACCTTGTTTAGCACCTGCTGTTTTTGCTGCTTCGCTTGCACTTTCATCAAGAGATTTGTAAGCTACCTCTTGCTCAAGCAAAATTTCTTTATATTCGTCCATATCAAACATTTGTGCATATTGAGGAGAGAAGAATTTCATCATACTAACTTCATGATTAAATTCATTTTCAGTGATTGTACCGCCTTTATACTCGGCAACCACCGCACTTGTATCTTTCGTTTCATCATTCTTTGTTTCTGCGGTTGTTCCTTTGTTACAAGCTGCTAACAGACTGATGCACAGAATAGCAACTACTGCTAACATCGTCGTTTTCCGCGCAGCTTTTTTAATTGGCCACATCCTGTAGTTCCCCCTTTAGTTTGAATGATTCCATGATAGCCTCGAGGAATTGGCAGAGCAGTTCAAGTAGCTCGCCATCCGTTAGTCCTTTACCTTTGACTTGAATAACCATATTGGAACCCTGATTAAATTGTACACGTCTTTCGAAGCGATTGCCAACTTGGGACAGTTTGGACAAATTGAACGCTTTTTCTTGCCCTGTATGGAACTTCAGCAACACATCGTCTCCACGGCGCGAAATATTTTCGATTCCATAACGCTTGCCGTACAGCTTGAGTCGTGCCACCTGTAACAACTGCAATACCGCTTCAGGCAATTCACCAAAACGATCCAACAGCTCATCTTCAAGTTCGCCAATATCATCAAATGCAGATAAAACAGCGACCTTTTTATAAATTTCTATTTTTTGGATACTGTCATAAATATAATCAGCTGGAAGATACGCGTCAATAGACAGATCGATAACGGTATTCCAATCGTTCGCTTTGGTATCTTCTTCGCCTAGCATAGTCACTTTACGTTTCTGAATTTCTTCAGCTAACATTTGTGAATACAAGTCAAACCCGACCGAAGCGATAAAGCCCGATTGCTCTGCACCTAGTAGATTACCTGCTCCACGAATCGATAGATCACGCATCGCAATTTTAAAGCCTGAACCCAGCTCTGTGAACTCTTTGATCGATTGAAGACGCTTCTCTGCCACTTCAGTTAAGACTTTATCCCGTTGGTACGTAAAATAAGCATACGCAATTCGGTTCGAACGTCCAACCCGACCACGTAACTGATAAAGCTGAGAAAGACCCATTTTATCAGCATCATGCACAATTAGCGTATTCACGTTTGGAATATCGACGCCTGTCTCAATAATACTGGTACTGACGAGTACATCGAATTCACCGTCCAAGAAATCAAGAATCGTTTTCTCCAATTCTTGCTCAGACATTTGACCGTGTCCAACAGCAACTCTTGCATCAGGAACCAGTTCCGAGATTTGCGCTGCCATCTCATGAATGCCTTGTACTTTGTTATAAAGATAATAAATTTGACCACCACGAATCAATTCGCGCTCTACTGCTTCACGAACCAGAGTATAACTATGTTCAACCACATACGTCTGTACAGGGAAACGATTCTCTGGCGGTGTCTCAATAACAGAAAGGTCACGCACACCAAGCATCGACATATGAAGCGTACGAGGAATCGGTGTTGCTGTCAGTGTCAGTACATCGACATTGGTTTTGAGGCGTTTGAGCTTTTCTTTATGGGATACACCGAATCGTTGCTCTTCATCGACAATCAATAGACCAAGATCTTTGAAAATAATATCTTGAGATAATAGTCGATGCGTACCAATAACAATATCAACTGTACCTTGCTTGATGCCTTTGATCGTATCATTCTGCTCTTTACGTGTACGGAATCGGCTTAATACACTGATATTGAACGGATATTCAGCAAATCGTTCACGGAATGTCTCATAATGCTGTTGCGCCAAAATAGTAGTTGGGACAAGAATAGCCACTTGCTTACCTTCGATAGCTGACTTAAAGGCTGCCCGAATCGCTACTTCTGTTTTACCATACCCTACATCACCACAAAGCAGACGATCCATTGGACGTGTTTGTTCCATATCTTTTTTGATCTCATCAATCGCACGTAACTGATCACGAGTCTCATCGTATGGGAAAATATCTTCAAACTCTTGCTGTTCTGCTGTATCTTTTTCAAATCCATAACCCGAAGCTTCTTGGCGCTCAGCATACAGTTTGATAAGATCATCTGCAATATCTTGAACCGAAGAACGAACTTTACTTTTCACTCTCGTCCATTCATTGCCACCAAGCTTGTAGACTTTCGGTTCTTTTTCTTCAGAACCTACATATTTCTGAATCAAATCGATCTGTTCGATTGGTACAGACAGCTTATCGCCGCCTGCATACATAATATGCATATAGTCTTTATGAATACCGGCTACCTCAAGTGTACCGATCCCCATATATTTACCGATACCGTGATTCTGATGAACCACATAGTCGCCTACTTTAAGTTCGGTATAACTACGAATCCGTTCAGCATTATCTACATTCTTACTGACTTTGCGGACTTTACGCTGCTTTTTAGAGAACATTTCGCCTTCAGTAATAACGGCTAGATTAATCGATGGCAATTCAAATCCTGTTTGTAGACTTCCATCAATCATAATCGGTGTCTCAATATCATAATCGTCAAGAACACGGCGTACACGTTCCATACGTTCTTCACCATTTGCCACCATTAATACTTGAATGCCTGCTTTTTTCCAGCGTTCCATCTCAGACTTGAGTACGTTCATCTGTCCATGGAAATCTTGCATAGTGCGACTGACAAAGTTAACGATATTGCCGGGTAGCACATGCGGAACTTGACGCAAAAAGATCGACGTCCAGATCGTCTGGAAGCCACTACGATACATAATATCATCGGTGTCTCCAGCAAGCTCAAGCGAAGGCAGGTTTTTACCATTTTGCAGTAAATGCATATTCCATTCGGATTCATCACGCTCTAATTGCTTAGCAGTCTCTAGCAATCGTGCAGGTTCTTCCATAATCAGAATCGTATCTTCAGGCATGTAATTATATAAAGTCACCTGTTCTGGATACAGCAAGCTGATATATTTATATATTTCTGGGAAATAAATATGTTGGCGCATCAATTCGATTTCACGACCAATTTCTTCACGTAGACGAATCTTCGCCTGACGATCGGTCATTTTTTCGATTTGCATTTCAAGACGAGCAGAAGCCAAATCTGCTGCATGATTCATACGGGTACGATCAGCAATAATTTCGCGACAAGGAGTAATGATAATCGATTTGACTTTATCAATCGAACGCTGATCATCAGGATCAAATGTACGAATAGAATCAATATCCTCATCAAATAATTCTATCCGGTAAGCCAGATTAGCAGTCGCAGGGTAAAAATCGATAATCCCACCACGTACACTCATCTCGCCACGTGATTCTACACGTTCTACACGCTCATAGCCAAGCTCAATCATACGCGTCAGAAATGTGTCTAGAACCAGTGTACCGCCTTCTTGCAATTCAATTTCAGCACCTGCTAATGACTCGGGAGCAGGTACAAATCGCCGAATACCGGAAAAAGGCACAACAACAATGCCTCTGAATCCAGCAGCACATTTCATCAATACATCGATGCGTTGAGCTAATGTCTCAGGGCTTGATATCGCTGACTCTGCGGCTACCAGTTCGTTCGCAGGGTATAGCAAAACCTGCTCAGGTGTTAGCGCTTCCTGTAAATCTTCAGCAAGCTTGTGAGCAGCAAACATATTATGAGTGACAACCAATAACGGTCTTTGAACTTCTGTGAACAGACTAGCCATCATGATCTGGCGTGAAGAACCGGATAAACCGGAGATGAGTTGTTCTTTCATCCCGGACACAATACCAGATGTAACAGAACCAAAATCCTTATCTTTGGCAAATGCTTGTATCAGAGTTTCTAACAAAACGGCACCTCACTTATCCTTAGGTAAAAACGGTAAAACGACAAATCGGATTCATCTCGATTTGCCTATAAACAACCGCCTTCTTATCCAACCCTTATTACGGATCAGACTCAAAGGCGGTACTTATGAATTTGGGACAGTTATCAATGTCTGTATTTGCTTACGAATTAAGGCTTATTATAGCATTAACCGTTAAATTTAGCCATCGTCTGCTCAAAGGTATGCTTTAAGCTATATTCCATCGCATTACACGAATTTTCGATCATTTCATCTAACAGTTCCTTTTCTTTTTTGGCAAAAGGAGATAGAACATAATCAACAATCGCATAACCAGGCGTTGGTCTTGAAATACCCATTCGAATACGATCAAATGTCTGTGTCCCGGTATGTTGAATAATCGATTTGATCCCATTATGTCCACCTGCACTACCTTGGTAACGCAGACGAATTTTACCTGTTTCGGTATCCATATCATCATAGACTACAATCATATCTTCTAGAGCAACTTTATAATAATCCATATATCCTCTGACCGCTTCGCCAGATAAATTCATATAGGTCATCGGCTTGATCAAAACGACCTTAATTCCATCAATATGTCCTTCACCGATCAGCGATTTACTTTTAGCTTGATTAATAGCGATCCCGTGGCGATCTGCTAAACGATCCAATGCCATAAAACCTACATTATGACGAGTTTTGGCATATTCAGATCCGGGATTGCCCAAACCTACAATCCATTTCATTCGTACATATCCTCTTTTCTTTAGAAATAGGCAATGATACAAAAATTAAAGGTTGCTATATTATCGTGCAGTCACTAACATTTTTTGCTAAAATCAGATTATTGAATACGTATCATCTTTTTGATACTTATCTGCAAATGATCAACTTCACGACTAACCAGTAGAGAGGGGGATTCAGCATGTACACCTTTGGGCAGCAATTGCTGAAAAACCGTCATTTTTATGATCATTTTAAACAGGAAGTGCCTGTGCAGATTTATCGTCGTGATATTCCTGTCGATATCGGAATGATTACGGCGTATGATCACCAGTTTATTGAAGTGAATCGTGTATTGTACCATCGGCAACGTCATGTTTTTTTATCAAGACCAGGTTATTAAAATAGATACGCCGATAAGGGTTACTCGCCTCAGATGGGGCAAGTAACCCTTTTATTACATCAACGCTTATTCAATTTCAAATAATTTACTGATCGACAACTCTTCATGAACACGAATAATCGCTTCGCCCATAAGAGGTGCTACCGATAATACTTTTAATTTGCTTGTAGGATTAGGATGTGTAATCGGAATAGTATCTGTAACAATAACTTCTTTGAGTGGTGAGTTTTCCAGACGATCCATAGCTGGGCCGGATAATACAGGATGTGTACAACAAGCATACACTTCTTTCACTCCACCTTCGATCAAAGCATTTGCACCTAATACGATAGTACCCGCAGTATCAATAATATCATCTACCAAGATCGCAGTTTTACCTTCGATATTACCAATAATGTTCATCACTTCGCTCACATTCGGTTCAGGGCGACGCTTATCGATAATCGCAAGCGGAGCACTGAGTAGATCAGCAAGCTTACGCGCGCGAACTACACCACCGTGGTCAGGAGACACGACAACAGGATTCTCAATTTTTTTGGAACGGAAATATTGAGCCAAAATCGGTACTCCAAGTAGATGGTCTACAGGAATATCGAAGAATCCTTGAATCTGCATCGCATGTAGATCCATAGCAATAACGCGATGAGCGCCTGCTTTTTCAATCAGATTCGCAACCAATTTGGCTGTGATCGGATCACGTGAACGTGCTTTACGGTCTTGACGTGCATATCCGTAATACGGAATAACCACATTGATACTTTTAGCAGAAGCACGTTTTAATGCATCTACCATAACTAGCAGTTCCATCAGATTATCATTGACAGGTGCACACGTAGATTGGATGACATAGACATGGCAACCACGAACACTTTCAGACAACTTCACCTGAATCTCTCCGTCACTAAATCCAGTCGTACGAGATTCACCCATAGGAATACCAATATAGTCAGCAATCTGTCCCGCCAACTTAGGGTTAGAATTACAAGTGAAAATTTTTAATTTAGAATCACAATAAGTCATAATGGTTAAAACCCTCCGTGGTGGTTCATTGGAATGCTTATCAACTCGGCGTTCATTTCTCTTTAGATCCGTCAAATCATACAACAAGCATTATATATTTCATATTATATAATAATTCTTTAGCGAATAGTGGCATTTTGTTCGTAAGAATCGATAATAATTTTAGCTACACATCATTAATTTTTGTTATAAATGTTAATTATTCCTTTTTATCATGAATTGCTTTCGCTTTAGCGCGAATTTTTTCAGCATATCCTGATTTGTTTTCTTGACGTTGACGAGCGATTGCCATGTCGTTAGCTTCTACATCTTCTGTAATGGTTGAGCCTGCTACCACATAAGCGCCATCACCGATACGTACAGGAGCAATCAAGTTCGAATTGCTGCCAATAAATACGTTGTTACCAATCTCTGTAACAGCTTTGTTGAGTCCATCATAGTTAGCTGTGATCGCCCCACAACCAATATTAACGCCTGAACCTACAACAGCATCCCCTACATAACTGAGATGAGGAATTTTGGAACCTTGTCCTACAGTTACATTTTTCAATTCTACAAAGTCGCCTACTTTTACTTGATCACTTAACTTTGTACCCGGACGCAAGTAAGCAAATGGACCAATATTACCTTCAGCCCCTACTTCAGCTCCAGACAGAATCGATTGACGAATCGTTGAACCATTGCCTATTGTGGAATTTTCAATTTCTGTATTCGGTCCGATGATACAATCTTCACCAATCACTGTTGCACCGTTAAGGACGGTTCCTGGATAAAGGACTGTATCTGAACCGATTACCACGTCAGCTCCAATATAAGTCGCTGATGGATCAATAATCGTAACTCCGTTTAACATATGTTTTTTTGCAAGGCGTGCGCGCATAAATCCTTCAGCTTCTGACAACGCTAGACGGTCATTTACACCGATTGATTCAGCTAGATCAAATGTTTCGTAGGCAGCTACCATTTCACCTTGTTCACGCAAAATAGTAATGCAGTCTGTTAGATAATATTCTTGTTGAGCATTATCGTTCGTAATTTGAGAAAGAGCTTGGAACAATTTGCTGTTATCAAAACAATACGTACCTGTGTTGATTTCTTGTACAGCTAATTCTTCAGGCGTGCCTTCTTTTTGCTCAACGATTTTCTGTACACTACCATCAGCTCCACGAATAATACGACCGTATCCTGTAGGATCAGTCATTGAAGCTGTCAAAATCGTTACTGCTGCACCCTGACTTTCATGATTAGCAATAATATTTTCAAGTGTCTCAGGAGTTACCAAAGGCGTATCTCCACAAATAATAATCGTTGTTCCTTTTTCAGTACCCAGCAAAGATTCTGCTTGTTGAATCGCATGACCTGTTCCTAATTGTTCACTTTGTAGTGCGTATTCTGCACGATCGCCTAGATAAGCTTGTACCGCTTCTGCTCCGTGACCTACAACGACTACACTGCGCTCACAATGAACTTGCTGTACAGCATCCAGTACATGACCTACCATCGGCTTACCGCATACTGGATGTAGAACTTTGTACAATTTGGATTTCATGCGTTTACCTTTACCTGCTGCGAGTATGATTGCCATTCTTTTTGAATCCAACAATACAGACCTCCTTATTCGAACTCATATATTTAAATCATTATGTTAGATTTATCGTTAAAACTCCTTAATGAATATATCTTATTCCAGACAAAAAGAAAAGGGAGCCACAATGTAGCTCCCTGTGGCTCCCTTTTCTTTCAAACCCCAATAAGTAAACGTTAAGCACCTTCTTCAATCACTTCTTCAATCGCTTCTTCTTCCAATCCTGCACGTTCATATTCAGCTAATACAGCTAACTGAATCTTCTCGCGAGTTCCAGAAGAAATAGGATGTGCGATGTCGCGAAACTCGCCATCAGGTGTCCGTTTGCTTGGCATTGCAACAAACATTCCATTGTTACCATCAATTACACGAATGTCATGAACGACAAATTCGCTATCAATTGTGATGGATGCGATTGCTTTCATTCTGCCTTCGGAATTTACTCGGCGGAGTCTTACATCCGTTATTTCCATATGTGTTCACCACCTTTGTCTATTCAAGACTTGGTTGTGTAATTCCACACATGGAAGTCAAATTCCTTCTTTTTTCTCCAAATTAATTGTATATTTTTTTATTTTATTTATCTTTAGGCTCGATTTCTACCGTTTTCACCTGATTTTGATGATATTCGTTCTCATTACGAAAATGAAAATTATCGGCAGAAAAGCTTAATTAGGATCATTTTCAAAGTAGTTCCCAGGTTGCACCGTAATTTTTTTGTTTTTAGGATCAATATCAGTTACTTTCGCAAGTGACACATAATCTGCCCACAGACGATCATCTGTGTCGACAGAACCAGATTCTAAAAGCACCCCGACTCCAGCAACTGTTGCATTAAATTCTCCTAAAAGATCAACCATACCTTGAATAGTACCGCCAGCTTTCATAAAATCATCGATAATCAATACACGTGATTTTTCTTTAAGTGCCCGGCGTGACAATGTCATCGTATGCAGACTCTTGTGTGAACCTGATACATAGTTAATACTTACCGCAGATCCTTCTGTCATCTGATGATCCCGGCGTACCAGTACAACCGGCAGATTCAATTGCGTACCTGTAGCATGAGCCAAAGGAATTCCTTTGGTTTCTACTGTCATAATGACATCGATCGGCGTATCTGCAAAAGCTGAAGCAAAAATCTTACCTACTTCATTCAAAATCGCAGGTTGCCCTAACAGATCAGACATATAAATATAGTTACCTGGAAGCAGACGATCCGGTTGTCCTAATTGACCGCAGATTTCTTCCATAAATGAAAATGCTTTTTCTTTCGCCAGCTTTGGAATATATTTCACTCCGCCTGCTGCTCCTGCAAGTGTTAATAATTCTCCCGTACCATCTTCTTCAAAAACTTCTTTAATAATGGTCAGATCCTCACTAATCGATGATTTGGCCGCTCCGTATCGATCAGCGAAAGTGGTTAATGGAATCAGCGTATGTGGTCGTGAAGTTAAATATTGAGTTAATTCAACTAACCGCGCGCTTCTCTTTAATTTTTTCACCATAACGCCTCGCTATCTACAAAATATTGACATTTTATACCCTAAATCCGAATAATTAAAGTGAATATAACATTTTTGTACGTGTTTGTAAAAGAAAATCGCAATCTTTTTCTCTTATGGCTTATCATCGAGCACCATTTAGAGTTAAAAAGACTGCGATTTGAAATCATTTAAGTTAATATCCGCACAGCATAGACTTCTTTGCAAAATCCACGTAATCCATTATAGACACGAGCTACTTTGGACTCGCGCGAGATCAATCCGAATACAGTGGGTCCACTTCCTGACATAAGCACACCATCGGCTCCCAACTGAATCATTGCCTGCTTGAGCTGTTGAACTTGCGGATAATGAGTCAGAGTAACATCTTCCAACACGTTACCCAGTTGATGACAAATCTCATCAAAAGATTTGTTTTCTAACGCTTTTTGCATTTCTAGAGCAGAAGGATGCTTAGCGATCTTATCTGCACGAAACCGTCCGTATACATCGGCAGTAGACACGTTAATAGGTGGCTTCGCTAACACAACCCAGCAATCTGGTGGACTGGTCAGTGGAGTAAGTAGCTCTCCACGTCCTGTAGCGAGTGCTGTCCCCCCTGTGATGCAGAAAGGAACATCAGAGCCAATAGAAGCACCTAGCTCCATCATGTCTTCATGGGGAATCTGGAGGTTCCAGAGACGATTCAATCCTCTAAGCGCTGCTGCAGCATCACTGCTACCTCCAGCTAGACCAGCCGCAACTGGAATCTGCTTATCGATATGAATATGTACGCCTTGCTTAATATTATATTTTGCTTTAATTTTTTGAGCAGCTTGAAAAGCCAGATTTTTCTCGTCTAAAGGAATATATCCTGCTTGACTAGAAATTTGGATCGTATCTCGAGACAATTCAGTGATCGTTAGGCGATCGGCTAGATCCACCATTGTCATGATCATCTCGACCTCATGATACCCATCCGGTCTTTTATGTAACACATCCAGCATCAGGTTGATTTTTGCTGGCGCTTTTTCATATATCTTCATGCTGTTCCTCCACCCTCAACATTCCATCCGAACGATTTGATACGCTGCGTACGGGTTCCTGTGCTTATCATTACGAATAATCCATATTATAAAAAAAATGACGTACAAAGTCTATTATATGGGTATCGGGTTCCGTTCATGTAGATCAAATATAGTCACAAAACAAAACAGTCTCTACCCCGAAAGGAGATAAAGACTGTCTTATACTAAAACAGTTATTCAATTCCCAACATATTCGATTCGTGTCTGACAATCGTCATCACAGACGGTGACTTCCACAGAATCTGTCAATATATCGGCATAGCTGTAAGACACACGTTCAAATGTCTGATGCTCTTCAGCGAGCTTGACAATAAAAACAGAAGGGTAGGTCTCTTCCAAAACTCCGGTTCGTTCGATGGTCTTCTTACGACCACCATTAGCACGTAACGTAATTTTGTGCCCTACATGAGCATCAAGACTACGTTTGATTTCCAAAAGCGCATTGTTAGCCATTGACTACAACCACCTCTTTCCCTCTTCATTATATCAAAGAAAAGAGTGTTTGTCAAATGAACATTAAATTATAGCAGTATTAATTTTATCTTGTCAACGAATTTTTTCAACGGATACCTGCTCTCAAAAATACACTGCTCAAAGTTGCGTATTCTTGCAAACTAAGTGTCTCTCCACGTCTAGAAGGTTCGATTCCTGCTTCTGCCAAAAGTTGCTCTAATTGTGTACGATCGCCACCTTCAAAATAACGGCTACGCAAGTTATTGGCGATTGTTTTGCGACGCTGTACAAAACAAGATTGCATTAATTCAAAGAAGTACGCTTCATCTTCGACTTCAACTGCCGGACGATCCCTTAGTTTCAAGCGAATGACAGCAGATTCTACATTCGGTTGCGGGATAAATACCGTTTTAGGGACGATACAGATCAATTCAGGCACGCAATAGTATTGAACAGCAATACTAAGACTTCCGTAGTCTTTGCCTCCAGGAGGGGCTGCCATGCGCTGAGCGACTTCTTTTTGAATCATAACGACGATATTGTCTAACGGTAAACGTTCTTCTAACAACTTCATCACAATAGGTGTAGTGACGTAGTAGGGTAAGTTAGCCACCACACTGACTTTTTCAACTTCACTGAAGTCTTCACGGAACAATTGATGCAAATCGACTTTGAGCACATCATCATGACGTACTTTAGCATGAGGATAAGGCTCTAAGACTTCTTTCAAAATCGGAATCAAGCGACGGTCAATCTCAACTGCTGTGACTGCACCTGCTTCTTGAGCTAGACGCTCGGTTAATGCACCGATTCCGGGTCCAATCTCTAATGCTCCATTTTCAGGCGTTAATTCAGCTGCTTCTACAATTTTGTTCAAAATATTGGAATCGATCAAAAAGTTCTGACCTAAGCTTTTTTTAAACGAGAATCCATATTTATTAATAATTTCTTTGGTGCGTTTGGGTGTGGCTATTTCTAATCGTTCATCCATATTATTGTTCTTCCTCCGCTTCCATTTGTGAGAGTGCTGTTGCAAACTCTTCACGGCTAATTCCAAAAATACGTAAACGTTTATGGAACTGCTTTCCATTGCCATAACCTATGCCGAGCAGATTGCCCATTTTCATTCGTCGCTCCGCAGCATCAGGTTGCATCACAAGTCCTGTCATGATCAGATCTTCCCAATCGATCAGAACTTCCGCTTCTGGCATCTCAGAGTGTACACGCGCCAACGCTTCACGAATAGCTTCTGGAGAAGCATTTTCGACACCAATATCACCTTTGAGCGTAGCTTCACTTTCAGGGATAAAAGCATGCTTACATCCAGGGACTTTCTGCGCTACGATCTTACGTATCCGTTCACCTGCAAAATCAGGATCAGTTAATATAATTACACCGCGTCGTTCTTGAGCTAATTTTACACGACGAATCACATGAGCACCTATAGCTGAGCCGCCTGTCTCGATCGTATCTGCGTCTACAGCTCTTTTAATCGCTACGGTATCGTCTCGTCCTTCCACAACAATCACTTCTTTAATCACGTTGATTGTACGCTTCCCTTCACTCTCTAAATGATAAGATAATCTGTTCGATATTCATCTTAACAGAACAAAAAGAAGAGGATTTATCCTCTTCTTTTTGTTTTCTTTATGCACGCTCATAGTTAATATTATTTATATCATATAACAGATGACTGGGCTTAAGCAATGGTGCTATCCCAATCAACACCCTCTCTAGGGTTTAACCGGGCCAATTACATATACAGTGTAACCGGATTTGCGTCCAAATGCTCTCGCTTGGCTCAAGCTGTCTATATACACGTCGATTTTATTACCGTTAATAGCACTACCGGTATCTTCAGCACGGCGGAAGCCAATGCCTTCAATGTATACCCACCATCCCATAGGAATGACACTCGTATCGACTGCAATCGTACGACCTTCTGTTACACGTGCTCCCGAAGCAGTCACTGTACCTAGACCAGGTTCTTGAGACGAATAAGCAGTTAGAGATACATTGTTCAGTACTTTCGCATAAGAGAAATCTACACCTGCTTTGGAAGTACTATTACTTGATCCTCCACTAGAAGAAGCAGCTGCGAGAAGTTTAGGCTCCTCTTTTTTGGTACCAATAGCTACAATCTTATCTTTTACTTTTGCGGTTGTTTTTTTATTAACCATACGTTTGGAGACGAATTCTCCATCTTCGTATACTTTCTCGATGTATTGAACCACTTTACCTGTTTGACCGCCTTGCACTAACTTGGTTTTACCTTCAAGCATGGAACCATCGGTTTTTTTAACCGTTTGATATGGAATCTTGACTACTTTTTTCGCTACAAATGATTTGGTACGCACAATCTTGATATCCATATTGTCATGAACTGAAGATTCCATCGCAGGTGTTAATTGATCTTCACCTGACAGTGTTAACCCAGCCTGCTCCAATGTGTTACCAACTGTTTTAGAGGTGGTATAAATTTTCTTGGTTCCACCATCTGCCGTAATGTTTACTGCAACCGCATGGTTAATATAAACTTTGTCCCCATCCTGAAGCGCGCCATTCATAGGCATAGATACTTTATCTTGTGGTGCCACTTTAATTTGATTTTCATCAAGCAGTTGAGAAAGCATCAATTTACGTGTTTCCACGGTTTGTGCTTTGCCGTCAATGACTACAGAAATATTTTTACCCGCTTGATTATAAAGTAGGGACAATAGCATCGCTGCAAGAGCGATCACTAATAATGCAGCCCACAATACATAGCGTAGGTTTTGTTGCTTCCAACTCAGCGCGTAAGACATGCTGGATGAGCGCGAACCATGGGTTTTTTCGAAAGGAGCAATTGCCACTTCTTCCGTCCTCCTTCATAGTCTCGCCGTCTAGCTGTGACGTAATTGTATATGACGCGACTATATAACAGAATTTTCACAGGCTGATCGTAAGCATAAGATTACCAAATCTGTGTGATAATCTTTCGTGATGTTCAAAAATGCCTGCGCCATGGTCAGTCTAAGGGACACACCTAATATCTGAAAGATCAAATTTCAAATATCGTATTCTCTGAATCTTTTCGTTTAGCCCAAAACAAAAGAAGCCTCTGGAAAAGAGCAAAGCAACTTTTCCTTGGCTTCCGACGTATCTAAATACAGTTCGGAAAACGTTAGAAAATACGAGGTTGCCTCTGCATCGCTTACGGGGTTAGCTGTCGGATTCGGACACATCATATTTCTTGCCCTTTGAAGGCTCCTCCGCTCATGGCGCGAGTACCTCCAATTCACCCCGTAGACCCTGTAAAAGGAATCATACATAATGACTTCGGTATTCTGATAATAATGGCTTGAAGACATATGTTGGTTCCCCCGTTTTCCTATGCAGGAAACTCAGCGAGACCGAATCATGGAATCTTGCGTAATAACAGCAAGATTAAATCACTGATGAAATAATATCCCGAACCCAACCCTCATGTAAAGCGACCAGCAAGCACGTTTTTCTGAATAAATGGTTAAAAAGTTGTCATATTCTTCTGTTTTTTGGTTATAATTTATTCATATATCCGTTTAACGCTGTTTTTTGCGTGATTTACTCTCTTTTTCACCGAATGCCAAATCGTTCCAGTGCATTTTTAGTTGTAATTGTACTAATTTCTTCCAGTGATACCCCTTTTAGCGCAGCAGCAGCTTCTGCTACAAGTGTCACATAACCGGACTCATTTCGTTTTCCACGATAAGGATGTGGTGTCAAAAATGGGGAGTCTGTTTCAAGCAAAAGACGGTCCATTGGAACCTGTTGTAACACCTCTTTAGGTTGCTTCGCATTTTTGAAAGTAATCGGTCCTCCAAACGATAAATGAAAGCCCATATCGAGACACATTTTAGCCGTTTCCCAGCTACCTGAAAAGGAGTGCATAACCCCTCCAACTTCATGTGCTTTTTCTTCGCGCAAAATCTTAACAATATCTTCATGAGCATCACGATTATGGATAACAATCGGCATATTAATCGAACGTGCTAGACCGATTTGTTCACGTAATACTTTATGCTGTACTTCTTTCGGTGAAGTATCCCAGTGATAATCCAGACCAATTTCACCAATCGCTACTACTTTTTCATGTTTGCATAGCGATTCGATCCATTCCAGATCTCCAGGTTGCATATGAATCGCATCTACAGGATGCCAGCCAATAGCCGCATATATAAATTCATAACTTTCGACTAATTCCATCGTGGTGGGAATCGTTTCACGGTTGAATCCCACATTGATCATTCGGGTTACCCCTTGTGCATAAGCACGCTCAATCACTTCTTTACGATCATCGGCAAATTCGATCGAATCCAAATGAGTATGTGTATCAAATAACATATAATTTTCTCACTCCTTCTCTGTTTCTCGTTCTTTTTTCGCTAATCTTATATTTCAAATTCCATCTGTGGCGGATTAATTTTGTTTTCAAATATCGCTGCCACTTCTTCGGATAATTGATGAATAACTTTCTCTAACTTATCTTGCGGATAATACAGATGATATCGACCGCGATGAATCCCACTAATTGAACGTACAATATCCGATACTTCTGATATTTCTTGGATTCGGTTTTGACGATCTAATAATAGAATTTGTTTTTCTTTTTTAGGATCACCTGGACGAAATACATCATAAGGAAGATCGGTGGGAAAATCGATTTCTAGATCATAATCAGGATGCAATCCTACTCTAGCAAATTCGCTACGTATACTGCTAATTGTCTGCTTATCAATTAGATCTGTCTCTACATATTTATACAACTTACGCTGCATAAAACGATGACATACATCTGACAAAATATCATCGTCTTCCCTTGTCCATTGCATAAATGCTGTCTGTACTAATGCTTCATCTAGCAATAAATAATCACCAACTTGAATATCACCTTTGAATAACTCGGGTAAAGGATACGGCAAAAATTTAAAATCAAATCCTTCATCGAACAATTCTTTGGCACGACGGAAAATTTGTTTTAATACAATATCTGAACTTCGAGTCACTGGATGAAAATACACTTGCCAGTACATCTGATAACGTGCCATAAGATAATCTTCGATCGCATGCATACCTGATTCTTTGACAACGACGCGTCCATTGTGAGGACGAAGCATCCGCAAAATACGATCAACATCGATCGTTCCATAATTAACTCCTGTAAAATAAGCATCCCGTAACAAATAATCCATCCGATCCGCATCTAACGGACTCGATACCAGATTCACAACGATCTTTTTCTCATAATCTTTGCGAATAACAGAAGCGACTCGTTCAGCAAGACCACTCTCTGCTTCTTCCAATACCCGATTCACTTCGGTATCTCCAAGTAGGATACGACACGTCCATTCTTCATGATCCATATCAAAAGCTTCTTCTATAGAATGAGAAAAAGGTCCATGACCCAAATCGTGTAATAAAGCGGCACATAATGCCACCAGACTTTCTTCACGTGGCCAATCTTCAAAACCACCACGTTCAAATTGAGAAATAATGCGACGTGTAATTTCATATACACCTAATGAATGTGAGAAACGGCTATGCTCTGCTCCATGAAAAGTTAAATAGGAAGTTCCCAATTGTCTTATACGACGTAATCTTTGAAATTCAGGTGTATTAATCAAAGTCCAGATTAAACGATCTTGCACGTGGATATAATTATGTACAGGATCTTTAAATACTTTTTCTTCTCCTAAAGGTTGTACAGGCTTCAAAATAAATTCCTCCTTCTATCAATAAACCCTAACTATTTAAAATTAAAAATAGTTTTTTCGACGATATTGTCGAATGTTGTCGGTATATACAAGCTACGAATTTCCAAATCGACAAAATAATTTTAACCCTATAATACTTGATAATACCGCTATATAAAAATATTTTTTCAAAAAAAAGTGAAAAAAACTGTATTTTTCTTAAATTATAGGTTGACTGATTTGGGAAACGTTGGTATTATGAATATCATAAAACATAGAAATTTGTCGAATGTTAGCACATCAAACAAAACAATAACAACTAATATATTTAAATTTGAGAGGATTGATCAGTAATGATGAAATCAACTGGTATTGTAAGAAAAGTAGACGAATTGGGCCGCGTAGTAATTCCTATCGAACTTCGCCGTACACTAGGTATCGGAGAAAAAGACGCTTTGGAAATCTACGTTGATGGCGAGCGCATTATGCTTAAAAAATACGAGCCTGCTTGTATTTTCTGTGGTAACGCTGAAAATGTAACTTATTTTAAAGGAAAAATCGTTTGTAATGAGTGTATTTCCGAAATTCCTGTCCCTGTGACAAAATAAATAAAATAGGTTATACTAGAACTATCAACTTATTAATTCTAACCTTTTTAATATCTCCTTGAACCTTTACTCAGCATTTTGTCTGGGTAAAGGTATTTTTTTGCTTTCTTTTGGTTTTCAAAAAAGGCTTATCTTTCATTATACTTCCTTTTGCATAGCACTTCCAATGTGCACATCAAAAAGGAACCTCGAACAGATCAAGATTCCTCTATTTTCACGCTTATTTTCTTCATTATTTTTGTTAAAAACTCATCTATTTAACGAGTTTCTTCTATTATAAATGTATTTACCAAGCAAGCTCTTTCGTAACCACTCATATGCGTCTTACTCTTCTTCATTTAATAACACTTGATATACATCACGTTTAGAGATTTCACGATCTTTTGCTGTTTTTTTCATTGCATCTTTACGTGAAATATTCTCTTTATTTTCGTAATGGATCACATGCTCTTCTATCGTCATTTGTTGCCACCATTCGCTGGCTTCAGCTTTGGCTTCGATGATAGATTGTCCCTCGATTACAACACAGTATTCACCAATCGGTGGATGCGATTCTAACCATTCCAGTACTTCTTCTACACTACCACGTGTCCATTCTTCATGACGCTTTGTCAGCTCACGTGCTAATACCACATTACGATTGCCTAAATGATGTGCAATCGCTGTTAATGTTTTGATAATTCGGTGTGGAGACTCGTATAACAGCAATGTACCTGCTCCATACTTCACACTACCCAGTACTTCTTCTTGACCTTTATGATCTCTAGGCAAAAATCCAATAAACGTAAACCGATCTGTCGATAATCCAGAAGCAATCAAAGCAGACAGTGCTGCATTCGCTCCAGGAATAGGAACCACAGCAATTTGTTGCTCCAGTGCTAACTTCACTAATTCTTGCCCTGGGTCAGATATAGCAGGCAATCCAGCATCACTCACAAGCGCCAGACTACTTCCTTCTATAATAAGGCGAATTAACTCCGGTCCGCTGGCTTTTTTATTATGCTCATGATAACTCAGTAATTTGCCTGGTGTAATATCGAAATGAGTTAGCAATTTGCGAGTCTGCCTTGTATCTTCAGCAGCAATAATATCGCATTCCTGTAATGTCCGTACAGCTCGATACGTCATATCTTCTAAGTTACCAATCGGTGTTGCAACTAAATACAAAGTGCCTGCCCCTTCATGAAGAACAGCAGACTCTCCTTTAGCAAAACTTTTTTGAATCTGTATGCTCATAGTGACTCCTTTAACCCGTAATAGACAGCTTTGAGATCAGGTGTATATTGTTCATGTTCATCATATACGATAAGTGGTGGTAGCATACGCATTTCTGGCTTACCTCCACGTAATCCTTCAACTAACACCATATTCGCTTCCATATGTTGACGAGGATGTACAAATCGAATACGCTTCGGTTCTACTCCATATTGACGCATCAAAATAATAATGTCGGCTAACCGGTGCGGGCGATGAACCATAGACAGTTTACCACCATTGCGAAGAAGCTTGGCAGACGTTTGAATCACATCTTCTAACGTACAACCAATCTCATGTCTTGCCATCGCATGATGAATATTTAACTTCATATCGCTTCCTGTTACAGGAGCATAAGGAGGGTTAACGGTTACAGCATCATAAGCTTCTCGTTCACCTGCAAGTGGCATATCTTTGAGGTCTTGTACGCGAATCTTCACCTGTTCTTGTAAATTATTCATGGTTACACTACGCATCGCCATATCTGCTAAGCGCTCTTGAATTTCCACACCTTCAATACTAGCATTTGTCCGTGTCGATAACAGAATAGGTATTACCCCATTGCCAGTACAAAGATCAATTATTTTACCACGCTTAGGAATACTGGCAAACCGTGCCAGCAGTACAGCATCCATCGAAAAGCTGAACACTTCTCGACTTTGAATAATTTTAAGGTCATACGTAAGCAGATCATCAATACGCTCATCTGCCAGAAGGGGTTGTTCGTTCATGGTATTTCCTTTCTTATCCTGCTTTGTTTAGAAATGATACTACATTATGATTACACTATATAAAAACCGCGGCATAATGCTGTCCGCGGTTTGGATAATGCTACTATTCAGATTTATTCAAAAAAGAAAGGCAGAACAAGCAATCGCCTTCTGTACGCAAATGTCCATAATACACATTACAGATATGGAAGCCTTCGTGATAAATACGTGCTAGATTATCATAACCTTCTCCAACGACTTCTAGATCAGGTAAGTCTGAATACAATTTAGACGAATAGGTGCCAACAGATTTAGGCTCAATAACAGGAACCTCTTTTTTCAAAACTCTGCGCAACTGTTCATTTTCGGTACTCAAGCGTTGATTCTCTTCTAACAGTTCTTTCACAGCTTGCTTCATTTTACCCATATCTCCATGCATATGATCCATCTGTGTTTCCAATTCGTGAATGTGTGTAAAAAGATTTTTCTTCTCCAAGTTCCCACCTCAAAAGCAGCCTTGATCGGGTTTACTTCACGACCACGTCATCCAATGGCAGTTCTTTGACTTTACTGATGTCAAAAATCTGAACATGTACAGTACGCGAACCGGCATTGATACCCACCACTTTACCATCGCCTAGCGAAGTGACGACAAATTTACCGATAGCCGGAAGCTCTTCCTTCACGCTCTCATAATTATCGTGCTCGAATTTAAGACAACACATTAGACGTCCACACAATCCAGAAATCTTGGTTGGATTCAAGGACAAGCTTTGATCTTTAGCCATTTTGATCGATACTGGCTCAAAGTCTCCTAACCAGGAAGAACAGCATAGAATACGTCCACAAGGACCTATACCACCTAGCATTTTAGCTTCATCACGTACACCAATCTGGCGTAGTTCGATACGTGTACGGAAGATACTGGCTAGATCTTTAACCAGTTCTCGAAAATCGACTCGACCTTCAGCTGTAAAATAGAAAATAATCTTATTACGATCAAATGTAAATTCTACATCGACCAACTTCATTTTCAATTCATGCTCTCTGATTTTGTTAAGACAGGTTGTGAAAGCATTTTTAGCTGCGATCCGATTTTCTTCTACTACTTGAGCATCATGATCTTCTGCAATCCGAATCACTTTTTTCAAAGGAAGAACGACATCAGATTCATTGACTTCTTTTTTACCAATCACTACTTTACCATATTCAATCCCACGTGCAGTTTCTACAATAACGTGTTGTTCACTTTCAACTGGAAAGTCTAACGGATCGAAATAATATATTTTACCCGCTTTTTTAAAGCGGACTCCTACTACACTATACAAAAGATAAGCCCCCTCATTTGCCAATACCGTTTTTCAACTCTACGGCAAAAATTCCGATATGAAGAATTACTTCTTATTCTCACCTGACATGACGTATTCAAAAAATGTGCGTTTGTTTAAAGCTTTGTGCACTCGGCATGATGTTATACACTGTCCGGTCTGTGATGAAGCTCCTTCAACCGCTAACGCCTATAAGAAATTGCTCCATGCATAACTGTGGATTCACATGAGAACGAAGCATTTTCTTACACTCTGCAGCAAGCGACATACACGATATCCAATGCTGCATATCACGAGTGGTAGCCACCTTGGAGAGAGACTCTAACTGATCTATAAAAACGATACTCTCGTGCCTTCCAATCTGGATATGAATGATATCCTTAAACCATAAGTGGAAAAGATCAAATACGTGCTCAATATGATCTCCAAGTCCGCCTTTAAACAGCTTTTGCTGAGCAGTAATAAGGCTCATACTCCCTCTACCTGCGGATTCCTTCCCTAATTGTAACATTACGTTTCTGATTTCTGCAAACCAATTCTGTGCTAGCAATTCTCGGCATTCCTCCAGATCAGACGCAATATGAACAACGCATCGTACTAAAGGCATTGGAAAGCCTTCATCTCCTAAGATTTGAGCCATTTTTTGAGGATCTGGTGGCGTAAATACTATAGGTTGAGTACGGGAACGAATCGTAGGCAATACCGACTGTGCATTTTCTGTGAGCAAAATAGCTACAGCAGGTGCTGGCGGTTCTTCCAAGAATTTTAACAGACTATTGGACGCTTGTATCGTCATTTTATCTGCATCTTTGATAATATATATTTTACGGTTACCCGATTCTGAACGATACGAAAAAATCCGCTGAATATCGCGGATTTGCTCAATTTTGATTGAAGATCCATCTGGTTCAATCACATGAAAATCAGGATGATTACCATGTTCCATCTTGCGACACTGTATGCACTCTCCACAGGCTTCGTCGCCTTTATGAATACAGACTAATGCTTTGGCAAAGCTATTCGCCATCTTCATCTGACCGCTACCTGCTGGTCCACTAAACAAATACGCATGAGAAATCTTTTGATTACGCAGACCATTTTGTAACATCTGCTTAGCAATATCTTGCCCGACAATTTCTTGAAAAGACATGGTGCCTCCTTACTGAACAGCTCACTTCAAGATCTATACTTAATATATTAATATAAAAAGTTAATAAGCATACCTCGAATTTCACCCATCCGTTGCAATAACTCGATTCGTCCTTCTTCACTTTGAAGCAATTCTTCTGCCATATTCATCAACATAGAATCTACTTCATCTAACAATTTATACTTTTTACCACGACCCCGACGATCGAAGCTTTGCGTTTCTTTTACTTTGACACCGCGACGCACGGTATCTTCCAAAAAGCGTTTAACCAACATTTGATACGCTTTAAGTTCACGTAGTGTCATCGATTTTGCAAGCCGGTCACCCTGCATTTGAATCTCTTTAAATTGACGCTGAATATCATCATGTGTCGCTTGAGCACTATTATTTTGAAGCACATCCGAGAAATTCCGTTGTTGTACTACTCTATTGGGAGAATCGGATACGATAGGGTTACTTTTTAATGGAGGATAACCGGGGTTAATTTTCATTATTTTCTTCCTTTCTTTGCTGGCATTGAACTTCTACTTATAGGCAGATCTTCTTTATATATGCCGGATAGTGTATATATCAATTAGCAGTCGCTAAACAGAGTCGTTATTAATTAGTATCGTTCATATTCACTGATTTACGAATAGTAAAATGAAAAAAAGTTCAATTTTTACGTATCGATACAACGAACGATCACAGATTTACAGCAGATAATAAAGACGGACCGGTTCCCAATAACGTAACCGATCCTCTGTTTGTTTCTTAATTATACTCTTTATTATTTAATTATGTTTAAAGATGTACTGATTTTTGCGTATTTTTTAAAATAAAATCAAATTCTTTTTTAGAAATGTTCAAATCGCTCAACAGGCATTACGAATACAGTAGCGCCACCTACTTGTACTTCCACTGGCAATGGAAGATACGAATCTGTTGTACCGCTCATTGGAGTAACTGGTGTAACCAGCTGTTCACGAATCTTACAACTATTACGAATGACTTCCATAACAGCTTCGATCTGGCTATCATCAACACCAATCATAAATGTTGTATTTCCAGCACGTAAAAATCCGCCTGTACTGGCTAGTTTTGTTGCCCGAAAATTAGCTTTTACCAATTCGCCTGATAGACGGTTACTATCTTTATCTTGCACGATCGCAATAATCAGTTTCATTATAATAGCCCTCCTTTTACAGATCTGTAAGGCACCAAGCCCTGCTTTTTGTATTCGACATCGATAAGCATAATACCTCTATTTACTCTTTATCCATATTGTAACCGACTACCCTGAATAAGAAGCATATTCCTTATTCTTATACATGATACTGCTGAATTAATGTATCCAATACTTGCTTAATATCGTTAAAAACATGCTGTTCATCTTGCTCACCATTGATCATAACAAACCGTTCTGCGTGTTGTTCAGATAGTTCCATATATCCTTGATGTACTCGATGATGAAATTCCAATGCTTCCAGATCCAGACGATTGACTTCTCGTTCACCAGACTTAGACATAATGCGCTCTAATCCTACTTCAGGCTTAACATCAATATAGATATTCATATCTGCCCAATACTGCTGACCCTCTACATCTATCGCTAATTGATTAATATCGAGTACAGCTTTGCCCAGTTCACGTCCATACCCTTGATAAGCCAAAGAAGACATCACATACCGATCACAGATAACGATTCTTCCTGCCTGAAGCGCTGGAATCACTTTTTGAATTAAATGTTCTCTTCTAGCACTTGCATATAATAGACACTCTGTTAATCCACTCATATCATTATCAACATTCAAAATAACTTCACGAATTTGTTCAGATACAGAGATTCCCCCCGGTTCACGAGTCGATAAAAAATCAATCTGTTGTTCATTAAGATAACGTTTAATATGTTCAAGCTGACTCGTTTTACCGCTACCATCCATACCTTCTAATACAATAAATAAACCTTTTGCCTTCATTCTTATTCCTGCTTTCTGTAGACTACTGCTCGGTAGACATCTATTTATAGACACGCAATGTATTCAATGTAGAATCAGCAGTGCCTTGTATTTTGTGATGATGGCTTCGTAATGTTAACAGTCTATCATATACAGAAGAATGTATGATTTCTCCTGCATACAAAATGGGAATACCGGGAGGGTAGGGAATCACCATTTCTGCACATATACGTCCTTCTGCTTGTTCTAGAGATACTACCTCTACATTTTCTTCATCAATAGGTGTCATTGTAAACAAAATAGGCTCTGATATATTGTACTTGTTTTGCTCATTAGATTGATCTTTATCAAGATTGATAGATTTGCCTTGATTTGTTACTTGATCCCTATGCTGTTCTGTATGATCATTACTTTTCTGATCTGCACTATCCGCATTAAAGTGAAATGAAGTCACTGAACTCATCTTTTTTGACAAATGGTCATCCTCATTGCCCTCAGAAGATCGTGTACGCTCTATTGTAGCTTGATTCGTATCTTCTTCCACGTTTAATTGATGATCTTCTACACTAACTGTGAGTGGCTCTTGAGCGATCTGATGAAGAGCATCTAACAAGCGCAGACTATCTTCCAATGTCGAACCCAGACTAAATACGAGCACAACATACCGATCATCACTCATCTCAGGTACACAACCATAGTGCTCTAACCGCTCTTGCAAGACTTCACCAGACAAATACCCTTCCAGATCATAGATCACCACTTTAAAAGGATCTTGTGTATATCTCTCATCTGAAAAAGATAAATAATCGAATCTTTTGTTTTCCGTCAATTTATCCATAAAATGATCTCGAGCTTCTAATCCAGTTGTGAAAATTTGCTCTCCATAACAATCTAATAAATAACGACTTAGATCCAGAGAAGCCATCAACGGATAGGAAGGACTTGAACTCTGAACCATCGTCAACCGTTGCTTTAATAAAGAACGAGCAATCAAATCCCCCTGCACATGTAGCATCGCACTCATAGTCATTGCCGCCAACATTTTGTGAGTAGATTGAACAACACCATCTGCACCTGCTGCTAACGCACTGATAGGGAAACGATGATGCTGGCTATAATGTGCTCCATGAGCTTCATCAACTAGCAAAGGTATCTGATAGCGATGACAAGCGTCAGCAATTCCACTCAAGTCTTTGCCCATACCATAGTAATTGGGCGAAGAAAGTAGAACAGCTTTGGCAGTCGGATATTGCTTCAACGCTACTTCAATACTTTCTAGATTTGGAATTACAGCCAGACCGCTTGCTTGATCTAACTCCGGTGTTAAAAAGACTGCCTTAGCTCCTGCCATCATTAATCCATGTAATATCGATTTATGTACATTACGTTGTACAATAATAATATCCCCTGGATGACTACATACTGTTAAAATAAGAGCTAGATTACCAACTGTGCTACCACCTACAAGAAAATGGCTTTCTTCAGCTCCAAAACATTGGGCAGCCAACTGCTGAGCTTCTTGAATAACACCCTCAGGATGATGAAGATCGTCGGTACCACTAATTTCGGTAACATCCAGTTGTAATATAGAGCTAAATAAATCATTTCCTATGATTGGTTTGAGCACATCCGTATAGATCATACCATTTTTATGTCCAGGCACATGAAAGCTACGCTGATCTGAACCAGCGTAATGAGTCAAAGCATTGTACAAAGGTGCTTTGCATAATTTGGTTGTAGAAGCTATCCATTGATTAGTCATATAGTCATTCCTATAATATTTATTGTGTATTGTTCCCTATTCTTATTATAATCAAAATAACAGATATCGTCTCAAACTAACTTATGATATATGCTAGGTACTTATAATCTGAGTACGTGTATTTCAAAAGGTACATATTTAACCGATATAAGGGTAACAACTAGCGATTGGATACAGACTACTTCTCGTGGAAAATATGAAGATCAAAAGTTAAATACCACTACCAAATGATAACAATAATACAATACAAGGAGGGTCGCACCGGATGGTAGCAGAAGCTCAACAAAATGCAACTTTTTATCAATACCAACTCATCAAAAAATGGCCAGTGACCAGAGTCTGGAATTTAATATATTTACTTATACCTATTCTAACATTAGCGATTGAACTGTATTACTTCTCATGGTCTAGTTTTGGTTTTTGGGTGCTTTCTTTTCCATTAGTATTATGGATTCAATATGTTATTTCTCGTTCTGTATTGATTATGACGGTCAATCATTTACGCAAACGATGGAAATTTCAAATTCAATTTCCATGGATCGGTTATCTGCCTGATCAATTTATGGGCTATTCTACATTCCGCAGAGTGTTATTACATACAACGTGGATCGGGTTATGCTTTGCTGCTGTTTTATGTATGTGGCTCCCAGTCAACTTTTCAATTTCTTTAGTTATGTGGCATATTTGGTTTTGCTTACCCCGTTTAATCATCTTGCTTCGTTTATTCCGTAAACGCAAAGATGGCATTATTAAATTAACAAAAGAAGAAGTATCTTATTATATCCAATAATTCGACTTCCAACAGTATAACTAGACTATTATATCAAAATTAAGGGAGTACTTCTTAAATAGAGTACTCTCATAACTACTCACTACTCACTACTCACTACTCACTACTCACTACTCACTACTCACTACTCACTACTCACTACTCACTACTCACTCATTATTAACGGTAATGACTATATTGCTAGCAATTACAGCATAATACCCGCTATTTTATCTACTCTAATTAATTTCTAATCTATTACTGAACTCTACAAACAAATAAGCCAGTAAAAGTAAACTGCATTGACTCCATTAACAAAATATCTAAAAACTCTATTAAACAAGCAAGTACAACACGTTCATAAAATAAGTCAATACAACAAAAAATCGGTATCTTTCTAAATGCAGAAGATAACCGATTTTTATTTTATAATTTTAACTTCTGTTCTCTGTTCTCTGTTCTCTGTTCTCTGTTCTCTGTTCTCTGTTCTCTGTTCTCTGTTCTCTGTTCTCTGTTCTCTGTATTAATTTTGGGCTTTCCATCTACTTCACTAGTCAAATGCTAAGGATTGATCGTAGCTTCAGCAATAGGTGCTCTCGAACTTTTATCAGGTACAATAACAGTCAAATAATTATTCTGTAATACTAATTGTAGTGTACGATTACCTTGTACAAAAACAAAGTTAGTCTGCTCTTCATCTATATTCTCTTGTTGTTGTTTCCAACCCCAATTTTTAATTTCTTGTAAATACAGGTCTGGTAATGTAGATGCTTCTATTCCTGGAAGCTTATAACGTACATAATTCATTTGCCTATTATTAATAACAGTATCCATATCCTTCACTTCTTCTGGAATAGGAAAACTAGACTCTACAAAAGCACCCTGATAATGAGTCCAAGAAATATTAGCTTGCGAACAACCTACTAATGCTCCCCAAAGAACTCCCAATAATAATACATTCCATATCCGATGCTTGTTCTTCCACCACATCACATCGTCCTCCTAAATAAAGATAGAATTCATCATGTTCATATATTTGTGAATATATAAGGTATAATCAACAATCAAATTCGCATACTGTATAATTATACATTCTGTTAATAATAAATATACTTAATTACGCTCTATGACTTCAAATTAAATTTTCCTATATAAAACGAAATCACTTTTTTTCGCTATCGTGACTTTAGAACTATCTAATACTTATATCAGTATACTATTTGTTACAACAACTTCTGTAACAAAACAGTTACACTTCACTAAGATTAAGATACAATATCTTATAATCTATAGCTTATTTATGTATTTATATAGATGAAGATCCAAAGATACATGAAGAAATATAACATCATGTAGTCATAACAAGAAATGATCCATCTCACTGACTTATTCTTTGCCTAATCAAAACGTATACAAAATATAACTGTTCTTAAGCTCTAACTTTGATTCTATCTATTTGCTTGTACCCCATCTTATGAAAATATCATTCATTCTACACTCTTTGCTCGCTTTATAATTATGTAAAGTAATAAACACATACAGCAAGAAAGTCATGATCTTACACTGCCAACAAAAGCCTCTAGCCCAGAAGTAGACACCTATACTACCTAGACATACTTATATGATAGTGTATTCTATTGCAGAATTATGACGGTACCGTTCTGAATTTCAAACAGAGGAATAAGAAGCCTGAAGATAAGTAATCTTAGCATAAGTAATTTTAAAACTTATAGCTGCTCTTTTCTTGAAGCTACTTTATTAGATTCTATATAGAAAAGGATCTAATAGATTTAATACATACGATCACAGCATTGGCAGCATTGAACTTGTATAGAAATTCATATAAGGATTTCTTCTATATGTGCTATCTATAGAAAGTATAAGAAGAATAATGGTCATCTTGATCTAACCTTACACCCTGTTTAATCTAATCATAACCAAAATACTATCTATACCCCAATCCAGATACAGCCCATACAATCTTTCCTAAGCCCCTTATACTCAAACCTTATGCTCTTTCTCAGAAATTAAATCCTCTACATCTACATATCGATACAGAGAAGAGATTGCCCTAACCCGTTGCCGTTGGAATCCATGTTATATCTCTCTACCCATCCTCTAAAACCAAAGGGTATAGATGCTATTGGAGTTCTAGTCTGCCTTACCTATTATTAGAGATCTATGAAAACAAACAAAATCTATAAAAACAAAGCAAAAAAAGAGCGACTCCTGTAAACAGGAATCACTCTTTGGGTCTTTCTCGTTGCTTGGCAACGTCCTACTCTCCCAGGACCCTGCGGTCCAAGTACCATCGGCGCTGGAGGGCTTAACGGTC
>NZ_QGAD01000021.1:0-59336 GCF_005233705.1 Paenibacillus sp. CFBP13512 | reverse complement strand
GACCGTTAAGCCCTCCAGCGCCGATGGTACTTGGACCGCAGGGTCCTGGGAGAGTAGGACGTTGCCAAGCAACGCGCAAGACCCAAAGAGTGATTCCTATTTACAGGAGTCGCTCTTTTTTTGTTTTGTTTTTGTTTATTGATTTGCTTCGTTTAGATGTTGTACGAAATATATGGAATATCTATATAATCTCTATAGAACAAATCGATTTACGAACTGACTTAACAGATGCTAGAAATGAAAAATAATACTTTTGAAAGTATAAAGTAACTTACATGATGATATTAAATATATATTGAGCTAGATCAATAGAGTATATTACTGTAAAATACTCATACTAGCATATAAAAAAGGACATCTTTTAAATCAAAGATGTCCTTTTTTTCATATACAATTTAAAGAAAATTAGGATTTGCTAATTTTGCTTTATTATTGAGATAAGGACGGAGCGCTAATGGAATATAGATGCTTCCGTCTTCATACTGATGATTTTCCAATAAAGGGATTAGTATACGTGGTGAAGCGACGGCTGTGTTATTCAGCGTATGACAATATTGAATATTACCTTCACTATCTTTGTAACGTATATTGGCTCGTCTAGCTTGAAAATCATGAATATTAGAAGAAGAATGGGTTTCTCCATAACTTTGTCTGCTCGGCATCCATGTTTCAATATCATATTGTTTGTAGGTTTTTTGAGACATGTCTCCTGTACATACGGCTACCACTTGATAAGGAAGTTCTAATAATTGAAGTAACTCTTCAGCATTAGCTGTAATCTCTTGGTGAATGTGTTCAGATATTTCAGCATTTGCTTCGCAGAAAATGACTTGTTCTACTTTGGCGAACTGATGAACTCTATATAGTCCACGCACGTCTTTACCTGTCGATCCTACTTCGCTACGGAAATTTTGAGAAACAGCGGCTAATCGAATAGCACCTTGAGAAAGGTCAATGATCTCATTTTGATAATAAGAGACGAGAGCTACTTCAGAAGTTCCTGTTAACCATTTATCTTCGTTTTCTATTTTAAAAGTCTGATCTATTCCTAAAGGAAAGAAAGCTGTATTGCTTAGAGCCGAACTTCTTACTAACGTAGGAACCTCCATAGGAAGATAACCTTTGGCCAGTAATAGATCCAAAGCAAGTTGTTGTACTGCGCGGTGTAGCAAAGCACCTATACCTGTTAAATAATAATTACGACTCCCCGCTACTCTTACTCCTCTAGAAGTATCGATCATCTGATGGATCTCACCTAGTTCTATATGATCTTTAAAAGCGAATGGGAACTCTGGTGGTGTACTCCATGTACGAATGACTACATTATCTTTATCCGATTGTCCTTGAGGCGTGTCTGGAGAAACATAATTAGGAACAAGTTCCATCAGTTGAGTATATTCCTGTTGAACAACTTTACTTTTTTGTTCCAATTGTTGAAGTTCTCGATTGATTTGTTTGACTTGATCTTTAAGGGCTTGGATCGTTTCTATGGGTAATAACGACTGTTGTTGCATATGACCACTAATAGTATGTGTTAACTGATTTCGTTGCTGACGCAATTGTTCGATCTGCTGTAAATATTGATTTTTGAGCTGGTTTTTTTCAAGAAGAGTTGTGATCGATACGTCTATTTTTTTCTGATCAGCCACCTCTTGTAGTTCTGTAAAATGATTTTTAATATACTGGATGTCTAACATAAATCACCGCTCCTTTTTCAAATTGAAAGATAAAATGCACAAAAAAGCTCCTCATCACTTGGGACGAGGAGCTTTTTGCTCGCGGTGCCACCCAACTTGATCAAATACTTTATAGTATCTGATCCTCTTAGGTTTCGCGATAACGGGCGAAAACCGTTTAACTTAGGAAGCAACAAGTAGAAATCTATCATTTCTTTGCTGCTTCTTGCCGAGAACGCCTCCAGGTTGGATTCCTTTCGATGGCCGTTTCATAGTATTGAATTTGTTGTATTGTAGCGTACTTTTAAAAAAAGTGTCAAGGGATACTTGCAACTAATTTTTGTTTCTGATAGGTTGTATACAACTAAATTCTTAAAAATATGATTTTCTATATTATATTTTGTCTAAACCCCTTGGCAAATTCTGAAAATATGTTATAATTAATTAAAGTCAAAGAAAGTCAAAGTCAGCGACTATTCAAAATAATAACTGATCTAGTTATTGCGAGATATGAATATACCTGATGGTTTGATGTTAAATAGGATTTATGAACTTTTGATTATAATGATCAGATTATTCATGAATCTATTGCTGTATCATCAAACTGTATATCTTCTTTGGTTTCTTACGATTAGGTTTATGGTTAAGTGATATCTATCTGCTATTTTGAACTTATGATAAATGGATCAAAGTTAGAATAAGTAAATGTTTTAAACATGATGGAGGAATATACAATGCGTAATATCTCCGACATTATCGAACAATATCTAAAACGAATGCTGCAAGATAGTGGAGAGGGAGCAGTCGAGATACAGCGTAATGATTTAGCTGATCAATTCTCTTGTGTACCTTCGCAGATCAATTATGTAATTAGTACACGTTTTACATTGGAAAAAGGATATCTGGTTGAAAGCAAGCGCGGTGGCGGTGGTTATATTCGTATCCGGCGTCTTGAATTGCCTGCTCAAGCTATTCTTCATACTCATATTCATGAGAGTATTGGACAGCATATGAGCCAGACAGCTGCTGAAGGTTTGGTATATCAGTTACTTGAAGCTAGAGTCATTTCCAATCGTGAAGCAGAACTGATGCGTGCAGCAGTATGTAGAGATGTTATTTCGATCAAGCTTCCCTACAGGGATGAGATCCGTGCAAGAATGATGAAGGCGATGTTAATTGCATTGCTTCGTCCCTAATCATTCGGGAGAAAGGGGCAATACGTGATGATTTGTCAAGAATGTCAGGTAAGACCGGCAACTCTTCATTTTACTAAAATTGTTAACGGTGAAAAAAATGAGTTTCATATTTGTGAGACTTGTGCTCGTGAAAAAGGCGAATTGATTCCGGGAACTTCCGGAGGCTTTTCGATTCATAGTCTACTATCTGGTCTAATGGATTTTGATTCTAGTAGTAAAGGGCAACTTGCCGGGCAATGTAGTGAAGATGTTCATTGTGAAGAATGTGGTATGACATATACTCAATTTCGTAAATTAGGACGATTTGGGTGTAGTTCATGTTATAAAACGTTTGATAATCAATTAGATCCTCTTTTTAAAAGAGTACATGGCAGCACTTCTCATGCTGGCAAGCTTCCTAAACGAAGTGGAGTCAAAGTTAAAATCAAGCGTCAAATGAGTGACTTAAAGCAAGAATTAAAAGAACGTATTGCTGAAGAGGAATTTGAAGAAGCCGCACATTTGAGAGATGAAATACGCGAGCTAGAAAAACAAATTTCACAGGAGTCATAAGGAGGAATAACTTATGCCGAATCTCCGTTTTACAGAAAAACCTTTGAGCGATTGGATGCAAAAGGGCGGAGAATATTCGGATGTTGTGATCAGTAGTCGGGTGCGTATAGCCCGTAATCTGATACATCACCCTTTCCCGATTCTGGCAAATATGGAGCAGGCGCAAGATGTACGGAACCAGTTAACAGAAGTGTTGAGTAATGAAGCACTTCAAGATTTGGGACCGTTCGAGCCATTGCTTTTAGATGAATTAGAAGATGTAGATCGCCAAGTGTTAATGGAGAAACATTTGATCAGTCCCAATTTACTGAATGATTCCAAAAGTGGAGCTGTTCTGCTAACCGATGATGAATCTGTTAGTATCATGGTAAATGAAGAAGATCATTTGCGTATCCAGTGTTTATATCCTGGATTTCAATTGCAAGAAGCATGGGAACGTGCGACTCAAATTGATGATGCTTTTGAAGAAGTAGTGGACTTTGCTTTCGATGATCGTAGAGGTTATCTGACAAGTTGTCCAACTAATGTAGGTACAGGGCTTAGAGTGTCTGTAATGCTCCATCTACCTGCACTGGCTATTATGAATCAGGTAGGGCGTGTGTTATCTGCTGTATCTCAAGTAGGACTTGCTGTACGAGGTCTATACGGAGAAGGTAGCGAAGCGATCGGAAATATTTTTCAAATTTCCAACCAGATTACATTGGGCTTAGCTGAAGAAGAAATCATTGATAACTTGCACAGCGTTGTTTTACAACTGATAGAGTATGAACAACATGCTCGCAGTCGTTTGCTAAGCGAATCCAAATTGCGTGTAACTGATCGAATTATGCGTTCGTATGGAATACTTTCTTATTCAACGATGATGGATTCCAAAGAAGCTTTTCAACGCATTTCCGATGTACGCTTGGGTGTAGACCTTGGTCTTATAGATAAAGCTTCTGTTACACAAATGAACGAATTAACGATAATGACACAACCGGGTTTTCTTCAGAAAACATTCGGTGTTAAAATGGGGTCAGGAGAAAGCGATATGTACCGAGCGCAACTGATCCGTAATACATTAAGTAATGTAAACGTACAAGACTAAACCGTGGAGGTGCTTTAGATATGATGTTTGGTAGATTTACGGAACGTGCGCAAAAGGTTCTTGCGTTGGCACAAGAAGAGGCAGTTCGTTTGGGTCACAATAATATTGGTACAGAGCATATTTTGCTTGGTTTGATTCGTGAAGGTGAAGGCATTGCAGCCAAAGCACTTATCGGTCTAGGTCTTGGACTTGAAAAAATTCAAGATGAAGTAGAATCATTGATCGGTAGAGGTCAAGAACAACCTACTAATATCGCTTATACACCACGTGCGAAAAAAGTTATTGAACTTTCTATGGATGAAGCTCGTAAATTGGGTCATACCTATGTAGGTACAGAGCACATTTTATTGGGATTGATTCGTGAAGGTGAAGGCGTAGCCGCTCGTGTTCTTAATAATCTAGGTATTAGCTTAAACAAAGCTCGTCAACAAGTATTGCAATTGCTTGGTAGCAATGAAGCGGTATCTAGTCATCATGGTACACCAGCTAACGTGAGTACACCTACTCTAGATAGCTTGGCACGTGATTTGACAGCTATTGCTAAAGATAGCAACTTGGACCCTGTAATTGGACGTAGCAAAGAGATTGAGCGTGTCATTCAAGTGCTTAGTCGTCGTACCAAAAACAATCCAGTGTTGATCGGTGAACCAGGGGTTGGTAAAACAGCAATCGCTGAAGGATTAGCACAAAAAATTATCAATAATGAAATTCCTGAAACATTGCGCGACAAACGTGTAATGACTCTAGATATGGGTTCTGTAGTTGCTGGAACTAAATATCGCGGTGAATTTGAAGATCGTTTGAAAAAAATCATGGATGAAATTCGTCAAGCAGGTAACATCGTACTGTTTATTGATGAGTTGCATACGTTGATTGGTGCTGGTGGAGCTGAAGGTGCTATTGATGCTTCTAATATTTTAAAACCAGCATTGGCTCGTGGTGAACTACAATGTATCGGTGCGACAACACTTGATGAGTACCGTAAATATATCGAAAAAGATGCAGCCTTAGAACGTCGTTTCCAACCTATTACTGTAGATCAACCTTCACCTGATGAAGCGGTTCAGATCTTAATGGGATTGCGCGATCGTTATGAAGCTCATCACCGTGTAAAAATTACAGATGAAGCGATTGTACAAGCTGTTAAATTGTCTGATCGTTATATCACAGATCGTTTCTTACCGGATAAAGCGATTGATTTGATCGATGAAGCAGGATCTAAAGTAAGATTAAACTCTTATACAATCCCGCCAAATCTTAAACAATTGGAAAGTCGATTAGAAGATATCCGTAAAGAGAAAGATGCTGCTGTACAAAGCCAAGAGTTTGAAAAAGCAGCTGCTTTACGTGATACAGAACAAAAAATTCGTGAAGAATTAGATACGACGAAAAATCAGTGGAAAGAAAAACAAGGTCGTACGGATTCTGAAGTAACTCCAGAAGATATTGCTGATATCGTAGCAAGCTGGACAGGTATTCCGGTAACGAAATTGAAAGAAGAAGAAACAGATCGTCTATTGAACATGGAAGAACTGTTGCACCAACGTGTTATCGGTCAAGATGAAGCTGTTGTAGCTGTTAGCCGTGCGATTCGTCGTGCTCGTGCTGGATTGAAAGATCCTAAACGTCCAATGGGTTCCTTTATTTTCTTAGGACCTACAGGGGTTGGTAAAACAGAATTGGCTCGTGCTTTGGCAGAATCTATGTTTGGTGACGAAAATGCGATTATTCGTATCGATATGTCTGAATACATGGAGAAACATTCTACTTCACGTTTAGTAGGGGCTCCTCCAGGATATGTAGGCTATGAAGAAGGCGGTCAATTGACAGAGAAAGTACGTCGCAAACCGTATTCTGTAGTGCTATTGGATGAGATTGAAAAAGCTCACCCAGAAGTATTTAATATCTTGTTACAAGTATTAGAAGATGGACGTCTTACTGATTCTAAAGGACGTGTTGTCGATTTCCGTAATACGTTGATTATTTTGACTTCCAACGTCGGTGCAGATGCAATTCGTCGTAATTCTACGCTTGGATTTACAGCTGCTGTAGATTCTGGAGCAGATTATAAAAACATGAAGGGTAAAGTAACCGATGAACTGAAACGTAGTTTCCGTCCTGAGTTCTTGAACCGGATTGATGATACAATTGTATTCCACTCCTTGGAACAAAAACATATTGCTGAAATCGTAACGTTAATGTCTGAAGAATTGCGTAAACGTCTACGTGAATATGCAGTAGACTTTACTTTGACAGATACAGCTAAAGCATTCTTGGCAAAAGAAGGATTCGACCCTGCTTATGGTGCACGTCCATTACGTCGTGCAATCCAAAAACATATCGAAGACAAATTGTCTGAAGAATTGTTAACAGGTGGTATTGTCAAAGGAGATACGTTGATCATCGATGAAAAAGACGGTGCTTTGACTGTAGAGAAAGTAGCTAAAACAGAAGCACCTGTAGAAAACATTTCGATTGATGAATCTACATCGGATGAAGCTAAATCTTCGAACTAAGTGTAACTTATTTATCATCATTTACGTCTAACTAAAGGTTGGTCCTTGAGAGCAGAATTTGCTCCGGGATCAACCTTTTTGATGTTATAATAGAGAAGATGTATCGCAAAGATGTAAAGTTTACAATATTGTTTTACGATAAAACGTATAGAATGTTAAGCTTATAATAAGTTGACATCAATATAGAGGGAGTTATCCATGGCTAAAGTCAAAACCAAGTTTTTTTGTACAGAATGTGGATACGAATCTCCAAAATGGTATGGTAAATGTCCGGGATGTCAGTCTTGGAATAGTATGGTTGAAGAAAAAGAAAGCAATGTAAAAACACAGGGGATGAATTCTTCTTTATTTCAGACACAGACGAAGCAAAAACCGCAAGCCATTACAGAAATTGAAAGCGGCAAAGAACCTCGCATCCAAACAGGGATTGGAGAACTAAACCGTGTATTAGGTGGTGGTGTTGTTCCAGGTTCGCTAGTCTTAGTCGGTGGAGATCCGGGTATCGGTAAGTCTACATTGTTATTACAAACTTCCTATGCGCTAACACAAGCTGGATTACGTGTTCTTTATATATCAGGAGAAGAGTCGGTAAGACAGACCAAGTTACGTGCAGAACGTCTTGGAGCCTTATCAGATCAATTATTTGTACTTTGTGAAAGTAATATGGATCTGATCGAAGAAGCGATCGATCAATTAGATCCTCATTTTCTAGTGATCGATTCTATACAGACGGTATATCAACCTGAAGTCACTAGTGCACCGGGTAGTGTATCCCAAGTACGTGAGTGTACATCACGATTTATGAGAGTAGCCAAAATTCGTGGAGTGGCTACAGTGCTTGTAGGGCATGTTACCAAAGAAGGCGCAATTGCAGGCCCAAGGATGCTTGAACATATGGTAGACTGTGTACTTTATTTTGAAGGGGAACGTCATCATACGTACAGAATATTAAGAGCTGTTAAAAATCGTTTTGGTTCTACCAATGAAATGGGTATTTTTGAAATGCATGAAGATGGGTTGATCGAAGTCTCTAATCCGTCTGAATTATTTATATCAGAACGTTCGATAGGTGTAGCTGGCTCCACAGTAGTTGCCAGTATGGAAGGCACCCGCCCTATGCTTGTTGAACTACAAGCGCTTGTTGCTGCAACTCATTTTCCTTCTCCACGTCGTATGGGAACAGGTGTCGATCATAACCGATTGAGTCTGATTATTGCTGTATTGGAAAAGCGGATGGGGATGTTTCTACAAAATCAGGATGCTTATCTGAATGTAGCAGGTGGAGTGAAATTAGATGAACCTGCTGTAGATCTAGCAATTGCAGTCAGTCTAGCTTCTAGCTTCAAAGACGTTCCAACCAAACCAGATGATGTGATATTTGGAGAAATTGGATTGACTGGTGAAGTGCGTGGTGTATCTCGGGCAGAACAACGGGTTAAAGAAGCTGCCAAGTTAGGATTTAAACGAGTGATTTTACCCGAAAAAAGTCTGAAAGGATGGAAGCATCCTAAAGGTATACAATTAATCGGTATTAATACAGTAGCAGAAGCATTAAAGGCTGCGTTAGATTAGGGGGACATAATGATGAAAGAACTCAGTCAGCTTGAGAAGATGAATAATTTGTTGAAAATGGTTGCGCCTGGTACAGCTTTTCGCGATGGATTAGAGAATGTATTGCGCGCTAAAACAGGAGCATTGATTGTGGTTGGTTACAGCCCGCAAGTTAGAGAAGTTGTCGATGGAGGATTCTCAATTGACTGTGATTTTTCACCAAACTATCTGTACGAACTGGGAAAAATGGATGGAGCGATCATTTTAAGTGATGATCTCAAGCGTATTTTATATGCGAATACACAGTTGATTCCTGATTCTTCGATATCTTCATCCGAAACAGGGATTCGTCACCGTACAGCAGAGCGTGTAGCCAAGCAAACAGGAGAATTAGTCATTTCGATTTCACAGCGTCGGAATATCATTACGCTATATCAGGGTAATCTTAGATATGCACTGAAAGAAATTGGTGTTATTTTGACCAAAGCCAATCAAGCGATTCAGACATTGGAACGTTATCGGGCGGTGTTGAGTCAATCCTTTACCAACCTGACAGCTTCTGAGTTCGAACAATTAGTGACGATTACAGAAGTAGCAGGTGTAGTACAACGTGTAGAAATGGTACTACGTATACAGACAGAGATTCGGCGTTATGTTAATGAGTTGGGTGTTGAAGGTCGTCTTATCACCATGCAAATGGAAGAATTGATTGGCAATACCGAAGAAGAATTTCTATTGTTGCTTAAAGACTATGGTCGGGATAGTAGCGATGAACGTCTTAATGAAATCACCAACAGTCTCAAACGTACCACAGAAAACGAATTGTTAGATATTACACAAATTATTAAGTTGTTAGGATATCCGACAGCAGCAGCTCAATCTGAAGAAGTTATTTCTTCTAGAGGATATCGCGTACTTAGCAAAATTCCACGTTTGCCGAATGTGATTATTCATAATTTGGTGGAACGCTTTGGTGCATTGCATCATGTGATTGCAGCAAGTATTGATGATTTGGATGAGGTAGAAGGTATTGGGGAAGTACGAGCACGGACGATTCGAGCAGGGTTACATCGCATCCAAGATCAAGTATTCATTGACAGACAAATTTAATTTAGCTACAATCGTGAGATGAACTGGTTAATATATCCATCTTTGAGGTGAAAAAATGATAACAAAGTCAATTCCAAACATTTGTACGTTATTTAACTTATGTCTTGGGATGGTAGCTATTCTAATGGCGCTTAATGATAATTACAGTCTTGCAGCCATTATGATCATAATAGCGATGTTGATGGACGGTCTGGACGGTCGTATGGCACGTGCGCTTAATGCACAGAGTGAGTTTGGAAAAGAGTTGGATTCACTGTCTGATCTTGTTTCTTTTGGCGTAGCACCTATTATTATTATGTATGATATAGCATTTAAAGAGTTAAATCCGGTATTAGCTATTTCGGCATCTTTAATTTTTCCAATGTGTGGAGCACTTCGTCTAGCAAGATTTAATGTACGGGCTGGAGTTCCAGGGTATTTCACAGGATTACCTATTCCAGCAGCTGGTGGTGTGTTAGCTACATTGTCTTTATTTCATAATGATGTGACTACACCGTATATGATTATAAGTACTATTTTATTGTCTTACTTGATGGTCAGTCGTGTACGCTATCCTAATTTCAAAAAAGCAGGTATTCCACGTAAAGCTTTATGGTTAGCTCCTTGGGTCATTATTGCTGCGGTCTTTATTGCAGTGATGTTTCCTAATCAGGTATCCAAATTAATTTTTGTACCGTTAGCGTTATATGCGTTATTGGGCGTGAAGCAAAGTATAGACCGCCTCATTCGTCGACGTTCTAAAAAAGAAAAAGAATCACTTCGATAACTTTTACAGCACATGTTATGCTTAAAAGCATTTATTTCTCTACTTCCCGGGAAATGAATGCTTTTTTTTCATGGGAAAAATAGATAATGTAAGGAGATTAAAAGCATGTGGCAACAATTAATAGGATCGCCCAAAGGATGGATTCAAGCACAAGAAGGTATGAATGAACTATGGATTAGTCTAGCATTTGTGATTGTAGTATTGACGGTAGCTGTACTGAGTGTACGTAAGCTCGTTTATTATGTGGAGTATACCAAGAATCATTTACTCACTGTACCTATTTCACTTGTGATGACAGGAACGATTGGACTGACGATAGGCTTGCTTGTGGGCTTACTGAGTTCATTTATTATGATATGGTTAGGGAGTATAGGAGAAATTATTAGAGCTATTTTGATGAGTATTTTTGGTTATGTTGGACTGCGAATAGGGCTTGCCAAAAGTCAGGATATTCTTTCATTTTGGAAAAGTGAATCTGTTGCTGTATCTCTACCCTCTACCGATTACAAAATGATCGACAGCAATATAGCGATCGATGGGCGTATTATAGAATTGTGTCAGGATCGATTTATCGAAGGCCCATTACTTGTACCAGATTTTATACTTCATGAATTACAACTTCTTGCCGATTCTTCAGATACATTACGTCGTCACCGTGGAAAACGAGGACTTGAAGTGATTACTCATTTGCAACAATTAGAATCTTTGGAAGTCGTTATAGAGAATACAAAGTATGAAGAAACAGAACATACAGACAACAAGTTAATTCGACTCGCTTTGGACAAGTCAGCTACGCTTATAACCAACGATAGTAATCTACAACAACTCGCTCAGCTACAGCATATCCATGTGTTGAATCTCCATACCCTTGCTTCGATTATGAAGCCTATTCTGCGTGCAGGACAAATCGTCCAAACAACCATTATGAAATCAGGCAAAGAAGCAGGGCAAGGTATCGCTTATCTAGAGGATGGGACAATGATCGTGGTAGAAGATAGCCAATCTTATATTGGGCGAGAGTGCGAAGTTATCGTGACCAGTGTGCTACAAACAGCGAATGGAAAAATGATTTTCGCTAAATTATATCGTACGGAATAAGCTACGATTCAAAGCCAATTCCTTTTAATTGTTGTGCTGTGCCTATAGAGGGGTATATTATTAAGGAATGGAGTTTGGCACTTTGATATCTATTAAAGGGCAGGACAGCAGGTTAAGGATGGGGATTATGGAAAATAAAGCAGGTGTTATTGTTGTTGCCGCGGGTAAAGGTTCACGGATGGGCACAACAGAGAGTAAGCAATATCTAAGACTGCAAAATAAGCCGATCCTGATACATACACTGGAAGTCTTTGAACATTCATCTATTATTGATGAAATTGTTATTGTAACAGGTAAAGACGATGTACAGCGTTGTGAGGATTGGATTACAGAGTATAAACTGACCAAAGTGAAGCAAGTGGTAGTTGGAGGCTATGATCGCCAAGAATCTGTTGCTCACGGTTTACAGTATATACACTCTAATTGGATCATGGTACATGATGGTGTACGCCCTTTTATAACACAGGATCAGATTATGGATTGTTATCACAGTGCAGTTACAGCCGGAGCATCTGTATTGGCTGTACCGGTTAAAGATACGATCAAACAAGTCGATCTACAAAAACATATCTTAAGTACACCAGATCGCAGTCAGTTATGGGCGATTCAGACACCGCAAACGTTTCGTACTGCTGACCTTCAACAAGCGCATCAACAAGCACTAGCTGAAGAGTTTCGTGGGACAGATGACTCCATGTTGATTGAACGTATGGGTGTGACTGTATCCGTAGTAGAAGGCAGTTATGAAAATATCAAAATCACGACACCGGATGATCTGGATTATGCATCTTATTTATTGCAACGTAGGGGAGAGAAAATATAATGATTCGTATTGGCCAAGGATTCGATGTACACCAGCTTGTAGAAGGAAGAGACTGCATTATCGGAGGCGTTACCCTTCCTTATGAAAAAGGATTGTTAGGTCATTCTGATGCAGACGTGCTACTACATGCGATTACAGATGCGGTATTAGGCGCACTAGCGATGGGAGATATCGGTAAACATTTTCCAGACACAGATCCTGAATTTAAAGATGCAGATAGCTTGAAATTGCTTAATCATGTATGGGCACTTATTCGTGAGCGTGGATATCGTCTAGGAAATATCGATGCAACGATTATTGCGCAAAAACCTAAAATGGCTCCTTATATTCCGCAAATGGTTGAAGTGATTGCTAAAGCATTAGAAGCTGAACTTGATCAGGTGAATGTAAAAGCAACGACTACAGAACAATTAGGATTTGCAGGCCGTGGAGAAGGTATTGCTGCACAAGCAGTGGTATGCTTAATTAAAGAGTAATAAGTGAGACTAACCGTAATACACTGAAGGAGGAAATAACAAATGACTAACGAAGTTCGAGTTCGATACGCACCAAGTCCAACAGGACATTTACACATCGGGAATGCACGTACAGCCTTATTTAACTATTTATTTGCTCGTAGTCAAGGGGGCAAATTCATTATAAGAATTGAAGATACAGATATCAAACGTAATATTGAAGGTGGCGAAGAAAGCCAGCTGACGTATTTGAAATGGTTAGGTATGAATTGGGATGAAAGTATCGATGTGGGCGGCCACTATGGTCCTTATCGTCAGACAGAACGTCTAGATATCTATCGTGAATACTGGCAAGACCTGCTTGATCGCGGTCTAGCTTACAAATGTTATTGCACAGAAGAAGAATTAGAGCAAGAACGTGAAGAGCAAATTGCACGTGGTGAAAATCCTCGATACTCAGGTAAACACCGTGATCTAACAGATGAGCAACGTGCTGCTTTTGAAGCAGAAGGTAGAGTAGCAAGTATCCGCTTCCGTGTACCGGAAAACAAAACATTTACATTCGATGATATCGTTAAAGGTGAAATCTCATTCACAACTGAAGATACAGGCGATTTTGTTATTGTCAAAAAAGACGGTATTCCTACGTATAACTTTGCGGTAGCGATTGATGATCATTTGATGAAAATCTCTCATGTACTACGTGGAGAAGATCATATTTCCAATACTCCTCGTCAATTGATGATCTATGAAGCATTGAACTGGGAAGCGCCGATTTTCGGACATATGACACTAATTGTGAATGAAAATCATAAAAAGTTAAGCAAACGTGATGAGTCGATTATTCAGTTTATTGAACAATATGACAATTTAGGTTATTTGCCAGAAGCGATGTTTAACTTTATTGCTTTGCTAGGCTGGTCTCCAGAAGGCGAAGAAGAAATCTTCTCTCGTGAAGAATTGACCAAAATCTTTGATGCTAAACGCTTATCGAAAAGTCCGGCTGTATTTGATACCCACAAATTGTCTCATTTGAATAATGTGTATATCAAAAATGCAGATACAGATCGTATTACAGCGTTGGCTGTTCCTCATTTGCAAAAAGCAGGACGTTTACCAGCGGAACTCAGTGAAGAACAACAACAATGGGCACACGATCTTGTAGCGTTGTATCAAGAGCAAATGACTTCTGCTTCTGATATTGTAGAATTATCTGAAGTGTTCTTCCGTACGCATTTGCAAATGGATCATGAATCGCAATTGATTATTGGTGAAGAACATGTAAGTACAGTGCTTAGTGCTTTACTTGAAAAAATCAAAGCTTCAGACGAATTCAGTCCTACTCGTGCAGCAGCATTGATTAAAGAAGTCCAAAAAGAAACAGGATTTAAAGGCAAGCAACTGTTTATGCCGATCCGTGTAGCGTTGACAGGTGAAATGCATGGACGTGATCTTAACCATACGATCTACCTTTTAGGACGCGATCGTGTTATTGAACGTCTAGCTTCACAAATAAAAGGCTAATTGGTGAACAGACTGTATTGTCTAATCGCATAGAGTTCGTTATAATGATGACCTGAGAATAATTGTTGTATACCTATAAATAGCGATGATCAGGAAAAGTAAAATGATATTGTGAATCCCAGAGACGATGATCGGATTAGATAAGAATATTATCTAATGTTGGCTGGAAATCATCTATTTACAAACATTTGAACATGCACCTGTGAGCTGTATATTTGAACCATTTCTGCCATCTTTTATCCGTATTGATTAAAAGATAGCAATTATGAAGTAAAATATACCGACCGTTCCTCGTTAAGGAACATGATAAGTAGAGTTATTTTATTTACGTATTCATCTTTTATAAGATGTAATCAATAAATAACTCAAGCAGAGTGGAACCGCGTCAATTCACGCCTCTGCAGCCTCTAAGGGGCTGTGGGGGCGTTTTTTTAATGAAGCGCAGGTTAAAAGGGGAAACGTAATGCTGAAAAATATGCGATCTGATATACAAGCTGTTTTTGATAATGATCCAGCCGCACGTAGCTGGTTTGAAGTGATTTTTACGTATTCCGGATTACACGCAATTTGGTGGCATCGGATAGCTCATGCTTTTTATCGTCGAGGTTGGTTTACAGTTGCACGAACTCTTTCACAATGTAGTCGGTTTATGACAGGGATCGAGATTCATCCAGGAGCTACGATTGGACAACGATTATTTATTGATCATGGTATGGGTGTCGTTATTGGAGAAACTTGTGAGATTGGTAATGATGTTCTGATTTATCAAGGGGTTACTTTGGGAGGAACAGGCAAAGAAAAAGGGAAACGTCATCCTACGATTGGGAATAATGTCGTGATTGGATCAGGAGCTAAGATTCTGGGTTCTTTCAAGGTAGGCGATCAAAGTAATATTGGTTCCAATTCAGTCGTTCTTCGCGAAGTTCCACCGGATAGTACAGTTGTCGGCATTCCTGGTAAAATTGTTCGACAAAATGGACAGCCTGCTGATCGCTTAAGACATCAAATGCCTGATCCAATAACAAGTAAACTCAATGAATTACAATCTGAGATCGATCAATTACGCAAACAATTAGCTACCTGTGAAGCAGAAATTAAAAAAGAGTAATGATTACCTGTTACTTTTAAACATATTCGATAAGTACTAGAGCAACATATACGAAAGGGATGACAGTATGGCATTGCAAATATATAACACGATGAGCCGTATGAAAGAAGAGTTTGTCAGTATGACGCCAGGAGAAATTAAAATGTATGTATGCGGACCTACCGTGTATGACTATATCCATATTGGTAATGCAAGACCGATGATCTTTTTCGATGTCGTTCGTAGTTATTTAGAAAATCAACAGTATAACGTAAATTATGTAGTTAACTTTACAGATGTAGATGATAAATTAATTCGCAAAGCTGAAGAATTAAATACAACAGTCGCTGATGTAGCAGAACGTTTTATTGCGGCTTACTTTGAGGACCTTGAAGGATTAGGGATTCGCCATGCAACAATGCATCCACGTGTAACAGAGAACATGGATATCATTTTGGAGTTTATCCAGAGTCTGGTAGATAAAGATTATGCTTATGCTAAAGAAGGCGATGTGTATTTCCGCACTCGCAAATTTGCAGACTATGGTAAGTTATCTCATCAGAAATTAGACGAATTACAATTTGGGATTCGTGTAGAAGTCGATAAGCGTAAAGAAAATCCAGAAGATTTCGTATTATGGAAAGCCGCTAAGCCAGGTGAAGTATCATGGGAAAGTCCTTGGGGAGCAGGTAGACCGGGTTGGCATATCGAGTGCTCTGCAATGGCACGTCATTACTTGGGAGATACGCTAGATATTCATGGAGGCGGACAAGATTTGCAGTTCCCGCATCATGAGTGCGAATGCGCTCAATCAGAAGCTGTTACAGGCAAGCCACTTTCTAATTACTGGATGCATAATGGATTTATTCGTATAGACGATGAGAAAATGTCCAAATCTTTAGGTAACGGTATTTTGGTTAAAGATTTGCGTAAAGCACACAAACCAGCAGCGATTCGTTACTTCATGTTATCTACGCATTACCGTAATCCATTGAACTACAATGCAGATACTATTCAACAAGCCGAAAATAGTGTAGACCGTATTGCGAATGCCGTAAATAATGTGAAGCATCGCCTTTCTGCTTCAGACCAAGCTTCACCTGTAGAAGAAAGCTTGAACCAACGCTTGACTGAGATTCGTCATCTGTTTCATGAGAAAATGCAAGATGATTTCAACACACCGGATGCAATCACAGCTATTTTTGAATGGGTGAATGAAGCTAATTTGTTGTTACAAAAAGAAGTTGTAGCCAAAGCTTCGCTTGAAGCATTGCTAGATTTGTTTGATGAAATGAATGAAGTACTTCGTATTTACTGGAAAGAGGAAGAATTGGTAGATGCAGATATTGATCAATTAATTACAGAGCGTGTAGAAGCTCGTCAAAATAAAAACTGGGCACGTGCTGATGAGATTCGTGATCTATTATCTGCGCAAGGGATCATGTTGGAGGATACTCCACAAGGCATGAGATGGCGCCGCAAATGAGTGAAGAATCGTTGAATCCCGCTCAACCTCAGAAAAGTAATAAAGGATGGTTCAATTTTGACCCTTCCAAGCCTGTAGAGCAACTTCCCCCACTGGCACTTGCCTATATGGGGGATGCTATTCATGAAGTAGCCATCAGACAGTATTTATTATCAGGTAAAAATTTGCGTCCCCATCATTTACATCGCTCTTCTACAAGCTTTGTATCTGCGGGTGCCCAAGCCAAAATCTTAGCTCATCTTGAACCATCGTTAACAGAAGCTGAAAGTAATGTAGTACGCCAAGGGCGAAATGCCAAATCGGGAACTATTCCTAAAAATGCAAGTGTGATTGATTATCGTTATGCGACAGCATGGGAGTGTCTTTTGGGTTATCTATATTATAAAGGTGAACATGCACGTATGGAGCAGTTAATCACTGAAGGAATCCGTCATTTGGAAAAACAGTCCTAACACGGATGATACAACATTAGGAGGAAACGGTATGGAAGAGGAATATATTGCAGGTAAGCATTCAGTAACAGAAGCTTTACGTGCTGGACGTAGTATCAATAAGATCTGGATTGCTGAAGGATCGCAGAAAAATCTAACACAACCAATTATGACAGAAGCCAAGAAAAAAGGAATCGTAGTGCAATTAGTAGACAAGCGTAAGCTGGATACACTTGTGCCTGATGTACAGCATCAAGGCGTTATCGCTCAAGCTGCTCCTTATGAATATGCAGAAGTTGAAGATCTTCTACAAGCTGCTCAAGCCAAAAACGAAGCTCCATTTTTGCTTTTGCTTGATGAAATCGAAGATCCTCATAATCTAGGTTCTATTCTACGTACAGCAGATTGTACAGGTGTACATGGAGTGATCGTACCGAAGCGTCGCTCTGCTTCAATCACAGCTACCGTATCCAAAACATCAGCAGGTGCTGTTGAATATGTTCCGGTTGCACGTGTGACGAATTTAGGACAAACGATAGATCGTTTGAAAGAGCAAGGTGTCTGGGTCGTGGGAACAGACGTAGATACAGACAGTAGCTTGTATGATGCTGAAGTATTTACAGGTCCAGTAGCGATTGTTATTGGAAATGAAGGCAAAGGTATGGGACGATTGATTCGTGAAAAATGCGATGTGTTGATCAAACTACCAATGCAAGGTCAAATTAATTCATTGAATGCTTCTGTTGCAGCAGGTGTTGTGATGTATGAAGTGCTGCGTCGTAGACAATCTTTAGGTCAAGGTTAAATGTGATGACCGATTTACGGGATGTTCTTCTAGTAGATGGCTACAACATGATCGGAGCTTGGCCTGAACTGGCTCAGCTTTCCGAAATCGGTTTAGAGGAAGCTCGCGATCGTTTATTAACCAGATTGGCTAACTATCAAGCTTTCTCAGATCGCCGAGTGATTGCTGTATTTGATGCGTACCGAGTAATCGGTCTAGGCAAATCTTTTAATCAAGGTAAAGTCGAAGTCTATTTTACAAAAGAAAAAGAAACAGCTGACGAAGCGATTGAGCGGTTTGTTCGTGAACTTGGACGCAAACGCAGACAAATTTATGTGGCGACTAGTGATATGACAGAGCAACACGTTATTTTTGGACAAGGTGCGCTCAGAGTGTCAGCAAGAGAGCTATTGATCGAAGTTCAGCTTAGTGAAAAAGAAGTAAAACAAAAAATTACAGACCATAAACAAAGTGGAGCACGTAATACGTTAGATGGTAAATTAAATTCAAAACAACGTGATCTGTTTGAAAAGTGGCGCAGAGGAGAGTGAGCTGTCAATCAAATGACAGCTTACTTACGAACCTGCGTTCTATTTAATGCTAAATATCAATAAATGTCATCAAATAAGCGGCAAATACGACATAAGTTGTTGACGATGTGAGGTTACATAATATATACTTGGGCTATATTTCATAGGGTAACGGAGACCTTGCGTTGCAACCGGAGGGATTGTTTGTGAGTGTCGACCTCAAAGATATGATGGTGTCACCGTACGATTACCAAAGTGATGAAGATCTTGTAGAAGCCGTCCGGCAAGGCGATTCTCAGGCACTAGAGTACTTAATTACTAAGTACAAAAATTTTGTGCGTGCGAAAGCCCGATCTTATTTTTTGATTGGTGCAGATCGCGAGGATATTGTGCAAGAAGGTATGATTGGTCTGTACAAGTCGATTCGTGACTTTAAAGGCGATAAGCTTTCTTCGTTCAAGGCCTTTGCTGAATTATGCATTACTCGTCAGATTATTACAGCTATTAAGACGGCAACACGGCAAAAGCATATTCCGCTCAATTCGTATGTGTCACTAGACAAACCGATCTATGATGAAGATTCTGATCGAACCCTGCTTGATGTCATTTGCGGTTCTCAGGTATCTGATCCCGAAGAGCTTGTCATTAACAAGGAAGAGTTCGTAGGATTGGAAGATAAGATGTCTGAGATTTTGAGCGATTTGGAACGTAAAGTTCTAATGCTCTATCTGGATGGTCGTTCGTATCAGGAAATTGCGGTTGATCTTTGTCGTCATGTCAAGTCTATTGATAATGCACTACAACGTGTCAAACGTAAACTGGAACGCTATCTCGAAGTACGTGATAATTGAATCCGGAAGCAATCAAGCAAAGACTCTTACTCTGGAGTCTTTTTTATTTGCTCAAGGGTGTATCAAAATAGTGACCCTATGGATGGAAAATATTTGTTAATCGTTGTGCTTTATTCGTTGACAGGGTTGGAACGCTATGATAAAGTGTTTTAGGTAGGCCTAATTTCGCCTGCTTTTTAATGTGTCAACCTTTGCTTTGCGGCAAAATGATTGCATTTAAAGCAAGTGTAACCACCCTGACCGCATGGGATGCGGAATGCACTAGTTCCAGAACTTGTGATTCTCATCATGTAACCAGATAGTCTTTTGGAGGTGTAGTCGTGGCACGAAGCTTCAAGTCTGTGTTTTCCTTTTTCTCCGAAAGCTGGGCTGAACTTAAAAAGGTTCGCTGGCCTAATCGTAAAGAGCTGACTAACTATACTCTTATCGTTATTGGTACGATTTTGTTTGTCGCCATTTATTTTTGGGTTCTAGACATCGGCATTTCCGCTGTGATCGAAGCGATAATTTAAGAAGGGTTCCAGGTGGCTTGATATGGAAAAAAGATGGTACGTCGTTCATACCTATTCAGGGTATGAGAACAAAGTCAAAGCCAATTTAGAAAAACGCGTTGAGTCTATGGGCATGGAAGACAAAATTTTCCGCGTTCTTGTTCCTATGGAAGAAGAAGTGGTAAACAAAGACGGTAAGAAAAAAACCGTTATGCGTAAAGTTTACCCCGGTTATGTTCTTGTCGAAATGGTTCAAACTGACGATTCTTGGTATGTTGTGCGTAATACTCCTGGTGTAACTGGCTTTGTCGGTTCAACAGGTGCTGGCTCTAAGCCAACCGCATTACTACCAGAAGAAGTAGAACAAATTCTCAAACACATGGGTATGGATGAGCCGAAGGAAACTATTGAATTCGACATCAATGAATCTGTACGCATTAAAGTAGGACCGTTTGCGAACTTTGTTGGCTCTGTGGAAGAAATTTTGGTTGAAAAGAGCAAGCTGAAAGTACATGTTAACATGTTCGGACGGGAAACCCCGCTTGAGCTAGATTATACTCAAGTGGAAAAGATATAGTAGGTTTCTAGGATGACACGGGGAATCATTGATGATCTCGTATCACAATGGCTCCTGACCAGTGCTTCCAGTTTTACCGCACTTATATGATCATTTCGATTTTCGTATAATGCGGCGTTTTGCGTGGGAGGGCAGCAATGTCCGTCTACCACTATTCGCAAGGAGGTGTTTTACATGGCTAAAAAGGTAATCAAAATGGTGAAACTGCAAATTCCAGCGGGTAAAGCGAATCCGGCTCCTCCAGTAGGTCCGGCATTGGGTCAAGCAGGTGTCAACATCATGGCATTCTGTAAAGAATTCAACGCTCGTACAGCTGATCAAGCAGGTTTGATCATTCCGGTTGAAATCACAGTGTTTGAAGATCGTTCTTTCACTTTCATCACTAAAACTCCACCGGCTGCAGTTCTTTTGAAAGTTGCTGCTAAGATCGAAAAAGGATCTGGCGAACCTAATAAGAAAAAAGTTGCAGTTGTTAAACGTTCCGCAGTTCGTGAAATTGCAGAACAAAAAATGCCTGACTTGAATGCAGCGTCCGTAGAAGCGGCGATGTTGATGGTTGAAGGTACAGCACGTAGCATGGGTATCACGATCGAAGACTAATTCACTCTTGTAGTGAATAGTCTCAGTACTGAGTTCGTATGAATTCAGTAATTGTGGGAGGAATATCCGCTAATACCACAAAGGAGGAATATAAAATGGCTAAACACGGTAAAAAATATTTAGAAGCTGTTAAGCTTATTGATAGCGAAGCAACTTACGAGCCTTCAGAAGCTGTTGATCTAGTGAAAAAGGCATCTACTGCAAAATTCGATGAAACTGTTGAAGCAGCAGTACGTTTGGGCGTAGACCCACGTAAACAAGACCAAGCTGTTCGTGGTGTAGTTGTATTGCCACACGGTACTGGTAAAACTCAACGTGTCTTGGTATTCGCTAAAGGAGAAAAAGCAAAAGAAGCAGAAGCTGCTGGAGCTGATTTCGTAGGCGATCAAGATATGATTAACAAAATCCAACAAGGATGGTTCGAATTTGATGTCTGCGTAGCTACGCCTGACATGATGAGCGAAGTTGGTAAATTGGGTCGTTTGCTTGGTGGTAAAGGTCTTATGCCTAACCCTAAAGCCGGCACAGTAACTTTCGACGTTACCAAAGCTGTTCAAGAAATCAAAGCTGGTAAAATCGAATACCGTCTAGACAAAGCAGGACAAATTCACGCTCCTATCGGTAAAGTATCTTTCTCTGCTGAGCAATTAAACGAGAACCTTAAAGCTCTTGTTGAAGCTCTTAACCGCGCTAAACCAGCTGCGGCTAAAGGTATCTACCTTAAAAACATTGCGATTTCTTCGACAATGGGACCAAGCGCACGCGTAAACGCTTCTATCTACAAATAATTAGTTGTTGACAATAGTCAATATACTTGATATTATGTAAAAGTTGTGAATATGCTTGAACTTTGTACTTGCATTTACATTTGAATATGTTTAACCGTAGACAGTAGGTGCTGTAACAGGCTTAATTTCCTACCGAGGTGTTATGATAGAATACCGGATACTTGAGAGCGCAGATTAGTCTGCGTCTCGGTTCCGCTCAATCAAGCCTTCGTCATTCTGCGGGGGCTTTTTTTAATGTCCGTGTAGGAAAGTCTTTTCTTCTGACTTCTACGGAAACAGAGAAAAGCTAGAATACGATCAGGAGGTGTCCAATTTGGCAAACGCAAAAGTAATCCATGCAAAACAAGAAGCGGTAGAAGTTGTTGCAGCAAAATTGCGCGAAAGCACAACTACTGTTGTAGCTGACTATCGTGGTCTAAACGTAGCTCAAATTACAGAATTACGTAAGCAATTACGTGAAGCTGGAGTTGAGTTCCAAGTATTGAAAAATACATTGGTTCGTCGTGCTACTGAATCTGCTGATCTTGCTGGTTTGAATGAAATTCTTACCGGTCCTACTGCTATTGCTTTCAGTAAAGATGATGCAATTGCTCCAGCTAAAATTTTGAATGACTTCGCTAAGAAAAACGAAGCTCTTCAATTAAAAGGTGGAGTGGTTGAAGGACGTATTGTTGGAGCTGAAGAAATCAAAGCGTTGGCAGAATTGCCATCACGCGAAGGTTTGTTGTCTATGCTTCTCAGCGTGCTTCAAGCACCAATGCGCGGTTTTGCACTGGCTGTCAAAGCTGTTGCAGAAAAAGAAGAGCAAAGCGCGTAAGCTTTTTGCTCAACCGTTACATCTGTTTAACAGATATAACGATGGCTGTGTGATCAGCTAAAATCGATTTAAAAATAAAACCATTATATGGAGGGTTTACAAATGAGTAACGAACAAATCCTTGAAGCCATCAAAGGCATGACAGTTCTTGAATTAAACGATCTTGTAAAAGCAATTGAAGAAGAATTCGGCGTAACTGCTGCTGCTCCTGTAGCTGCTGCTGGTACTGGTGGCGGCGAAGCTGCTGCTGAGCAAACAGAATTCGAAGTTATCTTGACTTCTGCTGGCGGATCTAAAATCAACGTAATCAAAGCAGTACGCGAAATCACTGGTCTTGGCTTGAAAGAAGCTAAAGAAGTAGTAGACAACGCTCCTAAAGCAATCAAAGAAAACGTTGCTAAAGAAGAAGCTGATTCTATCAAAGAAAAATTAGAAGCAGCTGGCGCATCTGTAGAAGTAAAATAAGAGGTTTCCTCTTATTTTCGGCAAACCCCTTGAATTCGTTCAAGGGGTTTGTTTTGTAGATCAGCTTGAAAAGAGGGAGCGGAGAATATGGGAGACCATTATTATTCCAATCAGCCAGGAGCGGCACACGATCGGCGAGTCCTGGAAGCAACCTTGCGAGGTAAAGTATTTCGTTTTACAAGCGATGCCGGTGTTTTTTCCAAAACAGGCATTGACTATGGAAGCCGGGTCTTAATTGAAGCAATAGATATTGCTGAGAATGCTCATGTGTTAGATGTAGGTTGTGGTTATGGACCTATGGGGCTATCTGCGGCTTATCTTGCGACTAAAGGTCATGTAACAATGGTTGATGTGAACGAAAGAGCTGTTCAGTTAGCAAAAGAAAATGCTAAATTGAATGGGCTCAGTAACGTAACTATTTTGGAAAGTGATTTGTTTAGTGCAGTCAAAGGAAAGATGTTTGATGTGATTCTGACAAATCCACCTATTCGTGCAGGTAAATCGACAGTTCACACTATTTTTGAAGAGGCAGCAGAGCATTTGCATAAAGGTGGTACACTGTGGATTGTGATTCAGAAGAAACAGGGCGCTCCTTCAGCCAAAGCAAAATTGGAAGAATTGTTTGATACTGTAGAGGAAGTAACGAAAGATAAAGGCTATCGGATTTTCAAAGCTACTAAATAAAAGTTGCTTTAGGATCATTGACTCGAAGTTCTGAACATGGTATGATTACAAAATGTCAGTATTAAGATGCCCTTCTTGGCTTTAGTTTTCTGAAATAATCATGAAAATTAGTCATCCATGAAGGTGTTTAATATTGTCTATAATCGTATATTAAGGGGTATTTCGGTCAATTTCAGCCGTAATACAGCATTCAAATGTGTAATCACATTCGTTGGTAGTTGATGCTGCTCTTTTTTCGAAAGTATTCGATAAGGGCTTTTCTCTATTTTATGGATGTGAACTTCTATGTATGCACCTATTATACGTGATCCAAACAGTAGTTCGCAATGAAATTTTTAAGCGAGTAGACATTAAGGGGTGAGTTTAAGTTGGCAGGACATCTTGTTCAATATGGTCGACGCACTCGGCGAAGTTATGCACGAATTAACGAAGTTCTTGAAGTACCTAACCTGATCGAAATCCAACAGAAATCATATCAGTGGTTTTTGGAAGAAGGTTTGCGCGAAATGTTTCACGATATCTCGCCAATCCAAGATTTTACAGGCAATTTGGTTCTCGAGTTCATCGATTACAGCCTTGGTGAGCCGAAATATACAGTAGACGACGCAAAAGAGCGTGACGTTACTTATTCTGCTCCACTTCGGGTAAAAGTCCGTCTTATCAACAGAGAAACAGGTGAAGTCAAAGAGCAGGAAGTATTTATGGGTGATTTCCCGTTGATGACGGAAACCGGTACCTTTGTTATTAATGGTGCAGAACGGGTTATTGTCAGCCAGTTGGTTCGCTCTCCCAGCGTCTATTTCAGCACTAAAGTCGATAAGAATGGTAAAACATCATATACTGCTACAGTTATTCCTAACCGTGGCGCATGGCTTGAACTTGAAATGGATGCTAAGGATATCATTTATGTTCGTATTGACCGTACTCGTAAGATTCCAGTTACAGTACTATTGCGTGCACTTGGATTCGGTACAGATGCTGAAATCCTAGACCTACTTGGTAACGATGAATATATCCGCAATACTTTAGATAAAGATAACACGGATTCTACAGACAAAGCGCTGATTGAAATTTATGAGCGTCTTCGTCCAGGTGAACCACCAACTCTCGACAATGCGAAGAGCTTGTTAGTAGCGCGTTTCTTTGATCCAAAACGCTATGATCTTGCAAACGTAGGTCGTTACAAAATCAACAAAAAACTCCATATCAAAAACCGTCTTTTCAACCAACGTTTGGCTGAGACGCTAATTGATACGGATACTGGTGAAATTATTGCTGAAGCTGGACAAATGGTAGACCGTCGTCTTTTAGACGAAATTATGCCGTATTTGGAAGGCGATTTGAATCATAAAACATATCACGTAGCTGGCGGCGTATTGGATGATAATGATATCCCAATGCAAAGCATCAATGTATTCTCTCCAATCGAAGATGGTAAAGTTGTGACTTTGATTGCGAACGGAATTATTGATAAAACAGTTAAAAATATTACTCCAGCTGACATTATCGCTTCAATCAGTTATTTCTTGAACTTGTTGAACGGTATTGGCGATACAGATGATATCGATCACTTGGGTAACCGTCGTTTGCGCTCTGTAGGTGAACTTTTACAAAACCAATTCCGTATCGGTTTGTCCCGTATGGAACGTGTTGTTCGTGAAAGAATGTCTATTCAAGATGCTAACGTCATTACACCACAAGCTTTGATCAATATACGTCCTGTTATTGCATCGATTAAAGAGTTCTTCGGTAGCTCCCAGCTTTCACAGTTTATGGACCAAACGAACCCATTGGGTGAATTGACGCACAAACGTCGTTTATCTGCTTTGGGACCCGGCGGTTTGACTCGTGAACGCGCAGGCTTTGAAGTTCGTGACGTCCATCACAGTCATTATGGCCGTATGTGTCCGATCGAGACTCCAGAGGGACCGAATATCGGTTTGATTAACTCCTTGTCTACATTTGCACGTATCAATGAGTATGGCTTTATTGAAGCTCCATACCGTCGTGTAGATCCTAAGACAAATCGTGTTACAGATCAAATTGATTATTTGACTGCTGATGAAGAAGATAACTATGTTGTTGCTCAGGCGAATGCAGCGTTGAATGAAGACGGATCTTTCACTGACGAAATGGTTATCGTTCGTTATAACAAACAAGCGGATAACATTTTACCAATGCCAAATGAACGTGTTGATTATATGGACGTATCCCCTAAACAGGTTGTGTCTGTAGCAACAGCATTGATTCCTTTCTTGGAAAATGATGACTCCAACCGTGCATTGATGGGTTCTAACATGCAGCGTCAGGCTGTTCCTTTGCTTATTCCTAAAGCACCACTTGTTGGTACTGGTATGGAGCATAAAGCAGCAAAAGATTCAGGCGTTTGTATCGTAAGTAAACATGACGGAATCGTTGAACGTTCTACTGCTAACGAGATTACAGTACGTCGTATTGAACTCGTAGATGGCAAAGAAGTAAAAGGCGATCTTGTTAAACATAAATTACACAAATTTATGAGATCGAATCAGGGAACTTGTATTAATCAACGTCCTATCGTTAAAACAGGCGATTACGTTCAAAAAGGAGATATCCTTGCTGACGGTCCTTCGACTGAGATGGGCGAGATTGCTTTAGGACGTAATGTAGTCGTTGCCTTCATGACTTGGGAAGGTTACAACTATGAAGATGCGATCCTATTGAGTGAAAAACTTGTTAAAGAGGATGTATACACTTCGATTCATATCGAGGAATACGAATCTGAAGCTCGTGACACTAAACTTGGACCTGAAGAAATCACACGTGATATTCCTAACGTTGGTGAAGAAGCACTCAAAAATCTTGACGAACGCGGAATTATTCGTATCGGTGCTGAAATTGCTGCTGGTGATATTCTTGTTGGTAAAGTAACACCTAAAGGTGTAACTGAACTAACTGCTGAAGAACGCCTTCTGCACGCTATCTTTGGTGAAAAAGCTCGTGAAGTTCGTGACACTAGTCTTCGTGTACCGCATGGTACTGATGGTATTGTTGTGGACGTCAAAGTATTCACTAGAGAAAATGGCGATGAATTGCCACCAGGTGTTAATCACTTGGTACGTGCATATATTGCGCAAAAACGTAAAATCTCTGAAGGCGATAAAATGGCGGGACGACATGGTAACAAAGGTGTTGTAGCACGTATTTTGCCGGAAGAAGATATGCCGTTTATGCCTGATGGTACTCCAGTACAAGTTGTATTGAATCCACTAGGTGTACCTTCCCGTATGAACATTGGTCAGATTCTTGAAGTCCATTTAGGTATGGCTTCTATGAAACTTGGTATTCATGTTGCTACACCAGTATTTGATGGAGCAAAAGAGTATGATGTATTTGATACGATGGAAGAAGCAGGTATGCAACGTAACGGTAAAACGATCCTTTATGATGGTAGAACCGGTGAAGAATTTGAACGTGAAGTAACTGTTGGTGTCATGCATATGATTAAGTTGGCACACATGGTTGATGATAAAATCCATGCTCGTTCTACAGGTCCTTACTCTTTGGTTACGCAACAGCCGTTGGGTGGTAAAGCTCAATTTGGTGGACAGCGTTTCGGGGAGATGGAAGTATGGGCACTTGAAGCTTATGGTGCTGCTTACACCCTACAAGAAATCCTTACAGTCAAATCCGATGATGTCGTTGGTCGTGTGAAAACATACGAATCCATCGTTAAAGGCGAGAATGTTCCTGAACCAGGTGTTCCTGAGTCATTCAAAGTTCTAATCAAAGAATTGCAAAGTTTGGGTATGGACGTCAAAATTCTCAATGAAAATGAGAATGAGATCGAAATGCGAGAATTGGATGATGAAGAAGAGGCGAGCACGAACGATAAGCTCAGTCTTAATCTAGAAGGTTCTGAAGTCGGAGCCGAGTAACTATTGCCACTACACATTCCCTATGTGATCTAACAATGAAGATAGACCGGAGATTTATCCCGGTCTATCCCTTATTGATGAGAGGGTATATGGGAATTCATACAGTTTTTGATAAGAATGACAATAAACAGGATTTGGCCTTAGGAGGGGTGTCTTTTGATAGACGTTAACAATTTCGAATTTATGAAAATTGGGCTAGCTTCCCCAGACAAAATTCGTTCTTGGTCCCGCGGAGAAGTTAAAAAACCGGAGACAATCAACTATCGTACGCTTAAACCAGAGAAAGACGGGTTGTTCTGTGAACGTATTTTTGGACCAACCAAAGACTGGGAATGCCACTGCGGTAAATACAAACGTGTACGTTACAAAGGCGTAGTCTGCGATCGTTGCGGCGTTGAAGTAACACGCGCTAAAGTACGTCGCGAACGTATGGGACACATTGAGCTTGCAGCTCCTGTATCTCACATTTGGTATTTCAAAGGTATTCCAAGCCGTATGGGTCTAGCACTTGATATGTCTCCACGTTCTTTGGAAGAAGTAATCTACTTCGCATCTTATGTTGTAACAGATCCAGGTGAGACGCCACTGGAGAAAAAACAACTTTTATCTGAAAAAGAATACCGTAGCTACCGTGAAAAATACGGTCATGGTTTCCATGCAGGTATGGGTGCAGAAGCGATTAAACGATTGCTTCAAGACCTTGATATTGATAAAGAACTAGAATTTTTACGTGAAGAGCTACGTACAGCTCAAGGTCAACGTCGTAATCGTGCGATCAAACGCCTTGAAGTTATCGAAGCATTCCGTAACTCTGGTAACTTCCCTGATTGGATGATCATGGATGTATTGCCAGTTATCCCTCCAGAACTTCGTCCGATGGTACAGTTGGATGGTGGACGTTTTGCGACGTCTGACTTGAATGATTTGTATCGTCGTGTAATTAACCGTAACAACCGTCTTAAACGTCTATTGGATCTAGGTGCACCTGACATTATCGTACAAAATGAGAAACGTATGCTTCAAGAAGCTGTCGATGCTCTTATTGATAATGGTCGTCGTGGTCGCCCAGTTACAGGACCAGGTAACCGTCCATTGAAATCTCTTAGTCATATGCTAAAAGGTAAACAAGGACGTTTCCGTCAGAACTTACTAGGTAAACGTGTCGATTATTCTGGTCGTTCGGTTATCGTTGTAGGTCCTTACTTGAAAATGTACCAATGTGGTCTTCCAAAAGAGATGGCACTAGAGTTATTCAAACCTTTCGTTATGAAAGAATTGGTTAACAAAGGTCTTGCTCATAATATCAAGAGCGCAAAACGCAAAGTAGAACGTGTAAGTCCAGAAGTATGGGATGTACTTGAAGAAGTTATTAAAGAACATCCAGTTCTTCTAAACCGTGCACCTACTCTGCATAGACTTGGTATTCAAGCATTTGAACCTATTTTGGTTGAAGGACGCGCAATTCGTCTTCACCCACTCGTATGTACAGCATATAATGCTGACTTTGATGGTGACCAAATGGCGGTTCACGTTCCATTGTCTGCTGAAGCGCAAGCGGAAGCACGTATCTTGATGCTTGCATCTGGTAACATTTTGAACCCTAAAGATGGTAAACCAGTTGTTACTCCTTCACAGGATATGGTCTTGGGCTCATTCTATCTAACTATGGATAATGATGAAGCTAAAGGTTCAGGTATGATTTTACGTACAGTGAACGAAGCAGTATCGGGTTACCAACGTGGCGTTGCTTCATTGCATGCTCGTGTAGCGATCCCTGTTAAAGCTTTGAACAAAACAAGCTTTACAGAGAAGCAACAAACAGGAATGATGGTAACAACTATCGGACGAATTATCTTTAACGAGATTTTCCCTGAATCATTCCCTTACATTAATGAGCCAACTCGTCGTAACTTGTTCCAAGGTACACCGGATCATTACTTTATCTATGATAAAGGTGTGAATATCCGTGAATTTATTAGTAGTGTTCCTCAAACAGGCGCTATCGGTAAAGAGTATTTAGGTTCAATTATCGCTCGTTGTTTTGAAATCTACCATACAACATTAACATCTATTATTTTGGATAAAATCAAGCAACTTGGATTCACTTATTCTACGCGTGCAGGTATTACTGTTGGTGTATCTGACGTTATTGTTCCTGTTGAAAAACAAGGAATCTTGGATGAGTCTGATAAAAAAGTTGCTGTTATTACGAATCAATACCGTCGTGGTTTGATTACGAATGAAGAGCGTTATGATCGTGTTATTGAGATCTGGTCTCGTACGAAGGATGATATTACTGAAGTCCTTATGAAATCAATGGATCGCTATAACTCTATTATGCTTATGGTTGACTCCAAAGCTCGTGGTAACAAATCGCAGATCACTCAGCTTGGTGGTATGCGCGGTCTGATGGCGAATCCATCGGGTCGTATCATCGAACTTCCAATTAAATCGAATTTCCGTGAAGGTCTGACAGTATTAGAATACTTCCTTTCTACTCACGGAGCGCGTAAAGGTTTGGCGGATACAGCACTTCGTACTGCTGACTCAGGTTACCTAACTCGTCGTCTAGTTGACGTAGCACAAGATGTAATCGTACGTGAAGAAGATTGTGGAACAGATAAAGGTTTCACTGTAAGCCGTATTCAAGATGGCAAAGAAGTTATCGAAGATCTTTATGATCGTTTAGAAGGTCGTTATTGCTTCGAAACTGTTCGTCATCCAAAAACAGGTGAGATTCTTGCTCGTCGTAACGAATTGCTAGATTCGGATAAAGCTGAAGCGATCGTTGAAGCTGGAGTTGAAAAACTTCAAATCCGTTCAGTATTAAGTTGTCGTGCAAAACACGGAGTATGTAAAACATGTTACGGTCGTAACCTTGCTACTGGTAAACACGTTGAGATTGGTGAAGCAGTTGGTATTATTGCAGCACAATCTATCGGTGAACCAGGAACACAGCTTACAATGCGTACGTTCCATACTGGTGGTGTTGCAGGGGACGATATTACTCAAGGTTTGCCGCGTATTCAAGAGCTTTTCGAAGCGCGTAATCCTAAAGGTCAAGCAATCATCAGTGAAATTGATGGTGTGGTTAAAGAAATCCGTGAAACTAAAGACCGTCGTGAAATCGAGGTTGAAGGTGAAGCAGAGACTAAAGTTTACCCTGTAACTTACGGTTCCCGCCTAAGAGTTAAAGAAGGTATGGAAATCGAAGCTGGGGATGAACTAACAGATGGTTCGATTGACCCTAAAGAAATGCTACGTATCAAAGGTATCCGTGGCGTACAGAACTATATCCTGCAAGAAGTACAACGTGTATATCGTAACCAGGGTGTAGAAATCAATGATAAGCACGTTGAAGTTATGATCAGACAGATGTTACGTAAAATCCGTATCATCGATGCTGGTGAAACAACATTGTTGCCAGGTTCATTTGTTGATATGTACGAATATGAGAATGCGAACAGAGTGGCAATCATGGCTGACAAAGAGCCAGCAGTTGCTAAACCAGTATTGCTTGGTATTACTAAAGCATCTCTGGAAACTGATTCCTTCTTGTCTGCGGCATCCTTCCAGGAAACAACTCGTGTCCTGACAGATGCAGCAATCAAAGGTAAAGTCGATAAATTACTTGGTCTTAAAGAGAACGTTATTATCGGTAAGTTGATTCCAGCTGGTACAGGGATGAACCGTTATCGTAGCGTTAAATTTGAAGATGCAGAAAAGTTTGAAGCCAAGAAACCTGGTCTTGAAACGGTAACTGTTGAGTAATTTGTTAATCTCGTTATAATGTAATCTTATATTGCTCATAAATAAGCGGCTGAACTGAACAACAGTTGATGTTATTCAGTTCTAGCTGCTGTTTAATGGGTGAAGTCAAAGAAATATAATGATTATTTATGAAATAGAATTATAGTTATCTATTGACAGTATCCTTTAGCTAATGGTACTATAGCAAAGGTGCGTGAATAGCATGCTGATCCCTGATCTTTTGGAGGAAATCGGAAGATGACTAATGACAAAGGATTAAAGGATGCCCGGATCAAAGTAGGCACAAAGCAGACAATGCGGATGGTCGAGACGGGTCAAGCTGAAGAAGTCTATGTTGCGCAGGATGCGGAAAATCATCTCATCTCGAAAATCGTTCAATTATGCTCGACTCATTCTGTTAAGATCACATATGTGGATACAATGAAAGAATTGGGCAAAGCTTGCGGAATCGAAGTGGGAACTGCTATGGCCGTTGTCCTTAAATAATGCAATCAGGAATGTTTTTGCTGGTCGTGAGTGGCAGGCAAGGACTTTTCATTTGTTCTTTTATGAACCACCTGGGTCTGTGGACTTAAGATATGGTTTATATTGGAACTACAAATATGGGAAGGGGGTGGCAACACAATGCCAACTATTAATCAATTAGTCCGTAAAGGACGTCAAGCTAAAATTGAGAAATCAAAATCACCTGCACTTCAAAAAGGGTATAATGCTTTGAAACGTCAAGAGACGAACATTAGCGCTCCACAAAAACGTGGTGTATGTACTCGTGTAGGTACTATGACTCCAAAAAAACCGAACTCCGCACTTCGTAAGTATGCTCGTGTTCGTTTAACGAACCGTATCGAGGTTACTGCTTACATTCCAGGTATCGGTCATAACCTTCAAGAACACAGCGTGGTACTTATCCGCGGTGGACGGGTTAAAGATTTACCAGGGGTTCGTTATCATATCGTTCGTGGTGCTTTGGATACAGCAGGCGTAAACAATCGTATGCAATCACGTTCTAAATACGGTACAAAACGTCCGAAAGAAAAAAAATAATCCAGTAGCGCAGATCACTGCGCTTTATATCTAAGGAAGGGGGATAACCATGCCAAGAAAAGGTCCAGTAATGAAAAGAGACGTATTGCCAGATCCTATGTATAACAGCAAGTTGGTTACACGTTTGATCAACCGCATTATGGTCGACGGAAAACGTGGGGTTGCTCAAAGCATCCTTTACAATTCTTTTAAATTGATTCAAGAACGTACAGGTAACGATCCTATGGAAGTATTTGAGGCGGCAATCAAGAACATTATGCCGGTCCTCGAAGTTAAAGCTCGCCGTGTAGGTGGCGCTAACTATCAAGTTCCGATCGAAGTTAAACCTGAAAGACGTACTACATTGGGACTTCGTTGGTTAGTGAATTATTCACGTAGCCGCGGAGAGAAAACAATGGAAGAACGTTTAGCAGCTGAAATCATTGATGCTTCTAACAATACAGGCGCAGCAGTGAAAAAACGCGAAGATACACACAAAATGGCTGAAGCGAATAAAGCATTCGCTCACTACCGCTGGTAGGATCAAAGCCTTTATTTCAAAAATTGATATTTTTGAAGGGAGCACCCATTCATGGCAAAAAGAGAGTTCTCCTTAGAAAATACACGTAATATTGGTATCATGGCTCATATCGATGCTGGTAAAACTACCACTACAGAACGTATCTTGTTCTATACAGGCCGTACGCACAAAATCGGTGAAGTTCACGAAGGCGCTGCTACAATGGACTGGATGGAGCAAGAGCAAGAGCGCGGAATCACTATTACATCCGCAGCTACTACGGCTCAGTGGAGAGGCTACCGCGTTAATATCATTGATACTCCAGGTCACGTTGACTTTACAGTTGAAGTTGAACGTTCCCTGCGTGTATTGGACGGAGCAGTAGGCGTATTTAGTGCAAAAGAGGGTGTAGAACCACAATCCGAGACTGTTTGGAGACAAGCAGATCGTTATGGTGTACCTCGTATAGCATATGTTAATAAAATGGATATTATTGGTGCTGACTACCTTAACGTTGTTAAAGACATGCGTGAACGTCTGCAAGCGAACGCAGTAGCGATTCAATTGCCGATCGGCGCAGAAAATGACTTCGTTGGTATTATCGATATCATCGAGCAAACAGCTATCGAATATCAAGATGATCTTGGACGCGATCCAGTATCTATCGAAATTCCAGAAGATCTTAAAGCAACAGTTGAAGAACTGCGTGCTGACTTGATCGAAAGAGTTGCAGAACTAGATGAAGATCTAATGATGAAATATCTTGAAGGAGAAGAGCCAACAATCGCTGAGATTAAGGCTGCTCTACGTAAAGGTGTTTGTGACGTTAAAATCTTCCCAGTAATCTGTGGTTCTTCTTACCGTAACAAAGGTGTTCAACCTATGTTGGATGCTGTTATCGACTACCTTCCGGCTCCTACAGATGTTCCGGCAATTAAAGGTTTGCACGAAGACGGCACAGAGGCAATTCGTCATTCTTCTGATGAAGAGCCATTCTCTGCACTAGCGTTCAAAATTATGACAGACCCTTACGTGGGTAAACTTACGTTCTTCCGCGTATATTCTGGCGTATTGCAATCCGGTTCTTACGTTCTAAATGCTACTAAAGGCAAACGTGAACGTATTGGTCGTATCCTGCAAATGCATGCTAACGCTCGTCAAGAAATCAGCGAAGTTTTCGCTGGTGATATTGCAGCAGCTGTTGGTTTGAAAGATACAGGTACAGGTGATACACTATGTGATGAAAAAGATACTGTTATCTTAGAATCCATGAATTTCCCTGACCCAGTTATTGAAGTTGCAGTGGAACCAAAAACAAAAGCTGACCAAGATAAAATGGGTATTGCTTTGTCCAAATTGACTGAAGAAGATCCAACTCTTCGTGCTCATACGGATGAAGAAACTGGCCAAACAATCTTGGCGGGTATGGGTGAGCTTCACCTTGAAATTATCGTTGACCGTATGCGTCGCGAATTCAAAGTGGAGACTAACGTAGGTAAACCTCAGGTTGCTTATCGTGAAACATTCCGTCAACCAGCTCGCGTTGAAGGTAAATTCGTTCGTCAATCCGGTGGTCGTGGTCAATACGGTCATGTATGGGTTGAGTTCGAACCATTGGAAGCAGGTACAGGTAGCCAGTTCGAAAGTAAAGTTGTCGGTGGTTCCGTACCAAGAGAATATGTTGGTCCTGCATTGCAAGGTATTGAAGAAGCAATGAAGAACGGTGTTATCGCCGGTTTCCCACTTGTAGACGTAAAAGCTACAGTAGTAGACGGATCTTATCATGATGTCGATTCCAATGAAATGGCATTTAAAATTGCCGGATCTATGGCGCTTAAAGCTGCAAAAGACAAATGTCGTCCTGTATTGCTTGAGCCACTTATGAAAGTTGAAGTAACAGTACCTGAAGAATACATGGGTGATGTTATGGGTATGCTGAACTCCCGTCGTGGTCGTATCGAAGGTATGGACTCACGCGGTGGTACTCAAATCATTCGTGCAAAAGTACCTTTATCTGAAATGTTTGGATATTCCACAACACTTCGTTCTGGTACACAAGGTCGCGGTGTATTCTCTATGGAACTTTCTCATTATGAAGAAGTACCTAAGAGCATCGCTGACGAAATCAGTACCAAAGCAAACGGCTAAGTTTTCAATCCGTTTTCACTTATGGGATGTACAGAAAGTAGCATGACTGCTCTCTGTACGTTTCAAACTAAAATACAAACAAAACTCTACCTTCAAGGAGGCAACGTTTAACATGGCAAAGGCTAAATTTGAACGTAATAAAACGCACGTTAACATCGGAACTATTGGTCACGTCGATCATGGTAAAACAACTTTGACTGCTGCAATCACAACTGTATTGTCTAAAACTTACGGCGGTGCTGCTGTAGCATTTGATCAAATCGATAAAGCTCCAGAAGAGCGCGAACGCGGTATCACAATCTCAACTGCACACGTTGAGTACGAAACACCTAACCGTCACTATGCACACGTTGACTGCCCAGGTCACGCCGATTATGTTAAAAACATGATCACTGGTGCTGCACAAATGGACGGAGCGATCTTGGTTGTATCTGCAGCTGACGGTCCTATGCCACAAACTCGCGAGCACATCTTGTTGTCTCGTCAAGTAGGCGTACCTTACATCGTTGTATTCTTAAACAAATGCGACATGGTTGAAGACGAAGAGCTTTTGGAATTGGTTGAAATGGAAGTTCGTGACCTTCTTAACGAATATGAGTTCCCTGGTGACGATACTCCAATCACTCGTGGATCTGCTCGTGAAGCATTGGCTAACCCTGATGGCGAATGGGCTCAAAAAATCGTTGACATGTTTACTGAAATCGATACTTACATTCCAGATCCAGAGCGCGACACTGACAAACCTTTCTTGATGCCTGTTGAGGATGTATTCTCGATCACTGGTCGTGGTACAGTTGCAACTGGTCGTGTTGAGCGTGGTACTGTTAAAGTCGGCGAAGAGATCGAAATCGTTGGTATCCATGAAGAAACTAAAAAATCCGTTGTTACAGGCGTAGAAATGTTCCGTAAATTGTTGGATTCCGCACAAGCGGGTGACAACATCGGCGCATTGTTGCGTGGTGTAGAACGTACTCAAATCGAACGTGGTCAAGTACTTTCTAAACCAGGTACTGTTAAACCTCATACTGAGTTCACTGCTCAAGTATACGTTTTGACTAAAGAAGAAGGCGGACGTCACAAACCTTTCTTCACTGGTTATCGTCCACAGTTCTACTTCCGTACAACTGACGTAACTGGCGTTATTTCTTTACCAGAAGGTACTGAAATGGTTATGCCTGGTGATAACATCACTGTTACTGTATCCCTAATCAATCCAATCGCGATTGAAGAAGGTACACGTTTCGCTATTCGCGAAGGTGGACGTACAGTAGGCGCTGGCGCTGTAGCATCTATCCAAAAATAATTAAATCTTCATTGTGAATCGGAAACGATTTGAAGATTTTAATATAAGCAACATTGTATTGTAACGAAGTAACATTGTACTGTAAACGAAAGACCAAATGAGGCCTGTTTCCTTATAAGGGAGACAGGCCTTATTTTTTTATGTAATTGTTTCAAAAAAGACTTGCATAACTGTTTGTTATCATATACAATAATAAATGTTGTTCTGAGACGTTGCGATGACGTGAGAGGTTACCGACACACCCGGCTCCTTTGCCATGGACGGTATGCCGGAAAATTTTCACTGAGTATGTCCGATACCAAATTGGGCGATAGAAGGAGGGACTAAAAATGGCAAAGCAAAAAATTCGTATTCGTTTGAAAGCATACGATCATAGAATTCTTGATCAATCCGCAGAGAAAATCGTTGAAACAGCTAAACGTTCTGGCGCAGGAGTATCTGGACCAATTCCGCTTCCTACTGAAAAACAGATTATCACTGTTCTTCGTGCGGTTCATAAATACAAGGATTCTCGTGAGCAATTCGAGCAACGTACACATAAACGTTTGATCGATATTGTTAATCCAACTCCACAAACTGTGGATGCATTGATGCGTTTGGACTTACCGTCTGGCGTAGATATCGAAATTAAATTATAATCCACATAGATGTGGTAACACGTAAAATGAAAAGAGGTGTCAACATGAAAGGTATCTTAGGAAGAAAATTGGGTATGACTCAAGTCTTTACTGCGGAAGGTAACGTAATTCCTGTAACGGTTATCGAAGCTGGACCATGTGTGGTTCTGCAGAAGAAAGACCTGGAAAATGACGGATACGAAGCGGTACAAATCGGTTTTGCTGATAAAAAAGCAAGCAGATCTAACAAACCGGAAGCAGGACACGCTACTAAAGCGAATACTGTGCCTAAGCGCTACGTTCGCGAAATTCGCGGTGTTGACCTCGCAAATGTCGAGGTTGGCCAGGAACTCAAAGCAGACTTGTTTGCTCAAGGTGAGTTCGTTGACGTAACGGGTATTTCAAAAGGTAAAGGTTTTGCCGGCGTTATCAAACGTTGGGGCCAAAGCCGCGGACCAATGTCTCACGGTTCCCGTTATCATCGCAGACCAGGTTCAATGGGTTCTATCCAAGCGAACCGTGTACCGAAAGGTAAACGTCTGCCAGGTCACATGGGTCATGATACAGTAACGATCCAACGCCTCGAAGTTATCAGAGTAGATGCTGAACGTAACGTAATTCTCGTTAAAGGCTCTATCCCTGGTGCTAAAAATAGTTATGTAAAAGTAAGAGAAACGGTTAAAAAATAACCAATCAAGAAAGGAGGAACAGGAAATGCCAAAAGTAGCACTTTACAGTATCGACGGTAGCCAAGTTGGCGAAGTTGAATTGAGTGATTCCGTATTCGGTATCGAACCTAACACTCATGTGCTTCATGATGCAGTCATTATGCAACGTGCTTCCCTTCGTCAAGGTAATCACAAAGTAAAAGGACGCTCTGAAGTTCGTGGTGGTGGACGTAAACCATGGAAACAAAAAGGAACAGGACGTGCGCGTCAAGGTTCTATTCGTTCTCCACAATGGAAAGGCGGCGGCGTAGCATTTGGACCGACTCCACGCAGCTATGCTTACAAACTGCCTAAGAAAGTTCGTCGTTTAGCGATCAAATCTGCTTTGTCTTCTAAAGTAGTAGCTAACGAAATCATCGTTTTGGATGCACTAAGCTTTAGCGCACCGAAAACAAAAGAGTTCGCAGCAATTTTAAACAACCTTAAAGTAGATCGCAAAGTATTAATCGTAACTCCTAGTTATGATGATAATGTTGCACTATCTGCTCGTAACATCCCAGGTGTTAAATTCGTTGCAGCTGACGGCGTTAATGTTCTAGACGTACTTACGTACGATAAGCTGATCCTTACTAAGGATGCAGTTCACAAGGTAGAGGAGGTGTTCGCGTAATGAAAGATCCTCGTGATATTATTAAGCGTCCGGTAATTACTGAGCGCACTGCCGAGTACATGAGTGAACTGAAATATGCTTTCGAAGTAGACATTCGTTCTAATAAAACGGAAGTTAAAAAGGCAATTGAAGAAATTTTCAAAGTGAAAGTGTCTAAAGTAAACACTCTTCGCATGCCTGCTAAACCGAAACGTTATGGACGTCATTCCGGCTACACTTCCGAATGGAAGAAAGCTATCGTAACTTTGGCTCCAGAAAGTAAACCGCTTGAGTTTTTTGAATCTGTAGAGTAAGGAGGAATAAACAGTGCCAATTAAAAAGTACAAACCGACATCCCCGGCTCGTCGTAACATGAGTGTTTCTACATTCGAAGAGATTACAACGAACCAACCGGAGAAATCGTTGTTGGCTCCGCTTTTCAAAAGAGCAGGCCGCAACAACCAAGGTAAAATTACAGTTCGTCACCATGGCGGCGGACACAAACGTAAATACCGTATCATTGACTTCAAACGTACTAAAGATGGAATACCAGGTAACGTTGCTACAATCGAGTACGATCCTAACCGTACTTCTAACATTGCTCTGATCCACTATGCTGATGGAGAGAAACGTTATATCATCGCTCCTAAAGGATTAAAAGTTGGAGATCAAATTTTCTCTGGCGTAGGATCTGACATCAAAATCGGTAACTGCCTTCCATTGGAAAACATTCCAGTTGGTACAGTTATTCACAATATCGAATTGAAACCAGGTAAAGGTGGTCAGCTCGTTCGCGCAGCTGGTACGGAAGCTCAATTACTTGGTAAAGAAGAAAAATATGTCTCCATTCGCCTTTCTTCTGGTGAAGTACGTCGCGTACTTAAAGTATGTCGTGCTACAATCGGATCAGTTGGTAATGAAGATCATGAATTGATTAAAATCGGTAAAGCCGGTCGTAATCGCTGGTTGGGCAAACGTCCACAAGTTCGAGGCGTAGTAATGAACCCTAATGATCACCCACACGGTGGTGGTGAAGGTAAAGCTCCAATCGGACGTAAATCTCCAATGTCTCCATGGGGTAAACCTACTCTTGGTTACAAAACTCGTAAAAAAGGTAAGGCTTCCGATCAATACATCATTCGCCGCCGCACGAAGTAAGATTTGTGCTTGAATGCTTGTAAAGTGTGAAGTGACGAAAAGATGAAGGGAGGATTCAACCTATGAGCCGTAGTCTTAAAAAAGGTCCTTTCGTGGACGGGTACTTGCTTAAAAAAGTAGAAGTATTGAACGAAGACGATAAAAAAGTCGTAATCAAAACTTGGTCCCGTCGCTCGACGATTTTCCCACAATTTATCGGACATACATTCGCTGTTTATGATGGTCGCAAACATGTACCGGTATATGTAACGGAAGATATGGTCGGACACAAGCTTGGTGAGTTCGCACCAACTCGTACGTACAAAGGTCATGCTAATGACGACAGAAAAACAAGACGTTAATATATAAGGATTTAAAGTAAGAGAGGAGGTCACGCAATGCAAGCGAAAGCACACGCAAAGTTTGTACGCATCGCTCCGCGTAAAGTTCAATTAGTAGTTGACTTGATCCGCGGTAAGCAAGTTGGAGAAGCGATCGCGATTCTGCGTCATACGCCGAAATCCGCATCCCCAATTGTTGAGAAGCTTCTTAACTCCGCAATTGCCAACGCTGAGTTCATTAGCTCAGAAAAAGAGTTGACTTTTGATGTTAACAACTTGGTAATTTCTCAGGTTTATGTTAACCAAGGACCAACACTAAAACGTTTCCGCCCTCGTGCAATGGGACGTGCAAGTAAAATCAACAAACGCACCAGCCATATTTCTTTGGTGGTAGCTGAAAAATAAGATAGAAGGAGGGAAAACGTGTGGGCCAAAAAGTAAATCCCGTCGGATTACGTGTAGGTATTATCCGTGATTGGGAATCTAAATGGTATGCTGGTAAAGACTTTGGCGATCTTCTTATCGAAGACGTTAAAATCCGTGAATACCTTAAAACCAAACTTAAAGAGTCTGCTGTCTCTCATATCGAAATCGAGAGAGCGGCTAATCGTGTTAACGTAACGATCCATACAGCTAAACCTGGTATGGTTATCGGACGCGGTGGTTCAGAAGTTGAAGTTCTTCGTACACAAGTAACTAAAATTGCTGGTGGCAAAAAAGTTCATATCAACATTTCTGAAATCAAAAATCAAGAGCTTGATGCAATTCTAGTTGCAGAAAGTATTGCACAACAATTGGAACGTCGTGTTTCTTTCCGTCGTGCATTGAAACAAGCAATTCAAAGAACTATGCGTTCAGGCGCTAAAGGAATTAAAACAGCAGTTAGCGGACGTCTTGGCGGTGCTGAAATTGCCCGTTCTGAAGGCTACAGCGAAGGAACTGTTCCACTTCATACGCTTCGTGCCGATATTGACTATGGTACAGCAGAAGCGCATACTACTTATGGTCGTATTGGCGTAAAAGTATGGATTTATCGTGGAGAGGTTCTTCCTACGGCTAAGAAACAAGCTGCTCAGGAAGGAGGCAACTAATCATGTTGGTACCAAAACGTGTAAAACACCGTAAACAACAACGCGGAAGCATGTCAGGTCGCGCTAAAGGCGGTACTGAATTGAACTTCGGAGAATTCGGTTTGCAAGCTACTGAGCCTTCTTGGATCACTAACCGTCAAATCGAAGCTGCTCGTATTGCTATGACTCGTTATATCAAACGTGGTGGTAAAGTATGGATTAAAATTTTCCCGGATAAGCCAATTACTCAAAAGCCTCTTGAGGTTCGTATGGGTAGTGGTAAAGGTAACGTAGAAAAATGGGTTGCCGTTGTTAAACCAGGTAAAATTATGTTTGAACTTGCAGGTGTTTCTGAAGAGATCGCGCGTGAAGCTATGCGTCTTGCTTCTCACAAGTTGCCTGTAAAAACTAAGTTTGTGAAACGTGAAGAATTGGGTGGTGAAGCAAATGAAAGCTAATGAATTGCGCAACCTTACCACTGCTGAAATCGAGCAAAAGATTGCTGGTTTTAAAGAGGAACTCTTTAACCTGCGCTTTCAACTTGCTACCGGTCAATTGGATAACCCTACTCGTATCAGCGCTGTGCGTAAACAAATTGCACGTGCTAAAACAGTAGTTCGTGAAAGAGAACTTGGAATCACATCGTAATCCAATATTTGAGAGCTTAAATGCTATCAGCTAGGAAGGAGATTAACTATGAGCGAACGCAATGCCCGTAAAGTACAAGTAGGCAAAGTGGTCAGTGATAAAATGGATAAAACCATCGTTGTTGCTGTAGAAACTTATAAAAAGCATGACTTGTATCACAAACGTATTAAATATACGAAAAAATTCAAGGCTCATGATGAAAATAACACTGCTAAAATTGGTGATGTTGTTAAAATCATGGAGACACGTCCATTATCTAAAGATAAAAACTGGAGATTAGTGGAAGTAGTAGAAGAAGCAATCATCATTTGATGAATGATGCAAACCTGTCTGGAAGGAGGAACTAACAATGATTCAACCATTTACACGTTTGGCTGTAGCCGATAACTCTGGCGCAAAAGAACTTATGTGTATCCGCGTACTAGGTGGTACTGGACGTCGTACAGCTGCAATCGGCGATTTGATCGTTTGTTCTGTAAAACAAGCAACACCAGGCGGCGTTGTCAAAAAGGGTGATGTTGTAAGAGCGGTAATCGTTCGTACAAAGAGTTCCGTTCGTCGTAAAGACGGATCTTACATCGCATTTGATGAGAATGCAGCAGTAGTCGTTAAAGATGACAGAGGCCCTCGTGGTACTCGTATCTTTGGACCAGTTGCTCGTGAATTGCGTGATAAAGACTTCATGAAAATCGTTTCTTTGGCTCCAGAAGTTATCTAAACGATTTGTAAGATATAAAGGCTATGGCCTGAAGTGAGTTATAGGAGGTGTACACAAATGGCGAAAGTGAAAAAAGTGTTGGAATCTCACAACCACAAACTTCACGTGAAAAAAGATGATACGGTTCTTGTAATCAGCGGTAAAGACAAAGGTAAAAAAGGTCGCGTTATCGCAGCGTATCCTCGTGAAAACCGCGTGTTGGTTGAAGGCGTGAATATGATCACCAAACACCAAAAACCAACTCAACTGAATCCGCAAGGAGGACGTGTTGAGCAAGAAGCGCCGATCCACGTTTCGAACGTAATGCACGTTGATCCTAAGGACGGAAAAAAAGTAACCCGTATCGGTTACAAAACATTGGATAACGGCAAAAAAGTTCGCGTAGCTAAACGCTCCGGTGAAACAATCGACTAATACTAATTGTTACGGAAAGGAGGATCTTCCAACATGGCAACAAGAATGAAAGAGCTTTACTTGAATGAAATTTCCCCAGCTTTGGTACAAAAATTCAACTATACAACGGTTATGCAAGTACCGAAAGTTGAAAAAGTTGTTATCAACATGGGTGTAGGTGAAGCAGTATCGAACTCCAAAGTATTGGATTCTGCTGTTAGCGATCTTCAATTGATCTCTGGTCAAAAACCAGTTATCACACGTGCTAAAAAATCTATCGCTGGATTTAAGCTTCGTGAAAACATGCCTATCGGTGTTAAAGTAACACTTCGTGGCGATCGTATGTATTATTTCTTGGATAAATTGTTCAACATTACACTTCCACGTGTACGTGACTTCCGTGGTGTATCTTCTAAAGCGTTCGACGGACGCGGTAACTATACACTAGGTTTGAAAGAACAATTGATCTTCCCTGAAATCGAGTATGATAAAGTAGACAAAGTTCGCGGTATGGATATCGTTATTGTAACGACAGCTAAAACTGACGAAGAGTCTCGTGAATTGCTTACCCAATTGGGAATGCCTTTCGTAAAATAATTATTGAAACGTACAGGGTTCGAATATAAACCCTAGTTCTCCGAAAATATTAGGAGGTGTCAGGCTAAGTGGCTAAAACTTCAATGAAAGTTAAACAACAACGCACACCGAAGTTCAAAGTACGTGCATACACACGTTGCGAACGTTGTGGTCGTCCACACTCGGTATTGCAAAAGTTCAAAATTTGCAGAATTTGCTTCCGTGAATTGGCTCATAAAGGCCAGATCCCTGGTGTGAAAAAAGCAAGCTGGTAAACATTTGATTAAGGGGAAGGAGGTTTACACACATGACTATGTCAGATCCAATTGCTGATATGCTTACTCGTATTCGTAACGCGAACGTTGTGCGTCACGAAACAGTTGAAGTTCCTGCTTCTACAATGAAGAAGCAAATCGCTGATATCCTAAAACGCGAAGGTTTCATTCGTGATGCTGAAGTTGTTGAGGATAACAAACAAGGAATTATCCGTATTTTCTTGAAATACGGTCAAAATAACGAACGTGTAATTACTGGTTTGAAACGTATCAGTAAACCAGGACTTCGTGTTTACACGAAAAGCAATGAAATCCCTCGCGTACTAGGTGGACTGGGAATCGCTATCATCTCTACTTCTAAAGGGGTAGTAACTGATAAAGAAGCTCGTCAATCGAAAAGCGGCGGCGAAGTCGTTTGCTACGTTTGGTAATTAACGTCATATAATAAGGAGGTGCAACTCTATGTCTCGTATTGGCCGCAAACCAATCGAAGTACCAAGTGGTGTTGAAATTAACTTGGATAATACTCAAATTACGGTAAAAGGACCGAAAGGTACGCTTTCCCGTGAGATTCATAAAGATATGAAAGTAAACATCGAAGAGAACGTGATCACAATCGAACGTCCTTCTGATAATAAGACTCATCGTTCCCTGCACGGCACTACTCGTAGTGTAGTAAGTAATATGGTGAGTGGAGTAACTACAGGTTTCTCCAAATCCCTAGAGCTAGTTGGAGTTGGATACCGCGCAAGCAAATCTGGCGACAAAATTGTTCTAAACGTGGGTTACTCTCATCCAGTGGAAATTTCTCCTGAACCAGGCATCGAGTTCGATGTTCCTACAAATACGAAAATCATCGTTAATGGAATCGATAAAGAGCGCGTAGGAGCTTACGCTGCTAAAATCCGTTCCGTACGTGAACCAGAACCATATAAAGGTAAAGGTATCAAGTATGAAGGCGAGCGTATTCTTCGTAAAGAAGGTAAAGCTGGTAAGAAAAAATAAGATAAAGGAATACGTTCCTTTACCTTATGCGTGTTGAAGTGAGCCTGTGAAGGCAACGTGAAAGGAGTGAAATGTACAGTCATGATTACAAAAGCAGATAAAAATAAAGCGCGTCTGAAAAGACACCTACGTGTTCGTAAGAACATCACTGGTACTTCTCAACGTCCACGTTTGAACATATTCCGTTCTGCTAAACATATCTACGCTCAATTGATCGATGACGTAGCGGGTGTAACTTTAGTTTCCGCTTCGACTCTTGATAAAGAACTTGCAGATATTAAAAACGGCGGTAGCGTAGAAGCTGCTACTAAAGTTGGCGAATTGGTTGCAAAACGTGCATCTGAAAAAGGGCACACAGCTGTTGTATTTGATCGCGGAGGCTACTTGTATCACGGACGGATTCAAGCCTTGGCAGATGCAGCTCGTGAAGCTGGTCTTCAATTCTAAAACATTGTAAAAAGGAGGTTAACGACTTGCGTATTGATCCAAACACTTTAGAGCTGACTGAAAGAGTTGTAAACATTAATCGTGTAGCTAAAGTAGTTAAGGGTGGACGTCGTTTCAGCTTTAGCGCACTTGTAGTAGTGGGCGATGGTAATGGCTGGGTAGGCGCTGGTATCGGTAAAGCCGGTGAAGTACCTGACGCTATCCGTAAAGGCATCGAAGATGCTAAGAAAAACTTGATTCATGTTCCTATCGTTGGAACAACAATTCCTCACCTTGTTACAGGTAAATTCGGAGCAGGACGTGTATTGTTGAAACCAGCATCCGAAGGTACTGGAGTTATTGCTGGTGGACCGGTTCGTGCTGTATTAGAACTTGCTGGTGTAGGCAATATCTTGACTAAATCTCTGGGTTCTTCGAATTCCATGAACATGGTTAACGCAACGTTGGAAGGCTTGTCTCGTTTGAAACGTGCTGAAGACGTGGCTAAACTGCGTGGAAAATCTATCGAAGAGTTGCTCGGTTAAGGAGGGAACCTCATGGCTAAATTGGAAATTACCCTCGTCCGTAGCGTGATCGGTCGTTCAGAGAAACAACGTACTACTGTTAAAACATTAGGACTACGTAAAATGAATCACTCAGTAGTTCAAAACGATAATGCTGCTATGCGCGGTATGATCAAACAAGTACAACATTTAGTATCTGTAAAAGAAATCGAAGGTTAATTGATCAAAAATTAACCTATTATTAATAAGGAGGTGCAACGAACGATGAAATTGCATGAGCTTTCACCAAGCCCAGGTTCACGCAAGGAACGCAAACGTGTAGGTCGCGGTCCAAGTAGTGGTACTGGTAAAACATCGGGTCGTGGTCACAAAGGACAAAACTCTCGTTCAGGCGGGGGCGTTCGTCCAGGATTTGAAGGCGGACAAAACCCATTGTATCGTCGTTTGCCTAAACGCGGATTTGTTAACCCTACTCGTAAAGAATATGCACTCGTAAACATCGAAGATTTAAACAGCTTTGCTGCTGATACAGAAGTAACTCCTACGTTCTTGATGGAACAGGGAATCGTTAAAAATGCAAGAAGCGGAATTAAAATTCTTGGTAATGGCGACATCACTGTGAAATTGACTGTAAAAGCGAATAAGTTCTCTCAATCTGCGGTAGAGAAAATCGAGGCTGCCGGCGGTAAAACCGAGGTGATCTAATGTTCAAGACCCTAAAGAATATATGGCGGGTTGAGGATCTTAGAAATCGGATTATCTTTACCTTGCTGGTGCTCATTGTCTACCGTATCGGTGCGTTTGTACCGGTTCCGGGTGTAGACAAAAGTGTATTCCAGTCTGCTAACGCTCAAGGTAAAGAATTGTTCGGTCTTCTAAATACTTTCTCAGGGGGAGCTTTGGGGCATTTCTCCATTTTTGCCCTTGGGATCATGCCGTATATCACTGCATCCATTATAGTTCAACTATTATCTATGGATGTCATTCCGAAATTTGCGGAATGGGCCAAACAAGGGGAACACGGTAAAAAGAAACTGGCACAGATTACCCGGTATGGTACTGTTATTCTGGGTCTTATCCAAGCCTTTGGTACATCGATTGGTTTCAACCGTTTATACAATGCAGAAATGATTCCTAATGCTACTGCGGTAGATTACATTATTATTGCTATTGTATTAACGGCAGGTACATCATTCTTGATGTGGCTTGGGGAACAAATCACTGAAAAAGGAATCGGTAACGGTATTTCGATCATCATCTTCGCTGGTATTGTTGCAGCTATTCCGCAGCATATCCGTGATATGGTTCAATCGGATTTCCTGCAACAAGGTCAGACGTTCTTTAATGTTGCGAAGTTAGCCATTGTTGTTCTCGTCGTGATTTTCATCGTTGTCGGAGTTATCTTTATCCAACAGGGTATTCGTAAAATTCCAGTACAATATGCAAAACGCGTTGTAGGTAACAAAATGTATGGTGGACAGAATACACATATTCCGTTGAAAGTTAACTCAGCGGGTGTTATCCCTGTTATCTTTGCCGTTTCATTGCTACAATTTCCGATTATTATAGCAAGCTTCTGGTCTACTCATATCTGGGCAAAATGGATTACTGCAAACTTGTGGTATGACAAACCGCTTGGTATGGTGCTGTATGTTATAATGATCATAGGTTTTACTTTCTTCTATACATTTGTGCAAATGAATCCTACGCAAATGGCAGATAATATGAAAAAGAATGGTGGATATATCCCGGGTGTTCGTCCAGGTAAGCCAACGGCTACTTATTTGACTCGTGTTATGACTCGTTTGACCATGACAGGATCATTATTCCTTGCGGTCATCTCGGTATTACCAGTATTCTTAGGAGCTATTTCAGGTTTGCCACAATCTGTGCAAATCGGCGGTACATCGCTTCTTATCGTAATCGGGGTTGCACTTGATACGATGAAAACGATCGAAAGCCAGCTCATTAAACGCCATTACAAAGGTTTTATCAATAAATAGACGGCAGGTTCCGGCTGGGACAAGTCATGCTTGTTCACACCGGCGCCTTTCCGTGCTGTTCTTGCAGCATTAGTCTTAGGGGGAGTGACATTACGTGAACATCATATTCATGGGGCCTCCGGGAGCAGGAAAAGGAACACAAGCAGCAGTGATTGTGAAAGAACTAGGTATTCCTCATATTTCTACAGGCGATGCATTTCGTCTAGCGATCAAACAGGAAACTCCAATTGGAGTAAAAGCCAAAGAGTTCATCGATCAAGGTTTGCTTGTACCGGATGACGTAACGAACGGAATCGTGGAAGAGCGTCTTGCTCAGCCCGATTGTAAAAAAGGTTTCTTGCTTGACGGTTTTCCAAGAACTTTAGCTCAAGCTGAAGCGTTGGATAAAATGCTGGCAGCAATGGAGCGTAAGCTGGACCACGTGATCAATTTAAAAGTAGACCTTAACAAATTGCTTGTTCGGATTACCGGACGACGTATTTGCAAAACTTGTGGAGCTACTTACCATATTGAATTCAATCCGCCGAAGCAAGAAGGCGTGTGCGATATTGATAGTGGTGAACTTTATCAACGTGCTGATGATAACGAAGAAAGCGTAGGAACGCGTCTGAATGAGTATCATACGAAAACAGAAGCGCCACTTATTGCTTACTACGGTGATCAAAAGCTATTGAGAGAGATTGATGGCGATCAAAGTATTGATGCGGTATCTAAGGATATTGTTTCATTGCTTAGAGGTTAAGCAGAATGATCATTTGCAAATCCGAAACAGAACTAGGCTTTATGCGGGAAGCAGGGCGAATTGTAGCTGAGACGCATCGTCTAATCAAGCAAGCGATCGAGCCAGGTATTACGACCGAACATCTTGATCAGATTGCAGACCGTTATATTCGCAGTCAAAATGCCTTACCGTCATTCAAAGGATACAATGGTTTTCCTGCCAGCATTTGTGCTTCGGTTAATGAGCAATTAGTTCATGGATTCCCGAATAAACGCAAATTGCAAGAAGGCGACATCGTTACACTTGATATTGGTGCTGAATACCGAGGTTATCATGGAGATTCTGCATGGACTTATCCGGTAGGACAGATTTCTGATGATGCAAAAAAACTTTTAGAAGTAACTGAAGGTTCTTTGTATGCAGGACTTGAACTGGTCAAGCCAGATGTACGCTTGTTTACAATATCGCATGCGATACAGCGTTTTATTGAAGATGCCGGTATGTCTGTCGTACGTGAATACGTAGGACATGGTATCGGAGCGAAGCTGCACGAAGCCCCTCAAATTCCAAACTATGGAGTTGCGGATCGCGGACCGAGGCTGAAGCCGGGAATGGTTCTGGCAATCGAGCCGATGGTAAATGCCGGCAAGCAACATGTCAAAACGCTTGAAGACAAATGGACAGTAGTTACTGTTGATGGCTCATTATGTGCCCATTTTGAACATACAGTTGCGGTTACACCAGACGGTATGGAAATTTTCACAAAACTAAACTAAATGCGTAGGTGATTCTTGTGAAAACAACAATGAACCCGCAGGTCGGTCAAATTGTGAAAGTGTTAAAAGGTCAGGGAGCTTCTCAACCTGCTGTTATCATTGCAGTACCGGATGAAAAGTTTGTTTATATCGCCGACGGGAACAAACGAAAGTTTGACCAGCCGAAGAAGAAGAATCTGCTTCATCTGGAGCTAATGCCGGTGATTAGCAGCGAAGTAGTAAACAGTTTGCAAGAAAGCGGTCGGGTCACGAACGGGAAATTGCGCTATGCAGTTACCAAGTTCTTGGAATCTGCCGAAAACAATGTTGAACAGAAAGGAGACTGACTGTGGCCAAGGAAGATGTTATTGAGGTAGAAGGCGTGGTTCTTGAACCCTTGCCAAATGCAACGTTCAAAGTTGAATTAGAGAATGGTCATCAGATTCTCGCTCATGTTTCTGGAAAGCTACGGATGCACTTTATCCGTATTTTGACTGGAGATAAAGTAGTTGTACAATTGTCACCTTATGATTTGACAAAAGGTCGTATAACTTACCGCAAATAGACACTTTAACACTAATCTATGTTATAATAGATGTTTATGAAATCATTGCTTGTCAGCAGATACAATGATTACAAGTAAGTTTTACGGACGTAAAACTTGAGGAGGTAATTAACATGAAGGTAAGACCTTCTGTAAAACCCATCTGCGAAAAATGCAAAGTCATTCGCCGCAAAGGGAATGTAATGGTAATTTGTGAGAATCCTAAACACAAACAAAAACAGGGATAATTATCTAGGGGGTGTAGCGTAAAATGGCACGTATAGCTGGCGTGGATTTACCACGTGATAAACGCGTTGAGATCGCCTTGACATATATTTTCGGAATCGGTAAAACGACTTCCCAGAAAATTCTGAGTGATACTGGTATTGACCTGAACACTCGTGTCCGCGATCTTACAGAAGATGAAGTTGGAAAATTGCGTGAAGTAATTGGTAGTACTAAAGTTGAAGGTGATCTTCGTCGTGAGATCTCTCTAAACATTAAGCGTCTAATCGAAATCGGATGTTACCGTGGTGTTCGTCACCGTCGTGGATTGCCGGTTCGTGGACAACGTACTAAAACTAATGCTCGTACACGTAAAGGTCCTCGTCGTACTGTAGCGAACAAGAAGAAGTAAGGGGGGTATAACACACAATGGCTAAAGCTAAAAAAGTCGTACGTACAAAACGTCGTGACCGTAAAAATATTGAATCTGGCGTGGCGCACATCCGTTCCACGTTTAATAATACGATCGTTACAATTACGGACCCTCATGGTAACGCGATTTCCTGGGCAAGCTCAGGCGGTCTAGGTTTCAGAGGATCTCGTAAGTCTACTCCATTCGCAGCACAATTAGCAGCTGAAACAGCAGCTAAAGCAGCAATGGAACACGGTATGAAAGCCGTTGAGGTTATGGTTAAAGGTCCAGGAGCTGGACGCGAAGCAGCAATTCGTTCTTTGCAAGCAGCTGGTCTTGAAGTTAACCTAATCAAAGATGTAACGCCAATCCCGCATAACGGATGCCGTCCACCAAAACGTCGCCGCGTATAATTGAAGCATGTCTCTTTATTTTGTAGTATAACTCCCGGCAAAGGTAAAGATCCGTTTACCGGGTATACTACTGCATGTCTATTTGTAAGTATTCAGCGACAGTTTCACAGGAGCGACGTTTTGAAGGAGGGATATTGCAGTGATAGAAATCGAAAAGCCGAAAATTGAGACCGTAGATGTAAATGATGAAGGTAACTACGGTAAATTCATCATTGAACCGCTCGAACGTGGTTATGGCACAACACTTGGCAACTCACTTCGTAGAATTTTGTTATCTTCTCTTCCGGGAGCAGCAGTAACATCTGTTCAAATCGATGGTGTATTGCATGAGTTCTCAACGGTTCAAGGTGTGATGGAAGACGTTACAGAAATCATTCTGAACCTCAAGGCCCTTTCGCTTAAGATCCACTCTGATGAAGAAAAAGTGTTGGAGATTGATGCGGAAGGAGAAGGGGCGATCACTGCAGGAGATATCCGTGCAGACAGTGATGTTGAAATCCTGAATCCGGATCTTCATATCGCCACTTTAGCTCCAGGTTCTAGACTTCACATGCGTATTTTTGCAAATCGTGGTCGTGGCTATGTTGCTGCAGATAAGAATAAACGTGATGATCAACCAATTGGTGTCATTCCTGTAGATTCTATCTATACTCCGATTTCCCGCGTTAACTATGGCGTGGAAAATACTCGTGTAGGTCAAGTAACGAACTATGACAAGTTAACTATTGAAATCTGGACGGATGGTAGCATTCGCCCTGAAGAAGCAGTTAGCCTGGGCGCTAAAATTTTGACTGAGCATTTGATGTTATTTGTTGGTCTAACTGACGAAGCAAAAGATGCTGAAATCATGGTCGAAAAAGAGGAAGATAAAAAAGAGAAAGTGCTCGAGATGACTATCGAAGAGCTTGATCTCTCTGTACGTTCTTACAACTGCTTGAAACGTGCTGGTATTAATACCGTACAAGAGCTAACTACGAAATCCGAAGACGATATGATGAAAGTCCGCAACTTGGGCCGCAAATCGCTTGAGGAAGTTCAAGAGAAGCTTGAAGAATTAGGATTAGGACTTCGTCAAGAAGACTAATCATTTAATAGTGTAATGAAGGAGGGAAAAACAACATGGCATACCAAAAATTGGGTCGTAACTCCAGCGCTCGTAAAGCTTTGTTTCGTGACCTGGTAACTGACCTGTTCTTGTATGAGCGTATTCAAACGACTGAAGCTAAAGCGAAAGAAGTTCGTTCTATCGCTGAAAAACTGATCACCCTTTCTAAACGTGGAGATCTTCATGCTCGTCGTCAAGTAGCTGCTTATGTTCGTCGCGAGTCTCTCGATGGTGGACAAGATGCTATCCAAAAATTGTTTTCTGATTTAGCAACTCGCTATGCAGAGCGTCCAGGTGGATACACTCGTATTCTTAAATTAGGACCTCGTCGCGGCGATGCTGCACCTATGGTTTATCTTGAATTGGTAGACCGCGCGTAACATGCAGATGAGGAAAGGGTGGACAGGGTCAACAGATTCTGACAAAACCCTTTTTTTCTCTGTTTGGAACATGCAGTGTTTGAGGATAATGAGGGAGGGAGCTCCATTAGGGGCTCCCTTGCTTTGTATAAAAGGTGAGGATATATGAGGAATCTTTGTATGACTGTCAATTATGATGGAACTAGATATAACGGATTTCAGACCCAACCGGACGGAAATACGATTCAGGATCATTTAGAAAAAGCAATTGCCTCTATCATTGGAGAAAAACCAAAGATTCATGGCTCAGGTCGTACAGATGCAGGTGTACATGCGATTGGACAAGTCTTTCATTTCTTGACTGAATCAACCGTCCCAGCAGAACGTTGGCCACTTGCTTTAAATGGTCGCTTGCCCAAAGATATTATTGTTACAAATGCGCGCGAGGTTCATTTGGACTTCCACTCACGGCGCTCAGCCAAACGAAAAACATATCGATACACGATTAACGCTAATCAATATCCAAATGTTTTTCTAAGGCATATGCAATTACATCATCCAGGCAAACTGAATATTGAAGCAATGCGTGAAGCTCTTTCCCACTTTATAGGTACTCATGACTTCACAACCTTTGCTTCAAAACATTCTGAAAAGCAAAGTCATATCCGTACAATCTATGAGGCACGATTGGAAGTAGATTATTCTATGACCCGTCCTGATACAAGAGACCAAGGTATTCTACACTTTTATATAACGGGCAGTGGATTTTTACAGCATATGGTACGTATTATTATGGGGACACTGGTACAAGTGGGAGAAGGTAAACACGCACCAGATGCTATTTCTAATATGATTGCTGCGGAGGATCGTAGTGAGGCAGGACCAACTGCAATCAGCAAAGCGTTGACGATGTGGGGGGTTCACTATGAGGAGTTTAATACATAGTAAAATTTCAAAGCAAATGCCTACGAAATTTTTTCTAGAAAAACTTCAAATAGTTCTTGCTTAACGTGTTTTTATGCTGTAAAATAAAGTTTGTGTTTTCTTAAGGCTATCCCACAGCCCCATTAAGAATAACACCACCTAAAATTTTTAATCCATCACTTAATAAATATGTAACACTGTGTACTAACAACACTAACTCAAGAACGAAGATATATGAAAATATACCGTAATGATATATTTTCAAAAGCACACTAAGGAGGAACTTTTCATGCGTACGACGTACATTGCCAAGCCAAGTGAAGTAGAACGCAATTGGCACATTATCGATGCTGAAGGCAAAACGCTTGGTCGTTTGGCTAGTGAAGCAGCTGCACTTATTCGCGGCAAACACAAACCACAATTTACCCCTCATGTAGACGGTGGAGATTTCGTTATCGTAATCAATGCTGACAAAATCCACTTGACTGGTAAAAAATTGCAAGACAAAAAATACTACCGTCACTCAATGCATCCAGGTGGTCTTAAAGTTACCACTGCTGATGAAATGCTTAAAAACAAACCAGAACGTGTAATCGAATTTGCAGTTCATGGTATGCTTCCAAAAACTCGTATGGGTAACCAAATGAAGTTAAGATTGAAAGCATATGCTGGCGTAGAACACCCACATGCAGCACAAAAACCGGAAGTTTACGAACTTCGCGGCTAATTAAAAGGAGGACAGTTTCATGGCACAAGTACAATACTATGGGACAGGTCGTCGTAAACATTCGGTAGCACGTGTTCGCCTTGTACCGGGTGAAGGACGCATTGTCATCAATAAACGCGACATCAATGAATATTTCGGTTTAGATACACTTAAACTGATCGTTAAACAACCACTTAACTTGACAGAAACGATCGGAAGCTACGATGTAATCGTATTGGCTCACGGTGGTGGTATTTCTGGTCAAGCAGGAGCAATCCGTCACGGTATCTCCCGTGCATTGCTTAAAGCTGATCCTGAACTTCGTGGATCTTTGAAAAAAGCTGGATTCCTGACTCGTGACCCTCGTATGAAAGAGCGTAAAAAATACGGTCTTAAAGCAGCACGTCGCGCACCTCAGTTCTCCAAACGTTAATATTCCTTGTATATTAAGGTTTACAAAGACCTCTTACCAGAAATGGTGGGAGGTTTTTTTGTGTTTAAAAGAAACGTGACCACATTTTGACCACCATTTTATATGTGTATAACCCTGTGTACAATCATAAATATCAATAGCAATTAAAATTAAATATAGAATCAGCTGTACAAGATTGTGAATAACTTGTGATTAACTTCAAAAATACTATTGAATCCTCAACCATTAAGTACTATAATATACATAATTCTTAGTTGTTTAGTCGGCTTTAATTTGAATCCTTTTAAAAGTGTAGTCATTTATTGAAGGTACTTAAAACCAAAATGGTAAAATGAATTCCAAAGATGGGGGAACTAAATATGAATCTGTTGGAAAAAGAAGAGTTAGCTCGAGTAAAAGCGGAAGAGTTAGAACATGCTACAGCTGAACAAGTCATCCGTTGGGCTGTGGATAATTTTGAAAGTCTTACTTTTGCTTGTAGTTTTGGAGCTGAAGATGTAGTCATTGTGGATATGTTACAGAATATCAGCCCGTCCACTGATATTTTCTATTTAGATACTGATTTCCATTTTAAAGAAACCTATGAGACTCGTGATCGTATGATTGAGCGTTATGGTATGGAATTTGTTAAAGTAGCTCCAAAGCTGACTCCTGAAGAACAAGCTGCTGCTCATGGAGAATCGCTATGGACTGTCGATCCTAATGCTTGCTGCAATATTCGCAAAGTAGAACCTTTAACTCGGATATTATCTCAATATGATTCATGGATTACGGGTATTCGGCGTGACCAAGCACCCACTCGTGCAAATGCTAAAAAGATCGAATATGATTCCAAATTTGGTTTGATGAAGTTTAACCCTATTGCAGATTGGACTTCTGAAGAGGTATGGCAGTATATTCGAGATAACGATATTATTTATAATCCTCTGCATGATCAACATTACCCTAGTATTGGTTGTGAACAATGTACACGTCAGGTTATGCCAGGCGAAGATCCTCGTGCTGGACGTTGGGCTAACTCTGATAAAACAGAATGTGGATTACACAAATAATTCAACATTATGACTAACATAGATAATCTCAGCCGATCAAGTGATTTTTAGCATTTGGTCGGCTTCATGTATACTTAGACAGATAGATTTTATAGCATACACATTTATGATGAGACAGGAGCGATTACAGAATGACAACAATTTTGCCACATGGGGGTCAATTGATCCAGCGTATTGTAAAAGAGGAAGAGCACGATCAGTTATTGGCTCAAGCTCAACTGTGGAAACAAATTCCTATCAATACATGGACTATCTCCGATCTTGATCTTATAGGTGTAGGAGCCTTTTCGCCACTTGAAGGATTTATGGAAGAAGCAGATTATCATTCTGTTCTCGAAAATATGAGATTATCAAATGGAACAGTATGGAGTATTCCAATTACACTTGCTTTAGATGAATCTATTACTTCCACTCTTCAAATAGGTGAGCAAGTAGCATTAGTAGGAGAGCAGGATGGAGTGATCTACGGTACATTAGAGGTACGTAGCATCTATACAGTAGATCAACAACAAGAAGCGGTGAAAATCTTTAAAACAGATGATCCTGAACATCCAGGGATACAAAAATTATTCAGTCGTTCTTCGATCTATGTAGGAGGACCTATTCAAGTATTAAAACGTCCTCAACCTGAAAAGTTCGGTGAGTTTTATTTTGATCCTGAAAAAACCAGAAAGATTTTTGCAGATAAAGGATGGAAAACAGTCGTCGGTTTCCAAACTCGTAATCCTGTGCATCGTGCTCATGAATATATTCAAAAGAGTGCAATGGAGATTGTAGATGCTTTATTTTTGAATCCATTGGTAGGTGAAACAAAGTCAGATGATGTACCTGCGAATGTACGGATGCGTAGTTATTTAGTTCTTTTAGAAAATTACTATCCAAAAGATCGTGCCTTTTTAGGAGTATTTCCAGCAGCAATGCGTTATGCAGGACCAAGAGAAGCCATATTCCATGCAATGGTTCGCAAAAATTATGGATGTACACACTTTATTGTTGGTCGCGACCATGCGGGTGTAGGTGACTATTATGGAACGTATGAAGCTCAAGAAATTTTCACTAACTTTACGGCAGAGGAATTAGGAATTACTCCACTATTCTTTGAACATAGCTTTTTCTGTACCAAATGCGGTAACATGGCATCGAGCAAAACTTGCCCGCATTCTAAAGAAAATCATTTAACTCTTTCTGGCACAAAAGTGAGAGCATTACTAAGAGATGGTCAATGCCCGCCACCGGAATTTACCCGTCCAGAAGTAGCAGAAGTATTAATTGAAGGTATGGCAGAACATAACAAACTCTAAATTAGTCACTATGTATTCCAAACCGCTTTACTTTAGTCATGTGATCATGATTTGAAGTGAAGCGGTTTTTTTATATAAGAAATGAAGCCGATCGATGTAGAAACATTTTATTTATACTTTTATGGTGTACGATTCGCGAATCAATAATATAAAATGGTATAATATAACGTATTGTTGCATTAGCGCATGGTTGTCTTTATAACGATATATTCAATCTAACCACATAAGGAGTGCACCTCATATGTTATCAAGAGACTATGTTTTGGAGTTATTAAGTACGGTTACAGATCCGCAGTACGAATTTCCTTTATTGGAAATGCAATTTATTCGCGATGTTATGATCAAAGATACCAGAATTTCATTAACTGTAGTGGGTATTGAATTAGGTCAAGAATATAAAGATGCTATAGAGCAATCGATTCGAGCCGCTCTTAAAATTGTTGAACCGATTGACCTACATATTCGTTTCAGAGCGCCTTCTGAGCTTGAAATGGCTACAGTACGTCAATTACTATCTCCAGACACAGAAGAAGCACTACCGCCTGAATCTGAGACGCACAAAGGTCATGCAGCAGGTCTAGAGGAGCTTCCTATCATTCATCAGAATTCCGGTGTACGTTTTATCGCTGTAGCTAGTGGTAAAGGTGGCGTCGGTAAATCTACTGTTACAGTAAATTTAGCAACTGCATTAGTCCGCCAGGGAAAAAGAGTAGGCATTATTGATGCTGATATTTACGGATTCAGTATTCCAGACATGATGGGAATAGAAGAAGGCCCTACTGTAGAAGAAGGACGTATTCAACCGGTAGAACGATTCGGCGTTCAAGTAATGTCGATGGGATTCTTTATTCGAGAAAATAATCCTGTAATCTGGCGTGGACCGATGCTGGGTAAAATGCTTCGTCAGTTTTTTGCTGATGTGGACTGGGCTCCATTGGATTATATGTTACTAGATCTACCTCCAGGAACAGGGGATGTAGCATTGGATGTACATCAGATTCTTCCACAAAGTAAAGAAATACTGGTAACTACTCCACATGCAACAGCAGCATTTGTAGCAGCACGTGCGGGAACGATGGCATTACAGACCGATCATGAGATTCTGGGTGTTGTCGAAAATATGTCTTACTACCAAGCAAGAGATGGACAGAAAGAGTATGTCTTCGGTAGAGGGGGCGGTGGACAGCTTGCAGAAACACTGCATACTGAACTACTAGCTCAAATTCCGTTAGGCGCACCAGACAATTTACCAACAGATCCTGACTTTTCACCTTCTGTATACAAAGAAGATAGTGAAATTGGTCAACTATATAATGAGTTAGCTCTAAAAGTAATTGAGAAACATGGCTAAACCTCAATACTAATAAATATAGGATTGATCTCAATAACCGATAGATAGAGAGGAAGGCGTATCATACCTTGCTCTCTATTTTTATCTATTTACCAAATTGTGTTGTAAAGGAGTAGAATATATGGCTTCATTGTTTTCATTGCGTACTTTTTGGCGTGATCTTAAATCTAACAAATCAATGTTATTGGTTTCTACCATTCTGTTTGCAGTAGGAATTGTAGCAGGAATCTTATTAGTAGAACCATTGGGTAACTATTTAAGAGAACAACTTCAGCAACTACAAGTAGTCAAAGAGCAGCTTAACCAAGGACAGCATGTAGAACTTAACTATTTTGTGTTTATCTTTCTAAACAATGCGATCAAAAGTGTTCTTATTATTTATTTAGGAATATTTATAGGGATCATTCCAGTAATCTTTTTAGTTATGAACGGAATGATTATTGGATTTCTACTACGTACCTATGATATGCAGGGACAGGATGTAGTGACTTTAATAGTTAAAGGATTATTACCACATGGAATCTTTGAAATTCCTGCTATTCTTATCGCCGCCGCTTATGGTCTGAAATTTGGTAAATTGGTATTGGATAGTCTAACCACATGGAGTCCAGCAGGAAGAGTAAAACTCAGAGTAGCTTGGAAACAGTTTATGAGATCTACAATCACAGCTTCATTTTGGCTAGTCATTATTCTTTTTGTAGCAGCGATTATAGAGAGTACGGTAACATTCTGGTTAATGCAGGCTTAGTTATTTACAAAAAATCACATACAAACAGTTACAAGTATGCCTAATTAGGTTAATTCATCACTATCCAGAAGGCTGTTATTGTATGTAAATGGATTGAGATTGATACATCTACAGATAGCAGCCTAATAGATATACTGTGAGGAGTTACAATCTAGGGAGGATATTCATATGCTTGGAATGTTATTAAACGATAAAGAATGTAAAGAGATGGCTTATGTATTACGTAAAGAATTAGATGAAATGTTATTCGATCTAAGTGATCAACGTCTAAATCAGGATATACGCAAATCAATTGATAAAAGATACAAAACGATTTTTCAAATGTATGCACGTTTCGCACCACAAAAGGAACTATCCAAATACGTACGAAACGGACGCTACAAAGAGACTAATAATTAAATTGTAAAAAACTATTGACGTAATCTATAAATATATGATAAATTAATTCTCGCACTGTTTTTAATGTTTAAAAGTGTTGAACGCAATGAAAGAGATTAACAAATTTCAACATTGCAGATCGCTTGAAAAAAAGATTGAAAAAAAGTGTTGACGAAATGAAATGAGCATGATATATTATAAGAGTTGCTGATGCGATAACGCGTCGGTGCAC